>NZ_JACGTN010000020.1:0-149309 GCF_014763005.1 Stenotrophomonas sp. Br8 | reverse complement strand
GGTCATCGCCAGGGTTTATACCTAAAAACCCCGCTGCTCATGCAGCGGGGTTTTTCTCTATTAAGTGAAGGCTCTGCTTTTTTGAGTTCCTTCCGCCCCAAGGGCAAGTACGCGAGCTGGCGCTGCAAGCGCTGCTGCAACCGTCTCCCTGGTGAAATTAGCGCTATGGAACCACCCGATCCCATCCCGAACTCGGAAGTGAAACGTAGCTGCGCCGATGGTAGTGTGGCCTAAGCCATGCGAGAGTAGGTCATCGCCAGGGTTTACATCCAAAACCCCGCTGCTCACGCAGCGGGGTTTTTCTTTGCCCGTCGTAAACCACGGTAGTGCCGGCCGCTGACCGGCAACCACGTGCAGCTGCGTCAAGTTCATGGGGTTGCCGGCCAGCGGCCGGCACTACCGGTGCCCAGCATCACGCAGATGGCCGGCAGCCGCGCATGAAAAAGCGGCGCCCAAGGGGCGCCGCTTTTTGTACAGCTCAACGGCAGGCGGACTTACTTCGCCGCAGCGGCCGGTGCCTTGCCCTTCATCATCGTGTCGCGGGCGGCCTTGAACGGATTGCCTTCGTACCAGTTCGGCCAACGATCGCCGCCGGCCAGTTCCTTGCCGACGCCGTACATCAGCTGCAGGTCCTCGACCGTGCCATCCAGCTTCCAGGTCGCCGCGTCATACTCGTCCTTCGGGCCGTGGTAGCGGTTGGAACCGTAATCGGCGGCCGCCTTGCGGCCCGCCTCGACGCCACCGTCGCGCAGGTCCTCGCCGCCGTCGGCATACAGCGCCGGCACACCCGCCTTGGCGAAGTTGAAGTGATCCGAACGGAAATAGAAGCCACTCTGCACCGAGGTCTCGCCGTGCAGGGTGCGATCCTGGGCTGCAGCCAGCGGCTTGAGGATGTCTTCCAGCTCCGAACTGCCGAAGCCGGTCACCGTCACGTCCTTGGCACGACCGGCCACCGACATCGCATCGATGTTGATGACACCGGCGATCTTGTCCAGCGGGAAGGTCGGGTGGGCGACGTAGTACTTCGAACCCAGCAGACCGGACTCTTCCAGAGTCACCGCCAGGAACACCACCGAACGCTCCGGCTTCGGTTCCTGATGGGTCATGGCTTCGGCCACCTCAAGGATGCCGGCCACGCCAGTGGCGTTGTCGACGGCACCGTTGTAGATGTTGTCGCCCTGCTCGCCCTCGTGCTTGCCGAGGTGGTCCCAGTGCGCCATGTACAGTACGGCCTCATCGGCGCGCTTGCTGCCCGGCAGCACGCCCACCACGTTGCGCGACTGCTTCTGCGCAACCTTGCTCTTCAGGTCCACCGACGCGGTCGCCTTCAGCGGCACCGGCTTGAAGCCACGCTTGCTGGCATCCTTGTAGGCCTGGTCCAGATCCAGTCCGGCGCCGGCAAACAACGCCTTGGCCGCGTCGGCGCTCAACCAGCCCTGCACCGGCAGGCGCGGTTCGGCGTCGTCCTTGGCCGGCAGGTCGTACTGCGGGCCCGCCCATGAGTTCTTCACCACGTCCCAGCCGTAGGAAGCGCCCGCGGTGTCATGCACGATCAGTGCGGCGGCGGCACCCTTGCGCGCGGCTTCCTCGAACTTGTAGGTCCAGCGGCCGTAGTAGGTCATGCGCTTGCCGTCGAACAGCTTTTCGTCATCGACATGGAAGCCCGGGTCGTTGACGAACATCACCACCGTCTTGCCCTTCCAGTCCTGGCCGGCGTAATCGTTCCACTTCTGCTCCGGTGCATCCACGCCGTAGCCGACGAAGACGAGGTCACTGGCATCGACCTTCACTTCTGTCTGGCCGGTACGGGTGCCCACCACCATGTCGGTGCCGAACTTCAGTTCGGTGGTTTTGCCGCCCTGGTTGAGCGTGAGCACGGTCGATTCATCAGCCGTGGTCTCGGTCATCGGCACGTCCTGGAACCAGCTGTCGCCGTTTCCGGGCTGCAGGCCGATGCGCTGCATCTGGTCGCGGATGTAGTTGACCGTCAGTTCTTCACCCTTGCTGCCCGGCGAGCGACCTTCGAACTCGTCAGAGGCGAGGGTCTTCACCATCTCGGCAAAGTCGGCGGCGTTGATCGCGGCTGAGAACGTGTGCGGGGCCGGCTTGGCGGTGCTGTCGGCGCTGGGCGCCGGCGCGGGGGTGTCTTCGCCTTTGCAGGCGCTGAGCGCGGCCGCAGCGGCCAGGCACAGGAGGAGTTTGCGGGGCATCATCGGTTCCTGGAAACACAAGGGACGGCCGCGCAGCAGGCGCGACCGGTATCTGGAGTATCGCCCAAGCTGCAGGCTCAGTCGGCCGGGGCGGTATCGGTATCGAAGGGGATCGGATCGGCGCCGGTGACCGCGCCGATGCGTGCACTGCGGTGGACATACAGCACCACTTCGCGCTCGAACAGCAGGCTGCCGCTGACCACCGCATTGGGGCCGATGATGACCCGCGGCTTGCGACTGGCCGTCAGCGAGACACTGAAGTTCGGCTTGCGCACATGCACACCGCCGCCGACCTGCGAGCCGATGCCGATGGTGATGTCGCCGTTGACGGTCTCCACGTCCTTGCGCACGCGGCTGCCGACCAGGCCGATGCCACCGTTGACGGTTTCCACGCCGCCCTCGATCTGGCTGCCCTGGTCGCTGAAGATGCTGCCATTGACCGTGCTGACATCGCCATGGGCCGTCACTTCGCGGCCCATGCGGATGCCGCCGTTGACGGTCTCGATGCTGCCGGTGCGGGCACGATCGGCGACCTTGACGCCGCCGTTGACGGTGTCGATGCTGCCGGTTTCCACGCCTTCGCCGACACGGATGCCACCATTGACGGTGTCCAGCTTGCCGTAGCGCTGGCCCGGATCCGCGCTGATGCTGCCGTTGACCTTGCTGACATCCGCCTGGGCCCAGGCCGGGCCAGTGGCCAGCGCAATGCCCAACAGCAGCGGAATGGAGAGAGCTTTCATGGGAACCTCGTTGTTGTGCGGCTGGCAGGCCGCGTGCGGAGATGTCACCATTCCCCGCACGTCTCCGCATCTGCCTGAAGTCACTGGAAAGCCCTTGCGCAACAACGCCTTCCCCTCACGCCGGCATCACATCGCCACCCTGCGCGGTGGACGTTGCCTGTTGCTGGGAATGGCGCTTGCCCTGGCGCTGCCATTGCCGGGCGCTGCGCAGACCGCTTCCACCCGCGAGGCCGAGCGCAAGCTGCAGAAGCTGCGCAGCGAGTTGAAGGGCGTGGCGCAGGAGCGCCGGCAGATCGAGGGCCAGCGCGGACAGGCGTCGCAGCAGTTGCGCGAGGCCGATGAAAAAGTCGCGCGCAGTGGCCGCACGTTGGCCCAGACCGAGGCGGCACTGCGTGAGCAGGCCCAGGCGCTGGCCCAGGCCGAGCAGCGGCGCAATGCATTGCAGTCCAACCTGGAAAAACAGAATCGCGAACTGGCCGGCCTGTTGCGCGCCGCCTACCAGCTTGGCAACCACGCCCCGCTGAAGCTGCTGCTTTCGCAGGACACGGTGGCCGATGCCAACCGTGCGCTGGCCTATCACCGCTACCTGCAGCGCGAGCGTGCGCAGCGCATCACCACGCTGACGGCCGATCTGAAGGAGCTGGAGACACTGCAGACGCAGATCGCCCAACGCCAGCAGCACCTGCAGGGTACCCAGCGGGAGCAGAAGCAGCAGGTCGCCACGCTCGCGTCGGACCGTCGCGAACGCGCGCAGACCGTGGCTTCGCTGGAAGAACGCTTCAAGGACAAGCGCGAGAAGGAACAGGCACTGGGCCAGGACGCCAAGGCGCTGGAAACCCTGTTGGCCAACCTGCGCGCTGCCGCGGCCCGTGCCGAAGCCGAGCGCCGTGCCGCCGCCCGCAAGGCTGCCGCCGAGAAAGCCGCCGCCGAGCGCGCGGCCCGACAGGCGGCCGCAGCTGGCCGCCCGCCGCCGCCACCGACCAAGGTTCCCCCGGCGGTTGCCTCGGCGCCAGCGCCGAAGGTCGGTGGCCTGGGTTGGCCACTGTCGGGCAATCTGCTGGCCCGCTATGGCGGCAAGCTGCCGGACGGCCGCACCAGCAGCGGCGTGTTGATCGGCGCACCTGCCGGAAGCACCGTCACCGCTGTGGCCGATGGCACCGTGGTGTTCTCCGATTGGATGACCGGCTACGGCATGATCCTGATCGTCGACCATGGCAATGGCTACATGAGCCTGTACGCCCACAACGACACCCTGCTGAAGGATGCCGGCGCGCGGGTCAGCCGTGGCGACGCGGTGGCCAAGGTCGGCAACTCCGGTGGCCAGGGCGTGACGGCGCTGTACTTCGAGCTGCGCCGTGGTGGGCAACCGGTCAATCCGGACAGCTGGCTGCAGCGGCGCTGAATTCCGGCTGGCCGCACGAGGCCGGATTCAACGGGAATTTAGCCACGCTTCGCGCATAATCGGTGCATGTGCCTTGGGCACGATGCCATCGTCGACAGGAGTGATCCATGCGCGCAGCCCGTACCGCCACCCTCTTGCTGGCTCTGTTGCCGGCCCTGTCCTGGGCCCAGCAGACCGCCCCCATCCCGTTGAAGGAAACTCCCGGGAAGGCGGCGAGCAGCGAGGAGGCGGTGACCTCGAAGGTGCCGCTGGACGATATCCGCCGCTTCGTGGCCGTCTACAACGCGGTGCGCGCAGCCTATGTCGATCCGGTCGATGACAACAAGCTGATGCAGTCGGCCGTGCGCGGGCTGCTGCTCGACCTCGATCCGCACAGCACCTACTTCAACAAGGAAGATGCAGAGGCGTTCGACGAGCAGGCCAACGGTGCTTACGAAGGCATCGGCGTCGAGCTGCAGCAGCAGCCGGACAACGCCAGCATGAAGGTGATCTCGCCGATCGACGACACCCCGGCGGCCAAGGCCGGCATCCTCGCCGGCGACCTGATCATCGCCATCGATGGCAAGCCGATCAGTGCGATCGATGCCAGCGAACCGCTGCGTGGTCCGGCCGGCAGCAAGGTGGTGCTGACCATCGTCCGCGACGGCAAGCCCAAGCCGTTCGACGTCAGCCTGACCCGGCAGACGATCCGCGTGACCAGCGTGCGCAGCCGCCTGCTGGAGCCGGGCTACGGCTACATCCGCCTGAGCACGTTCCAGGCCGATACCGGCTCTGATTTCCAGAAGCACCTGCAGCAGCTGCAGAAGCAGTCCGGCGGCAACCTCAAGGGTCTGGTGCTGGATCTGCGCAGCAATCCGGGTGGTCTGCTGACCGCTGCCGTACAGGTAGCCGATGACCTGCTCGACAAGGGCAACATCGTCAGCACCCGTGGCCGCATCAGCATCAGTGATGCACGCTTCGACGCCACTCCGGGCGACCTGCTGAAGGGTGCGCCGGTGGTGGTGCTGGTGGATGCCGGTTCGGCCAGTGCATCGGAAGTGCTGGCCGGTGCGTTGCGCGACAACAAGCGCGCGCGCGTGATCGGCAGCCGCACCTTCGGCAAGGGCTCGGTGCAGACCGTGCTGCCGCTGGACAACGGCGATTCGGTGAAGCTGACCACGGCTCGCTACTACACGCCCAGCGGCAAATCGATCCAGGCCACCGGCATCGTGCCGGAAGTGGAACTGAAGGCCGCCCCGCGTCCGGAAGATGAGGCGCTGCCGGCCAGCCTGAGTGATTACAGTGAAGCGACTCTGCCGGGCCACCTGCGCGGTGACGAGGAAGGCACCGAGGGCTACCACGCAGGCGCCGTGCTGCCGGGCGATGGTCCGATCAACGATGCGCTGGCCGAACTGAAGAACCCGGGTTCGGTGGCGGCACGCTTGAAGGCAGAAGCCGCGAAGGCTGAAGCGGACAAGGCAGCGAAGGCCGCCGCCAAGCCGGCGCCGAAGGCGGAGCCCAAGGCTGAAGCAAAACCTGAAGCAAAGCCTGAGGCAAAGCCTGAGGCAAAGCCTGAAGCAAAGCCCGCAGAGATCCCGGCCAAGCCTTGATTCTGTAGATTCGAGCCATGCTCGACTGATGTCCGAACGCCGCCCGAGCACGTCTCGGGCGTTTCGCAGAACGCGGCTAGCGGACGCTAGAACCCGTGCCGCTTGCGCAGGCGCCGTGCGATCGCCGCGCGCACGTACATGCCGTACACCACGCCGAACACGAAGCCGCCGATGTGCGCCCACCAGGCGACCATGCCGAAGGTCGGGCCGATGTAGGCGAACACCACCTGCAGCGCGGCCCACACGCCGATCAGCAGATAGGCCGGGGCGCGCACGAATTCCAGGAACAGCCCCAGCGGAATCACCACGCCCAGGCGCGCGCCGGGGAACAGCGCCAGATAGGCGCCGATCAATGCCGACACCGCGCCACTGGCGCCGATGATGATCTGGTCCGGGCTGCCCATGGTGTAGATGGCAACCAGGTTCGAGATCGCCCCGCCCACCAGGAACAGCAGCAGCAACCGCCACGGACCCAGCACCCGCTCGGCCGGCAGGCCGAAGATCAGCAGGAACACCAGGTTGCCCAGCAGGTGCGACCAGTCGGCGTGCAGGAACAGGGCAGTGAACAGGCGCAGCACGCTGCCGTCCTGCAGGGTCGCCCACCAGTCCAGCGGGTGGGTCAGGCCGGTGGACAGGGCGCCCCAGTCCAGCCACAGGCTTCCGCGGGCGTCGTCCGGGCGCGAGATCGACCACAGGAATGCCAGCCACAGTGCCGCAAACAGCACGGGTGTAGCCCAGCGCAGGGTCGCCTTCTTGCGCGAGGGGAGGGAGACGAACATGGCGTAAGCCTAGCGCGAGGGCGCTTTTGGCGGGGAAAGTCCTGTTCAGCTTTTGCGGCGAAAAAAGCGCCGCCGCTGTTATTGTTTCATTAACGGCTCTGGGTAATACTCGCATACGGCGTCGTATGTCGGGAGGGGAATCCGGCGCGCTTCGAAGGGCCATCCGGCCTGACGGGCGCAGGCGCACTCAGAGCACCATCACCGCTTACCGGAGAGAGAACTACGATGCAAACTGCTTCCACCATTGCCCGCCTGACCCTGCTGGCCGTCGGCGTTGCCGGTGCGCTGGCCGCCGCCGACGCCAACGCCGCCGCTTTCCAGCTGAAGGAAAACAGCGCCAAGGGCCTGGGCCGCGCGTTCGCCGGCTCGACCTCCGCCGAGGGCGATGCCTCGGTGGTCGCCACCAACCCGGCTTCGATGCGTCTGCTGGAAGGCACCCAGATCCAGGGTGACGTCAGCGCCATCAGCTTCGGCGCCAAGTTCCGCGGCGAAGGCCGCTACGCCAACGGCGCTCCGATTTCCGGCGGCAACGGCGGCGACGCCGGCATGATCGCTCCGGTTCCGGCCGCGTACTTCCACGTGCCGTTCGGCGAGAAGGACAACATGCACTTCGGCGTGTCGCTGACCGTGCCGTTCGGCTTCAAGACCGAATACGACCGTGACTGGGTCGGCCGCTACAACGGCGTCAAGACCGAACTGCAGGCCATCGACCTGGGTGCGGCCTTCTCGTATGACGTCAACCCGTACCTGTCGTTCGGTGCGTCGGTGTTCGCCGAGCGCCTGAATGTCGACCTGACCAGCGCCGTCGATACCGGTACCGCCATCAACGCCAGCGCCCAGCAGCGCGCCGCCGCCGCTGCACTGGCGGCCGGCCGCACCCCAGCCCAGGCCCAGGCTGCCGCACAGGCGGCTGCACGCCAGGCTGCACAGCTCGGCTTCTCGCCGGGTACCGCTGATGGCTACCTGCGCATCAAGGGTGACGAAGTCTCCATCGGCTACACCCTGGGCATGACCGTCAGCCCGGTGGAAGGCACCAACATCGCCTTCAGCTACCGCTCGGAAGTCGAACACAAGATCACCGACGGCAAGGCCGACTTCACCATCCCGCAGAACGCCGCCGCCTTCCTGGCCAGCGCCGCACCGGGTACCTTCATCGACAGCAACGGCCGGGCGACCATCACCCTGCCGGCCAGCGCCACCGTCAGCTTCACGCACCGCGTGAACGACCAGTGGAAGATCATGGCCGACGTGTCGCGCACCGCATGGAGCAAGTTCGACGAAGTGCGCGTCGACTATGACTCCAACCAGCCGGACAGCGTGCTGCCATTCCACTACCGCGACACCACCTTCGCTTCGATCGGTACCGAGTACCGTCTGAACGAGCAGCTGACCCTGCGTGGCGGTCTGGCGTACGACCAGACCCCAACCACCGACGCCCACCGTGACGTCCGCGTGCCGGATACCACCCGCAAGTGGCTGTCGCTGGGCCTGACCTGGGCGCCGTCGGAGAAGATGGAATACAGCGTGGGCTACACCCACCTGTTCACCAAGGATCCGAACGTCAACTCGACCTCGGCAACGGCCAACACCGTTACCGGCAAGTACAAGGTCACCGGCGACGTGCTGGCTGCTTCGATGCAGTACAAGTTCTGATTCCGGCGATTGCCTGAAGCAGTACGAAGGAGGCCCCGCGCAAGCGGGGCTTCTTTTTTTCGGGGATCTGCATCCACGCATGGCGTGGATCTACTGGTCAGACGACGATGGCGTGGATCTACTGGGCCGACGACGCATGGCATGGATCTACGCGACAATAACGCGATGAACCTGTCCGACCCGAACTTCCAGCTGGAGCTGGCCGCCAACATTGCCGTTGCCGGTTCGATCCTGCTGGCCGGTCGCAACAACGTGCATACGTGGTGGCTGGGCATCGTCGGCTGTGCGCTGTTCGCCGCCGTGTTCGAGCGCTCGCACCTGTACGCGGACATGGTGCTGCAGTTCTTCTTCGTGGTCATCAGCGTGTTCGGCTGGTGGCAATGGCTGCGTGGCGACCATGGCGCGCCGTTGCCGATCACCCGCTTGCCTGCACGCGCGTGGAGCTGGCTGCTGCCGTTGGCGGTGCTGGCAACCTTCGGTTACGGCTGGATGCTGACCCGCCTGACCAATGCCTATGCGCCGTACATCGATTCGGCGGTGCTGGTGCTGAGCGTGATCGCGCAGATCCTGATGATGCGGCGCAAGCTGGAATCATGGTGGGTATGGCTGCTGGTCAACACCATCGCGGTGCCGCTGTACTACAGCCGTGGATTGCACCTGACCTCGATCCTGTACATCGGCTTCTGGATCAACGCACTGGTGGCGCTGCGTCACTGGCGGCACCTGATGCGGGATGACGCCAGGGCGGCCGATGTTGTTGCCTGAGTACGCTGCGCGGGGCCTGGTGGTCGGCAAGTTCTGCCCGCTGCACCTTGGCCACGAGCGCCTGATCGAATTCGCTTCTACACGCTGCGCGCAGCTGCTGGTGATCGGCTGGTCGCAACCGGGCTTTGCCGGCTATAGCGCAGAGCGCCGCGAACGCTGGCTGCGCGTGCGCTTTCCGCAGGCCACCATCGTGGTACTCGATGATGCGCGTTTGGCGGCGATGTGCGAGCAGCAAGGGGTACCGGTACGCGAGCTGCCGCAGGACAAGGACGACGAGCAGGTGCAGCGCGCGTTTACCGCATGGCTGTGCATGACGCTGTTCGGTGGACCGGTGCAGGCGGTGTTTACCGGTGAGGACTATGGCGACGGCTTCGCGCAGGCGCTGGCTGCGCACTTCGGCGCACCGGTACGCCATGAGCGCCTGGAACGCACCCTGGATATCGGGCAGGCCTGCGGGACCCAGTTGCGCGCCGATCCGCATGTGCACCGGCACAGCCTGTCAGCTGATGTGTATGCGGCCTACGTGCAGCGCGTGGCCTTCATTGGTGGCGAGTCCAGCGGTAAGACCACACTCGCACAGGTGCTGGCCGAACGCCTGGGCACGGCATGGGTGCCGGAGTTCGGACGTACGTTGTGGGAGCAGCAGGGCGGCGAGCTGCAGGCGCCGGATCTGCTGCGCATCGCTGCGACCCAGCTGCAGCACGAGGACCGCGCCGCGCCGCACGCGCATCGTTGGCTGTTCTGCGATACGACGCCATTGGTGACGCTGGGCTACAGCGGCTGGATGTTCGGCACAGCGCCCGAACCGCTGCAGCGGGCCGCAGCGCGTGCGTACGACCTGCTGTTCCTGTGTGCCCCGGATATCCCGTTCGAGCAGGATGGGACACGGGTGGGGCAGGAATTCCGCATGCAGCAGCACACGTGGTATCTGCAGCAGCTGCAGGCGCGTGGGGTCGACTACGTGTTGCTGGAAGGCGATCTGGAAACGCGGATTGCGCGGGTGCAGGTGGAGCTGGCAGAGCGTGCGGACAACCGGTTCAGCGTGGCGGCGTGATCGTCGCCGGGCATGGCCCGGCGCTACCGGCAATGTACAAAAAAAACCCCGCTTTCGCGGGGTTTTTCGTTTACCGCATGACGCCTGGAATCAGTCGCCCAGGGTCAGCAGCGAGGCGTTGCCGCCGGCGGCGGTGGTGTTCACCGTCACCGTCTTCTCGGTGGCGAAGCGCAGCAGGTAGTGCGGGCCGCCAGCCTTGGGGCCGGTGCCGGACAGGCCCTGGCCGCCGAACGGCTGCACGCCGACCACCGCACCGATCTGGTTGCGGTTGACGTAGACATTGCCGACGTGGACGCCGTTGCTGATGCGGTCGACGGTTTCGTCGATACGCGAATGCACGCCCAGGGTGAGGCCGTAGCCGGTGGCGTTGATCTGGTCGATCACCGCGTCGAGCTGGTCGCCCTTCCAGCGGATCACGTGCAGCACCGGCCCGAAGATCTCCTTCTGCAGCTGGCCCAGGTCCTTCAGCTCATACGCGCGCGGCGCGAAGAAGGTGCCGTTGGCCGTTTCGGCGGACAGTTCGGCAGCCGCGATCAGGCGCGCCTCGCGATCCATGCGCACGGCGTGGTCCTGCAGGATCTGCAGTGCGTCGGCATCGATCACCGGGCCGACGTCGGTGGACAGCTGGCCGGGGTTGCCGACCTTCAGTTCCTTCATTGCGCCGGCGAGCATGGTCATCACCTTGTCGGCGATGTCGTCCTGCACGAACAGCACGCGTGCGGCCGAGCAGCGCTGGCCGGCGGAGGTGAAGGCCGAACCGATTGCGTCCTTGACCAGCTGTTCCGGCAGCGCCGAGGAGTCGGCGATGAAGGCGTTCTGGCCGCCGGTCTCGGCGATCAGCACACCGATGGCCGCATCGCGTGCAGCCATCGCGCGGTTGATCGCACGGGCGGTGTCGGTGGAGCCGGTGAAGGCCACGCCGGCCACGCGCGGGTCGGCAGTCAGCGCAGCACCGACGGTGGCGCCGTCGCCCGGCAGGAACTGCACCACGTCGGCCGGCACGCCGGCATCGTGCAGCAGCTTCACCGCGTAGTAGCCGATCAGGTTGGTCTGCTCGGCCGGCTTGGCGATCACGCTGTTGCCGGCGGCCAGTGCCGCAGCCACCTGGCCCAGGAAGATGGCCAGCGGGAAGTTCCACGGGCTGATGCAGACGAACACGCCGCGGCCGTGCAGCTGCAGTTCGTTGGATTCACCGGTCGGGCTGGGCAGCTTCTCGGCGTGGCTGAACTGCTCGCGCGCCTGCTTGGCGTAGTAGCGCAGGAAGTCCACCGCTTCGCGCACTTCGGCGATGCCGTCGGGCAGGCTCTTGCCGGCTTCCTTCACGCACAGCGCCATGAATTCGGGCATGCGCGCTTCCAGCTGGTCGGCGGCGTGCTCGAGGATGGCGGCGCGGCTGGCGGCCGGGGTGCGGTTCCAGGCCGGCTGTGCAGCCACAGCATTGGCCAGCGCCTTCTGCACGGTGGCAGCATCGGCGGCCTGCCACTGGCCGACCACTTCACGGGTGTCGGCCGGGTTGGTCACCGGCAGCGATGCGCCGGTCGGGTTCGCGCCCGGCACCAGCGGTGCGGCCTGCCAGGGCTTCACTGCAGCGTTGAGCTGCTCGGCCAGGGCGCGCAGTTCGTTGTCGTTGGCGAGGTTGGCGCCCATGGAGTTCTTCCTGTCGTGGTTCTGGCTGCGCAGCAGGTCAACCGGCAGCGGGATCTTGGGATGCGGAATCGATTCGAACGAGGACACCATCTCGACCGGATCACGAACCAGGTCGGCGATCGGCACGCGCTCGTCGGTGATGCGGTTGACGAAGCTGGAGTTGGCGCCGTTTTCCAGCAGGCGGCGCACCAGGTATGGCAGCAGGTCTTCATGCGAGCCGACCGGGGCGTACACGCGGCACGGCAGGCCGAGGCGGTCGGCCGGCACTACTTCGGCGTACAGGTCGTCGCCCATGCCGTGCAGCTTCTGGTGCTCGTACACGCCGCCGTTGGCGATGCTGCGCACCGCGGCGATGGTGTGCGCGTTGTGCGTGGCGAACATCGGGTAGATCGCGTCGGCATGGGTAAACAGGCGCTTGGCACACGCCAGGTAGGAAACGTCGGTGTTCTGCTTGCGGGTGAACACCGGGTAGCCGGCATAGCCTTCGATCTGCGCGCGCTTGATCTCGGCGTCCCAGTAGGCGCCCTTGACCAGGCGTACCTGCAGGCGACGACCGGCGCGGCGCGCCATGTCGGCCAGGTGGTCGATCGTGTACGGGGTGCGCTTCTGGTAGGCCTGCACGACCACGCCGAAGCCATCCCAGCCGGCCAGCGAGGCATCGCCGAACACCTGCTCGATGATGTCCAGCGACAGTTCCAGGCGATCGGATTCTTCGGCGTCGACGGTGCAGCCGATGCCGTAGCTCTTGGCCAGCTGCGCCAGTTCCAGCACGCCCGGCACCAGGTCCTTCAACACGCGCGCGCGCTTGGCATGCTCGTAGCGCGGGTACAGCGCCGACAGCTTGATGGAGATGCCCGGTGCGTTGTTGACGTCGCCATCGGCACGGCCACCACGCGCCTTGTGGTCACCACCGATGGCGTGGATCGCACGACGGTAGTCTTCCAGGTAGCGCAGGGCATCCTTCATGGTCAGCGCGCCTTCGCCGAGCATGTCGAACGAGTAGCGGTAGCTGGCGCTGTCGCCCTTGTGCGAGCGTGCCAGCGCTTCGCTGATGGTGCGGCCCATGACGAACTGGTGGCCCATGATCTTCATCGCCTGGCGCACGGCCAGGCGGACCACCGGCTCGCCGACGCGGCCGACCAGACGCTTGAACGCGCTGGGCGCATCGGCGCGGGTGGCGTCGTTCATCTGCACCAGCTTGCCGGTCAGCATCAGGCCCCAGGTGGAGGCGTTGACCAACACCGAGTCGCTGCCGCCCAGGTGCTTTTCCCAGTCGGCATCGGCCAGCTTGTCGCGGATCAGCTTGTCGGCGGTCTCCTGGTCTGGAATGCGCAGCAGCGCTTCGGCCACGCACATCAGCAGCACGCCTTCCTCGCTGCCCAGGTCGTACTGGCGCATGAAGGCTTCGATCGCACCCTGGTCCTTGGCGCGCACACGCACGCGGGCGACCAGGTCGGCGGCCAGCGCCTGCACCTTGGCCTGCTCGTCGGCCGGCAGGCGTGCCTGCTCCAGCAGTTCGCGCACATGGCTGGCCTCGTCCTTCAGCCAGGCATCGGTGATGGCCTGGCGGAACGGGTTGGGGGACGCCGGCAGTTCCGGCGACAGCAGCGCCGAGGGACGCGGAGCGTCGCTGGCGGCAATGGGAGAGGAAGGTGCGTTCATGCCGGTCCGGCCAGTGGAAAACTTGGCGATTTTAATCATTTTTTCGACTTCAGGAAGGCCCGCGCAGCCACCTTCATGAATGCTGATAGCCCCTAGCGGTGGTGGATTCAGCGTGTTCAGCAAAGTCGGGTAGTTTTGTGCCGAATTCGTCATTCGTGCTGTTGGGGTCATGCTGTGTTGCAGCATCGGAAAAAGTGTGAATGCACCCTTGCTACCGGCGAGAGGGCAGGGCTACCATCAAGACGTTTCCCGCGGCAGGAACGCGGTTGCGACATGATCGAGGTGCTTACAGCTCCGGATGGGTCAGGTACGCAGCTGCGACTGCGTCCCCCACGGGCGCTCGATGCCCGGCAGTTCGTCCTGTTGTTTGCTGTGTTGTCGGGAGTGATGTGGCTGGTGTCCGCCTTCGGGTGGGTGGCCGGCAACGCATTCGCCCCCCTGTTCGCGCTGCTGTACAGCCTGTTGCTGGCAGCTGCGTTGCGCGCGTTGTGGCGCAGCGGTGAACGGCAGGAGGAGATCCGGGTAGTGCCGGCGTACGTGGAGGTCATCCCCGTGCCCGGTGGATTGCCGGTGTTCCGGGCTCATCCGCATTGGGTGCGCCTGCTCACCGACGACCAGAGGGTCCGGCTGGCATCCAGCGGCCGGCAGGTGGAGGTGGGGAGTTTTCTCGCGCCGGCCGAACGTCAAACGCTTGTTGAAACGCTTGAAGATTTGCTCGCCGCCAGCGATGGCGGCAACCGACGACGCTAAGGGTCTAGGCAATGAAGCAAAGCAGAGGGTGGGGCACGAAGTGCGTTGCAATGGCCGCCGCGATGGGGGCCCTGCTGTCGATGCCGGGGACGGCGCTGGCCCAGGCGGCCGATCCAAAGCCGTGGCAGTTGAACATGGGCAAGGGGGTGACCCAGACCTCGCGCCTGGCCTGGGAATCGAACAACCTCTCGTTGATCGTCTGTACGGTGATCGGCGTGATCGTGTTCGGCGCCATGGCCTACGCGATGTTCAAGTTCCGCAAGTCCAAGGGCGCGGTCGCCGCCACCTTCAGCCACAACACCAAGGCCGAGGTCATCTGGACGGTGATCCCGGTGATCATCCTGGTGGTGATGGCGTGGCCGGCCACGGCCAACCTGATCAAGATGTACGACACCCGCGATGCCGAGATGACGGTGAAGGTCACCGGCTACCAGTGGATGTGGAAGTACGAGTACCTGGGCGAGAACGTGACCTTCACCAGCCGCCTGGACCGTGAGTCCGACCGCATGCGGCAGAGTGGCAAGGTGCCGACCCGCGAGAGCCATCCGCACTACCTGCTGGATGTCGACAACCGGCTGGTACTGCCGGTGGACACCAAGGTGCGTTTCGTCATCACCTCCGACGATGTGATCCACGCCTGGTGGGTGCCGGCGCTGGGCTGGAAGCAGGACGCGATTCCCGGCTTCATCAACGAAGCCTGGACCAGCATCGAGCAGCCCGGTGTCTACCGCGGCCAGTGCGCGGAGCTGTGCGGCAAGGACCATGGCTTCATGCCGATCGTGGTCGAGGCGGTGTCCAAGGAAGAGTTCAAGCAGTGGCTGGCGCAGCGCAAACCGGCGCCTGTACCCGCGACGCCTGCCGCGCCCGCCGAACCCACCGCGCCTGCCAGTGAATCGCCGGCACAGCCGGCAGCACCGGCCGCCGCCGAGGCCGGCAACGCGCCTGCCGCGGCGGCCAGCGGAGCCTGATGTAACTGTCCGCGGCCGTGTCGCGGCCGCGGCGACAACCGATCCTGAGAGGTGTTTTGCAATGGCGCACTCGGCAGTTGGGCACGACGATCACCATCACCCGCAGAGCTTCTTCGAGCGTTGGTTCTTCTCGACCAACCACAAGGATATCGGCACGCTGTACCTGGGTTTCAGCTTCATCATGTTCGTCATCGGCGCGTTCATGAGCGTGCTGATCCGGCTGGAACTGGCCCAGCCCGGCATCCAGTACATCCGTCCGGAAATCTTCAACCAGCTGACCACCGTGCACGCGCTGGTGATGATCTTCGGCGGCGTGATGCCGGCCTTCGTCGGCCTGGCCAACTGGATGATCCCGCTGCAGATCGGTGCGCCGGACATGGCGCTGCCGCGCATGAACAACTGGTCGTTCTGGCTGTTGCCGGTGGCCTTCAGCCTGCTGCTGCTGACCTTCCTGCTACCCGGTGGTGCGCCGGCCGGTGGCTGGACCCTGTATCCGCCGCTGTCGCTGCAGGGCGGCTACAACGTCGCGTTCACCGTGTTCGCCATCCACGTGGCCGGCATCAGTTCGATCATGGGTGCGATCAACATCATCGCCACGGTACTGAACATGCGCGCGCCCGGTATCGACCTGCTGAAGATGCCGATCTTCTGCTGGGCCTGGCTGATCACTGCGTTCCTGCTGATCGCGGTGATGCCGGTGCTGGCTGGTGCGGTGACGATGCTGCTGACCGACAAGTTCTTCGGCACCAGCTTCTTCAATGCGGCCGGTGGTGGTGACCCGGTGATGTTCCAGCACATCTTCTGGTTCTTCGGTCATCCCGAGGTCTACATCATGATCCTGCCCGCCTTCGGCGTGGTCAGCGAGATCATCCCGACCTTCAGCCGCAAGCCGCTGTTCGGCTACCAGGCGATGGTCTACGCCACCGCGGCGATCGCGTTCCTGTCGTTCATCGTCTGGGCCCACCACATGTTCACCGTGGGCATGCCGCTGGGTGGCGAGATCTACTTCATGTTCGCCACCATGCTGATCTCGATCCCGACCGGGGTGAAGGTGTTCAACTGGGTCAGCACGATGTGGCGTGGTTCGCTCACCTTCGAAGCTCCCATGCTGTGGTCGGTGGCGTTCGTCATCCTGTTCACCATCGGCGGATTTTCCGGCCTGATGCTGGCGATCGTGGCCGCCGACTTCCAGTATCACGACACCTACTTCGTGGTTGCCCACTTCCACTACGTGCTGGTGACCGGCGCGGTGTTCGCGCTGATCGCGGCGGTGTACTACTGGTGGCCGAAGTGGACCGGGCGCATGTACAGCGAGAAGTGGGCCAAGGTGCACTTCTGGTGGTCGATCGTGTTCGTCAACCTGCTGTTCTTCCCGCAGCATTTCCTGGGTCTGGCCGGCATGCCGCGGCGCATCCCCGATTACTCGGTGGCGTTCGCCGACTGGAACCTGATCAGCTCGATCGGTGCGTTCGGCATGTTCGCCACGCCGTTCATGATGGCCGCGATCCTGCTGTCCTCGCTGCGCAATGGCGAGAAGGCCGAGGCGCGCTCCTGGGAAGGCGCGCGTGGCCTGGAGTGGACGCTGCCGTCGCCGGCACCGGCGCACACCTTCACCACGCCGCCGACCATCCGCCCGGGTGACCTGGCCCACGACGATATCGGTCATTGAGGTGGTGCATGCATAACGAGAGCCCGATCATTGCAGCCAGAGCCGAGCCGCGTTCGGCTGACAGCGTGTCGTCCGGTCAAGCGCAGCCGACCAGCGGTCGGCTCCATCAGAGCGACAGCCAGATCCACGGCATCGAGCAGCAGCGTCAGCGCGCCAAGCGCACCGCGCTGTGGGTGGGCGCGATCGCCGTGCTGGTCTACGTCGGCTTCATCCTCAGCGGCGTGATCGGTCGATGAGCGAAACGCCGGCCACCGCTCCGTCACGCAGCGCCGGCCTGCCGCGCCTGATCGGCGTTGCGGTGGTGGTGTTCCTGCTGACGTTCTCGCTGGTGCCGCTGTATCGCATCGCCTGCGAGAAGGTGTTCGGCGTGCGCCTGGAACGTGGTCCGGGCAGCGAAGCCAGTACCGGTGCCGCCAGTGGCAAGCGCACCGTGCGGGTGGAATTCGATGGTGGCGTCAATTCGCGGCTGCCGTGGTCGTTCCATCCCGAGCAGCTGACCATGGATGTGGTGCCTGGCGAGCTCAACGAGGCGCTGTATTTCGCCCGCAACGACAGCCAGCAGGCCGTAGTCGGCAGCGCGGTGCCTTCGGTGGCACCGGCACGCGCGTCGGGATTCTTCAGCAAGACCGAGTGCTTCTGCTTCACCGCGCAGACCCTGCAGGCCGGCGAGAAGCGCGACATGCCGGTGCGCTTCATCGTCGATCCGGACCTGCCGCCGGAAATCCGGACGATCACCTTGTCCTACACCTTCTACCGCAACGATGCGTTGTCCGATCGGCTGGCTCCGGCCGCCACGTCGGAAGGCGCCCACGCTGCTCCCTGACCCGGATACCGACCATGGCCCAGACACCTACCGACGCCAACGTGTACTTCGTCCCGGCCCAGAGCAAATGGCCGTTCGTCGGTTCCATCGCGATGATGGTGACCATGGTCGGCGTGGCCAGCTGGCTCAACGACGCCAGCTGGGGCCGCTGGACCTTCTACATCGGCGTGGCGATGCTGGTGCTGACCCTGTTCTGGTGGTTCAGCGACGTGGTGCGCGAGTCGCAGGCCGGCAACTACAACCGGCAGGTGGACGGTTCGTTCCGGATGGGGATGGTCTGGTTCATCTTCTCCGAAGTGATGTTCTTCGGTGCCTTCTTCGGTGCGCTGTTCTACACCCGCCACCTCGGCCTGTCGTGGTTGAGCGGCGAAGGGCGCGGGGTGATGACCAACGAGCTGCTGTGGCAGGGCTACTCGGCCGGCTGGCCGACCAATGGCCCGGCAGCGATCGGTGGCGCGTTCCAGACCATTCCGGCCTGGGGCCTGCCGCTGATCAATACGCTGATCCTGCTGACCTCGGGCGTGACCCTGACCATCGCCCATCATGCGTTGAAGGCGGGCAACCGCCGCCAGCTGCTGATCTGGCTGGGCCTGACGGTATTGCTCGGCCTCGGCTTCCTGACACTGCAGGCGGAGGAATACATCCACGCCTACAAGGAACTGAACCTGACGCTCGGCTCGGGCATCTACGGTTCCACCTTCTTCATGCTGACCGGCTTCCACGGCGCACACGTGCTGCTGGGCACGATCATGCTGATCGTGATGTGGCTGCGGTCGGCAAAGGGACACTTCACCCGCGACAACCATTTCGCTTTCGAAGCGGCTGCGTGGTACTGGCACTTCGTCGACGTGGTGTGGCTGATGCTGTTCCTGTTCGTCTACGTGCTTTGACCGCGCAGGCGTCGGCAGCCTCAGCCGCCGGCGCTGCCTGGCCTGACGTGGGGTCAGCTGCCGATGCCGTGCGGTTTGATCCATCCCATATAGATGCACACGATCACCAGTACGATCAACGCCACCGACACTCCGATGCGGCGGGTCAATGCATTGACCGTGCGCTTGGTCTGGCCGCGGTCCACCAGCAGGTAATACAGGCCGGCGCCCAGATTCCAGACGATGACGATCAGAAACGCGATTACCAGCAGGGTCTTCAGCGAATCACTCATGCGCGGCTCGAGGGCAGGGTGGATGTGCCTATCTGACCGCGTTTGCGCGGACTTGTCATGATGCGCCAGCACACGCGCCTGATCGGATGGCTGATGGCGCTGCTGGCAATGGCCGGATTCACCGCGCTCGGCCTGTGGCAGCTGCAGCGGATGCATGCCAAACAGGCGTTGCTGGACGCGCAGGCCCCGGCCGTGGCGCAGGCGATGCCGTTGGCACAGGCACTGGCGGCGCAGGGCGCGCTGCATGGCGTGGCCGATCACGGTCGCTTCCTGCCGGGCGTGGTGCTGCTGGACAACCAGACCCGCCACGGCCGCGCCGGAGTGAAGATCTATCGTCCGTTCCGCAGCGACGCGGGCAGCGTGTTGCTGGTGGACCTGGGCTGGCGCGCGCTGCCGCCCGACCGCATGTTGCCGGAGGTGGCGGCACCGCCGTCGCCGGTGGACGTACGTGGCCTGTTGGCACCGCCCCCTTCGGCCGGCTTGGCGCTGGGGCCGGCGTTCACCACCACCGATGTTGCAGGGCGCTGGCTGGCCAGTCGCCTTCCCGCCGATGGCCTGGCCGCCGCGCTGGGCCTGCCGTCGTTGCCCGAGCGCGTGCTGCGGCTGGATCCGGCGTTGCCGTTCGGCGATGAGCGCGATCTCGACCTGCTGCCGAACACGCTGCCGCCGCAGCGCCACCTGGGTTACGCCGTGCAGTGGTTCGGGCTGGCGCTGACCGTGCTGGTGGTGGCGTTGGTACTGGAATGGCGCAGGAGGCGGCCCGGTGCCCGGTAGTACCGGCCGCTGGCCGGCATCCCTTTCCCAACCATGAGAAAATGCCCCGCATGAACACTGCTACCTCCCCGCAGGCGCGCGGCAACGGCCGCCGGACCCTGGTGCTGCTGTTCGCCGTTTTCTTCGGGGCGATGGCGTTGGCCGCCATCCTGCGTTTCTCGGGTTGGCAGCCGACCGCGCATCGCAACAGTGGTCAATTGCTGAAGCCGCCTGTGGATCTGCGCCAGCAACCACCGACGCTGGCCAATGGCGCGGCCTACCCCTGGAACCCCGACGCGCGCACCTGGCGTCTGCTGGTGGCACCGGCCGGTGCCTGCGACGCGCAGTGCGTCACTTTGTCGCAGGGACTGGGCAAGGTGTGGCAGCTGTTCGGCCATAACGCCGATAATGTCGAAATCCTGTGGCTGGGAACGCCACCGGCGTCGATCGCCTCGCTGCCCGCGCTGCGGCCGCTGGCCCCGTCGCCAGCCCTGCGCGCGGCGCTGCCCGGCGTCGATGATCCGGCGGGTCTGCCGGTCTACGTGATCGATCCGAACGGCTTCGTGATCATGCGTCATGCCCCCGGGAGCGATCTCGGAGGCCTGCGCAAGGACATGGCCACGTTGCTGAAACTGAAGTGAGTCCCGTTTGATGAGCCTTTCCGCGCGTCCGGCGCTGCACCGCAATTTCCACCGCCTGGCGTGGTTCGCCATGATCATGACCGCGAGCACGATCATGTTCGGCGCCTTCGTGCGCCTGTCCGATGCCGGCCTGAGCTGCCCGGACTGGCCAACCTGCTATGGGCAGGCGACCTGGCCGCAGCACGTGGAAGAGACCATCGGGCATCCGGCGGCGGAGATCCGTCCGCTGGAAACGCACAAAGCCTGGCGTGAGCAGGTGCACCGCTTCCTGGCCGGCGCGCTCGGCATCGAGATCCTGACCCTGGCCCTGTTGGCCACGCGCAAGCGTCGTTTTGGAAGCACGGCGGTGGTTACCGCCTGCGTGCTGGTGGCCGCGGGCATACCGCTGTACATGATGGGCTGGCATGGAACCGCCAGCGTGCTGGCACTCATCGGCGAGGCCATCCTGCTGATCGCCGCACTGCGCTGGAGCAACATCGACCTGGCGCGCGCGGCGCTGCTGACGCTGGCGGTGGTGATCTTCCAGGCCCTGCTGGGCATGTGGACGGTGACCCTGCTGCTCAAGCCGATCGTGGTGATGGGCCACCTGCTGGGCGGCATGCTGATGTTCGGCCTGCTGGTGTGGATGGCGTGGCGTGCCACGCACATGCCGATCACCCTGGCCGAGGCGCCGAAGCTGAAGTGGCTGCTGCGCATCGGTGTGGCGGTGCTGGTCACCCAGATCGCGCTCGGCGGCTGGGTCAGTGCCAACTACGCGGCATTGGCGTGCGGCGGCGGCAGTGCCTCGCTGGACAACTTCCCGCGCTGCGCCAACCAGTGGTGGCCGCAGCACAACTTCGCCGAGGGCTTCACCCTGTGGCGTGGCATTGGCGTGGATTACGAAGGCGGCGTGCTCGACGGTGCCTCGCGCATCGCCATCCAGATGGCCCATCGCCTGTTCGCGATTGTCGTTGCCGTCTACATGCTGTGGCTGGGCCTGCGCCTGTTCCGGCTGCCGAGCATGCGTGGCTGGGCCTCGGCCCTGGTCGCGCTGCTGGTGCTGCAGGTCACCCTCGGCATCCTCAATGTGAAGCTTGCACTGCCGCTGGAAGTGGCAGTGGCGCACAACGGCGTTGCCGTTGCCCTGTTGTTTGTATTGGTCAGCCTGCTGGCCCGCCTGCGTGCCCCGGACTGATTCCATGTTTTCCAACTATCGCCAGTACTGGGACCTGACCAAACCCAAGGTCGTCGCCCTCATCGTCTTCACCGCCCTGGTCGGCATGGTCCTGGCCATTCCGGGTGTGCCCAGCTGGGAGCAGGTGCGCGCCGGCGTGCTCGGCTTCCTCGGTATCTGGCTTGCGGCGTCGGCAGCTGCAGCCATCAACCAGCTGCTGGATGCGCACATCGACGCGCAGATGGCGCGTACCTCGTGGCGACCGCTGGTGGTGGGCAAGGTCAAGCCATGGCAGGTGCTGGTGTTCGCCAGCGTGCTGATCGTGCTGTCGATGGCGATCCTGGTGCTGTGGGTGAACTGGATCACCGCGGTGCTGACCTTCGCTTCGCTGATCGGCTATGCGGTGATCTACACCGTCTACCTGAAACGAGCGACCTCGCAGAACATCGTCATCGGTGGTCTGGCCGGCGCGATGCCGCCAATGCTGGGGTGGGCGGCGGTGACCGGCATGCAGGGCTCGTCGGACTGGGCGTACTCGTCGCTGCTGGTGCTGATCATCTTCATCTGGACGCCGCCGCACTTCTGGGCACTGGCGATCTTCCGTCGCGAGGACTACGCCAAGGCGGAAATCCCGATGCTGCCGGTCACCCATGGTGTGGTGCACACGCGCAAGCAGATCATGGCGTACTCGGTGGTGCTGGCACTGGTCTGCCTGCTGCCGTACCTGGTCGGCATGAGCGGGGCGTTCTACCTGGGCGGTGCGATCGTGCTCAACGCCGTGTTCCTCTGGTACGCCTGGCGCATGCTCAACCCGCCGGATGAGCTGTTCTCGATGAAGATGTTCAGCTACTCCATCGTCTACCTGATGGCGCTGTTCGCCTTCCTGCTGGTGGATCACTGGATCCTGCCCTGGTTGTGATGGGCTGAGGCATCCACGCATGGCGTGGATCTACTTGAACTGCCGTTGCCGCATCGCCATTGCTGTTCCTGACCCCAAGGAAAGGAAGGAGCAGGGATGCATTCGATCTTCCGCTGGACCGCCACCCTGCTGCTGGCGCTGGGCATGGTGATGAGCGCGCGCGCCGACGACGCTGCCATGCAGATCCGCTAGCATGCCGGAGACCACCGCGTTCTGGTGCTGGGCGAATTCCATGGTACCCGCGAGATACCGCTGCTGGTGCGCCGACTGGTGGACGACTACAGCCGTAACGGCCCGGTCGTGCTGGCGTTGGAACTGCCGCGCGGTGAGAACACCACACTGCGTGACTATCTGGATTCCGATGGCGGGGCGATGGCACGCCAACACGTGCACGGCCGTGCGTTCTGGACCGTGCGCGATGATCAGCACGATGGCCGCCGCAGTCGCGACATGCTGGCGCTGATCGAAGGCCTGCGCGCGCTGAAGGCGCAGGGTCGCGCCATCGAGGTGGTCGGCTATGACGTCAACAACGGTGATGGCGGCAGCCAAGCGCGCGACGATCGCATGGCGGCGGAGCTGCGGCGCCTGTACCGGCGCCTGCCGGATGACGCACGCATGGTCGTCCTGACCGGCAATGTCCACGCCATGCTGCAGCGGCCGGCCGATGCGCCGCCGGAAATGCAGACGCAACCGATGGCGTCGGCGCTGCGCGATCTGGACATTTACAGCGTGCGGCTGGAAGCCCTGCGCGGCCATTTCTGGGGGTGCATGGACCGTTGCAAGGCGTTGGCTCTGCTCGAGCGACCTGCGCGTGCACCGGAGGTCGATACCGATGCCGGGCGGCAGTACGACCTGTGGGTGTGGATGCCGCAGCTGAGCGTCGGCACGTTGGTGGATCGGTGAATACACGCATGGCGTGGATCTACTTTTGTAGGCTCAGCGCCACAGTAGATCCACGCCATGCGTGGATGGCTGTTCTGCCGGTCAGGGCGCGCGCTTGGCGTAGCGCTGGGCGATCACGCCGCAGACGATCAGCTGGATCTGGTGGTAGATCATCACCGGCAGCACGATCGCGCCGAGGCTGCCGCCAGCGAACAGCACCTTGGCGATCGGTACGCCCGTGGCCAGGCTCTTCTTCGAGCCGCAGAACACGATGGCGATCTCGTCTTCGCGGTTGAAGCGCAGGCGGCGGGCGATGAAGGTGATCAGCGGCATGGCGATGCCGAGCAGTACCGCGGCCACGACAGCCACCGCGAACAGCGAGAGCAGCGGTGTCTTGCTCCACAGCCCTTCAGTGACTGCTTCGCCGAACGCGGAGTACACCACCAGCAGGATGGTGGCCTGATCGGTGTAGCGCAGCAGCGCGCGCTGCTTCTCCACCCAGCCGGCGATCCATGGGCGCAGCAGGTGGCCGGCCACGAACGGCACCAGCAACTGCAGCATGATGCCGCCGATGGCATGCAGCGGGTCGTGCACGCCGCCGGAGGTACCGGCCAGCGCGGTCAGCAGCAGTGGCGTCAGGAACACACCGAGGATGCTCGACAGCGAGGCACTGCACACGGCCGCCGGCACGTTGCCGCGCGCCATCGAGGTGAACGCGATGGACGATTGCACCGTGGATGGCAGGGTGCACAGGAACAGCACGCCCAGGTACAACTCGGGCGTCAGCAGCCAGCCCGACAACGGCTTGAACAACAGCCCCAGCAGCGGGAAGAGGATGAAGGTGCAGGCGAGGATCGTCAGGTGCAGGCGCCAGTGCAGCATGCCGCCGATGATCGATTCGCGCGGCAGGCGCGCGCCGTGCAGGAAGAACAGCGCTGCGATGGCGACGGTGGTGACATCGTCGAGCACCAGGGCGGCGGCGCCTTTCATCGGCAGCAGCGAAGCCAGGCCGACGGTGCACAGCAGGGCGAGGGTGAAGTTGTCCGGTCGCAGGCGCGACCACCAGCGGGTCATGGTGGATAGGCTCCTTGGTGCTGGGAATCAGGGGGTGGGAGAAGGAATCGCCAGACGCTCGCGGGTGGCTGCTTCCAGCGACTTCAGGCCGGCACGCTGGCCCAGTTGCAGGGCCTGTTCCGGGCTGGCGTGTTCGTAGCGTGCGTTGACCAGGCCGAGCACGGCACCGGCGCGGTTGCCGGAGGCGCAGTGCAGCAGCACTGGCCCCTGGCTCTGCCGCAGGGCCTGGTGCACGGCGCGCACGTTGGCGGCATCCAGGCCTTCGGCACCGGCCACCGGAATGCGTACATAGCGCAGGCCCAGCGCTTCGGCCTCGCGTGTTTCATCGAAGCCGCGATCTTCATCGGGTTGGCGCAGGTCGATCACCGTGCGCACGCCCTGTGCAGCCAGTTCGCGCAGTTGCGCAGCCGTGGGCTGGCCGCCGGCGTACAGGCCGGGGCGGACTTCAGCAAGGGCGGGGTCCGCAGCCCAGGCCGGCAGAGCGGGGCAGAGCGACAACAACAGCAGGCAGGTCAGGCGCAGCAGCATGGTCTCTCCGGGGATGTGTTCTGCCGCTACAGGCGCAGATTGGCGCGGGCCTTGAGCAGCTCGCGCATCTCGTACTTGTCAGTATCGTCCAGACCCTGTTGTCGCTGCTTGGCGTTAAGGTCGTCGATCCGCTGGAACAGCAGCTGCTTCTCCAGCTGCCCGACCGCGTCATGCAGCTCCACCGTCCACATCGCTTCATCGCCCGCCAGCGTCTGCGCGGCCAAGGTGTGCAGCGAGGCCTGTTCCTCGCGGCCGTCGAAATGCTCCAGCAGGGCGCCGGTACTGATGTCCGGGCGTTGTTCGACCAGCCCCAGCAGTTCCAGCAGCAGCTCCACGCCCGGCAGGCGCAGGCCCTGGAAGTGGTGCTTGCCGCCCAGGGTCAGGGCCAGCGTCGGCTGCTGCAGGAGCACGGCGATTGCGCCGCGCACCAGGCTGCGCTTGGCCACCGGCTGGATCGTGCGCGAGACGGCGCGTTGCGGCATCTGCGGGCGGCCCGCCTGCGCGTTGCCGCCCAGGCCGGTCAGCTGTCCCAGCTGTTGCTTCATCAGGTCGCCAAACGCGCCGTCGGGAATCTGCGCGAGCATCGGCTTGGCGCGCTCGGCCAGCCGTGCCTTGCCGTCCAGCGTGCCCAGGTTGATCTCGCGGGTCAGCTCGTCGAAGAAGAACTGCGACAGGGGCGTGGCCTGCTTCAGGCGCTCGTCGAAAGCTTCTGCACCTTCCTTGCGCACGATGCTGTCGGGGTCTTCGCCATCGGGCAGGAACAGGAAGAAGGCCTGGCGGCCGTCCTTCATGCGTGGCAGCACCGATTCCAGTGCCTTCCAGCCGGCGCGGCGGCCGGCGGCGTCGCCGTCGAAGCAGAAGAACACGTCCGGCGCGTTGCGGAACAGCAGCTCGGCGTGGTCCGGCGTGGTCGCAGTGCCCAGCGTCGCCACCGCCTGGGTGACGCCGAACTGGAACAGCGAGACCACGTCCATGTAGCCCTCGACCACGATCAAGCGCTCGATCTTCTGGTTGGTCTGGCGCACCTGCCACAGGCCGTACAGTTCGCGGCCCTTGTGGAACAGCGCGGTCTCGGGCGAGTTGAGGTATTTGGGGCCGTCGTCCTTCTCGAACACGCGCCCGCCGAAGGCGATCACCCGGCCACGGCGGTCGAAGATCGGGAACATCACCCGGTCGCGGAACTTGTCGTAGACGTGGCCGCGGTCGTTCTTGGAGAACAGGCCGGCGCGGTCGAGCAGCTTCATCCGCCGCTCGTCCTTGCCCAGCGCATCGCGCAGGCCGCTGTAGCCATCGGGCGCATAGCCGATCTGGAAGCGCGCGCGGTTCTCTTCGTCCACGCCGCGGCCGTCGAGGTAGCTGCGCGCCTTCTCGCTGCCTTCCAGGTTTTTCTGGAAGAACTTGGTTGCCGCATCCAGTGCGGAGTACAGCTCGCGGCTGTCATCCTGCTGCTGCGCACTGCGCGGGTTCTCGCTGCGCGGCACTTCCATGCCGGCACGCTTGGCCAGTTCATCCACCGCGTCGAGGAACTCGAGGCGGTCGTAGTTCATCAGGAAGCTGATCGCGGTACCGTGCGCGCCGCAGCCGAAGCAGTGATAGAACTGCTTGGTCGGCGAGACGGTGAACGAGGCCGAGCGTTCGTCATGGAACGGGCAGCGTGCGGCGTACTCCTTGCCCTGGCGCTTCAGCGGCACGCGGCTGCCCACCACCTCGACGATGTCGGAGCGGGCCAGCAGGTCGTCGATGAAAGCGTCGGGGATACGGGCCATGGGCAACAGGACAGGGCGCGGCCGCCAGGGCGCGCTGCGGGGGCGGCAGGTCCCCTAGTTTACTCGCTGGCGGCGGCCGGGCCGGTTTCCTGTGGGGCCACATCGGCGCTGGCCAGGCGTGCACGTGCGTACTGGCGTTCGTCGATCACCGCGGTCATCAATGCACCGACGAAGAACACGGCAGTGGCGTAGTAGATCCAGACCAGCGAAATCACCAGTGCGCCCATCGAGCCGTAGGCGCTGCCAGGGGCAACAGTGCTGATGTAGACGCCGATGCCATAACGGCCGAGGGTGAACAGCAACGAGGTGATGGCGCCGCCGATGAACGCTTGGCGCCAGGCCACGCGCCGGTCAGGCAGGTAGTGGTACAGGAACGCGAAGGCCAGCGTGTACAGCAGAAGCGATGTCAGGTAGCCGATGGCAGGCAGCACCGAAGGCAGCTGCGCGAACACCACCTGCAGCGCGGTGGTGGCGGTCATCGACAGGATCAGCAGGAAGCCCAGTGCCAGCACCACGCCGAAGGAGAACACACGCTTGCGCAGCCAGGCCTTGACCCCGTCCAGGCGCTGCCCGCTGGTATGGAAGATCCGGTTCAGCGCGTTCTGCAGCTGCGCGAACACGGCGGTGGCGCCGACGAACAACAGCAATGTGCTCCAGACCCCGGCCAGCGAGCCGACGCTGGGCTGGCTGTTGGCGTTGTGCAGCACGGTGTCGGCCACGCTGGCCACACTGCTGCCGGCCACCGAGCCGATCTGCCCGATCAGTGCCTGCTGCGCCGGCGGATACAACGAGGCGGTCAGCCACAGCAACAGCACCAGCAGCGGGGCCATCGACAGCAGGGCGTAGAAGGAGACCGAAGCGGCCTGGGTCAGCACGTCGATCTCGACGAAGCGCTTGGCCACCGCCATCGGGAAACTGTCCTGCAGGCGATCAGCGTAGTGACGAAGCCGTGCGGGGATGCCGTGGGGACGCGTGTCGGTGGGGGCGTTTGATTGCTCGACCATGGGGATGTTGTAGCAGCCGGAGGTCGAAGAGGTGGTGAAGCGGGTGCTGCATCGGTAGCGCCGGGCCATGCCCGGCGACCAACCGAAACGCCGGGCATGGCCCGGCGCTACCGGATCAACGCTGGCTTACGCCAGCTGCTGCTTGACCAGCTTGGACACCAGGCCCATGTCGGCCTGGCCGGCGAGCTTGGGCTTCAGCGCGCCCATCAGCTTGCCCATGTCGGCTGCGCTGCTGGCGCCGGTCTCGGCGATGGCGGCCTGGATCGCCGCGACGATCTCGGCTTCACCCATCTTGGCCGGCAGGTAGGCTTCGATCACCACGATCTCGGCGCGCTCGATTTCCGCCAGGTCTTCGCGGTTGGCCGCTTCAAACTGGCTGACCGAATCCTTGCGCTGCTTGACCATCTTGTCGAGCACGGCGATCACGGCGGTGTCGTCGAGCTCGATGCGCTCGTCGACTTCCTTCTGCTTGATGGCCGCGTTGATCAGGCGGATGACGCCCAGCTTGTGCTTCTCGCCGCCCTTCATGGCGGCCTTCATGTCTTCGGTGAGCTGCTGCTTCATGCTCATGGCGAACCTCGTGGTGGTGGTGGGGCAGGGCGGATGCCCGGGCCCGGAAACGCAAAAAGCCGGCGACGCTCGCGCGTGCCGGCTTCGACTCCACCGCGGCAGGGAATGCCCACCGCAATGAAGATGCGTCCGATCAGTACAGGCGCTGACGCTTGGTGACGTCGCGCGAGGAACGGCGCAGCTGACGCTTCACAGCAGCGGCGGCCTTGCGCTTACGCTCCTGGGTCGGCTTTTCGTAGAACTCGCGCTTGCGGGTTTCGGCCAGCACACCGGCCTTTTCGCAAGTGCGCTTGAAGCGGCGAAGAGCAAACTCAAAGGGTTCGTTCTCGCGGACTTTGACGCTGGGCATGGAATCTCCGGGACACAGTAGAACCGGGTCACGCCCGGCGAGCCGCACATTATAGTGGCGAATAAACAAACTGCAAGCCGCAAATCCTGAATAGGGGCAGGTTGTTGGATTGCAGTGAGACCTGCCAGTTCCCCCGAGGGGTTGGCAGGGGCGTCATAATAGCAGGCATGCGAGTCCTTGGCATCGAATCTTCCTGTGATGAGACCGGCGTGGCGGTGTATGACACCGACCTGTCCGGCAGCGCGGCCCTGCGCGCCCATGCGGTCTACAGCCAGATCGCCCTGCACGCCGAGTACGGCGGTGTAGTGCCTGAGCTGGCCAGCCGTGACCACGTGCGCAAGCTGTTGCCGCTGGTGCGGCAGACGCTGGCCGAGGCCGGGCTCGGCGTGAATGACATTGATGGGGTGGCCTATACCGCCGGTCCCGGCCTTGTCGGGGCGCTGCTGGTGGGCGCCGGCGTGGCCCGGTCGCTGGCCTGGGCCCTTGAGGTCCCCGCCGTGGGCGTGCACCACATGGAAGGTCACCTGCTGGCGCCGCTGATGGAAGACGACCCGCCGCAGGCCCCGTTCGTGGCCCTGCTGGTGTCCGGCGGCCATACCCAGCTGGTGGCCGTCGATGCCATCGGCCAGTACCGGCTGCTGGGCGAAACCCTGGACGACGCGGCCGGTGAAGCCTTCGACAAGACCGCCAAGATGATGGGCCTGCCGTACCCCGGCGGGCCGCAGTTGGCCAAGCTGGCCGAGCAGGGCACGCCGGGCGTCTACCGCTTCACGCGGCCGATGACCGATCGCCCGGGCCTGGATTTCAGCTTCTCCGGCCTGAAGACCCAGGTCCTGATGGCCTGGCGCGACAGTGACCAGAGCGAGCAGACCCGCGCCGACATCGCCCGCGGCTTTGAAGATGCCGTGGTCGAGACCCTGTCCATCAAGTGCGAGCGCGCGCTGGAAGCGGCTGGCACCAATGTGATCGTGGTGGCCGGCGGCGTCGGCGCCAACACGCGCCTGCGCGCACGCCTGCAGCAGATGGCCGAGCGCCTCGGCGGGCGGGCCTGTTTCCCGCGGCCGGCGCTGTGCACCGACAACGGCGCGATGATTGCCTTCGCTGGCGCACTGCGGCTGCAGGCGGGCCAGCACAGCCCGCCGAGGGTGGACGTCACCCCGCGTTGGGACATGGCGACGCTGCCGGCCGTCTGAGCCGGACCTGTTCCTGTGATGCCGGCCACTGGCCGGCAACGTCATGAGCGTTTGCCAACCAGTGGCGAGGCCGCCAGCACCGTCGTCGCCCGTTCATGGCGCTGCAGCCAGCCCAGGGTGTGCGGGCAACGGGCGTGGATCAGCCGCCCGATCGCGGCCAGGTCGGCACCGATGTCGCGTTCAAGGATCGGTTCGTGGTGGGCGATGCGGTTGCGCAGCTGGCGGATGCGTCCGATGTCAACGTGCATGGCTTTTCTGATGACACTGGGATGAGCCGAAGGCGCATGGCGCAGTACGCCGTTGAGCGCCGGAATCCACAGCGTGGAGTCGAAGCGACAGGTGAACAGCTGTTGCCAGAACACCATTGGCAGGTTGGCGACGATCTCGGATGTACTGGTCGCGCGACAGGTTGCCTGTTCCAGTGCCGTCCTGGCAAAGGCGGATGATGATGCGGGAGCCTGCGTCGGAAGGCATCATTCCACGGCCATCGCGGACCATGCTGCCGCGCCAGTACCGATGCCGCTGCATTGCGGATGACCACTTCGCAGAGGTGGACCGGCATCATCAACGCACCGCACATCCGCATGTTCCAGAGGTACAGGGATTCGGCAGTGACGTCAGGGCTGCAGGTCGATGCGATTCTCTCGTAGGTCGACAGACGCTCCGCTGACAGCGCGCGTCTCAATGCATCGTATGCAGCCATCGTGATGTGCGCTGGTGAGGGGAAGATCGATGTTGGCCAGGGACGGAGTCGGTCACCATCAGGGAACGCCTTTGTGTACGTGGCCGATTTCCCGCGCTCAAGCTGGGGACAAGACGTAGGTCTGCGTTGTCGCACATGGCCTTGACCCGCAGTTTGGTTGCTGCCTAATCTGATCACCTGCGCCACCGGGACTTGCGGCTTGAGAAAGCTCCCCCCGGGGACAAACGGTAGTACCAAAGGGCCCCGCTAGCAGGGCCCTTTGTCTTTTCCAGCCCCTGTGAATGCCCGGCGGCCCATCGCCCGTTCCGGGCAGGCTCACCGCCGTCCCGTTACCATGACCGCCTGTTTTCCGGCTGGTAACCGCAATGGACAAGGTTTTCATCGAAGGGCTGACGATCGACGCCCTGATCGGGATCTACGACTGGGAGCGGCGGATCCGCCAGGACCTCGTGTTCGATCTGGAGATGGGCTTCGACAACCGTCGTCCGGCGGCCAGCGATGACATTGCCCATACCCTGAACTACAAGGCGGTCAGCAAGCGCCTGGAGCAGTTCGTGCGTGAATCGGAGTTCGGCCTGGTGGAAACGCTCGCCGAGCGCTGCGCGCAGATCGTGCTGGACGAGTTCGACGTGAAGTGGCTGCGCCTGAAGCTGAGCAAGCCCGGTGCGGTGCGCGGCGCGCGCGCGGTCGGCGTGATCATCGAACGCTCGCGGGACTGACCCGTTACTGCCAGCCGCCGGCTGGCAACTCCCGGTAGTGCCGGCCGCTGGCCGGCAACCTCGACAGCAATGAAGAAGGAGACAACCGATGGTGGACGCAGTGGTGGCGGTACAGTGGCTGGAACAGCTGCAGAACACACTGGAACCCTATCCTGGCGCCTACCTGGCGTTGATGATCTCGGCCCTGCTGATCGCAGCTGGCCTGGCCAACTGGGTGACCAAGCGCATCCTGGTGCGCGGCCTGCGACGCCTGCTGCAGCGCCTGCCGGGCGCCGAGTCCGGGCGTGGCAGCCACCTGATGCGGGTCATCGCGCGCCTGTCCAACGTGGTGCCCAGCCAGGTGATCGCCTCGGGCATCACCCTCATTCCCGACCTGCCGCCAGGCCTGGTCAACGTCATCATCAAGCTGTGCATCGTGTGGGCGGTACTGACCGTATCGATGGCGTTCTCGCATGCGCTGGATGCGGCCAACAGCCTGTACGAGCGCAAGCCCGATGCACGCAACAAGCCGATCAAGGGCTACCTGCAGGTGGTCAAGATCGTGGTGTTCGTGGCCGCGGGCCTGTCCATCGTCGCCACCCTGCTGGGGGTCGCGCTGGGACCACTGGTCACCGGCCTGGGCGCGGCCACCGCGGTGCTGATGCTGATCTTCCAGGACACCATCCTGTCACTGGTGGCCAGCGTACAGATCAGTGGCGATGGCCGCGTGCGCATCGGCGACTGGATCGAGATGCCCAGCCAGAACGCCGACGGCGATGTCATCGATATCGCCCTGCATACCGTCACCGTGCAGAACTTCGACAAGACCATCACCACCATCCCGACCAAGAAGCTGGTGACCGAGTCGTTCAAGAACTGGCGTGGCATGCAGGAAGCGGGGGGCCGCCGGATCAAGCGCGCGCTGTACCTGGACCAGCACAGCGTGCGCTTCATGGAAGAGGACGACCTGGCCTTCCTTGGCCAGTTCGCCCTGCTGGGCGACTACCTGCGCGGCAAGCAGCAGGAGCTGGGCCAGTGGAACGGGCGTCTGCGCGAGCAGGGCGTGGCCGAGGTCAACAGCCGCCGGGTGACCAACCTGGGCACGTTCCGGGCCTACGTGGAGCGCTATCTGGCCAGCCACCCGGGCATCCACACCGACATGACCCTGCTGGTGCGCCAGCTGCAGCCGACCACCGAAGGCCTGCCGCTGGAGCTGTACTGCTTCACCCGCAGCACCGCTTGGGGCGAGTACGAAGCGGTGCAGTCGGACATCTTCGACCACCTGCTGGCGATCCTGCCGGCCTTTGGCCTGCGGGTGTTCCAGGCGTCCAGCGACGCCATGTTGATGGCCGGGCAGCGCCAGTTGGCCGGCTCGGAGTAAGCTGCGATGCCCCCGGCCGGACCGTACGGATCCGGCTGGTGGCTGAAACTGAATGACGAAACCTCTCGCCAAATCGTCCGGGATCGCTAGAATGCCGGGCTTGTAAACGTTTTCATCAAGGACTGCCGGTGGCCTCCGATCGCATCGAATCCCTCATTGCCCAGATGACCGTCGAGGAAAAAGTCGGCCAGCTGGGTGTCTTCGCGGACATGGTCCGCCCGTTCGCTCCGGACGTGAACCCGGAAGCCAACGTGCGCAATGCCGACCAGGTGCTGCAGCAGGTGCGCGAGGGCAAGGTCGGCTCGCTGTTCAACGGTGTCGGCGCCGAGCTCGGCCGCCGCATCCAGCAGGTCGCCACCGAGGAGAGCCGCCTCGGCATCCCGGTGATCCTGGCCGCCGACGTCATCCACGGCATGCGCACCGTGTTCCCGATTCCGCTGGGCGAAGCCGCCAGCTTCGAGCCGGACCTGGCCGAGCGCACCGCGCGCGCCACCGCGGTTGAAGCCACCGCTGCCGGCCTGCACTGGACCTACGCACCGGCGGTGGACATCGCCCGTGACCAGCGCTGGGGCCGCGGTGCCGAAGGTGCCGGTGAGGACGTCGTACTGGGCTGTGCGTTTGCCGCCGCCCGCGTGCGTGGCTTCCAGGGCAGCGACCTGCGCGCCGCCGATTCGCTGCTGGCCACGCCCAAGCACTTCGCCGCCTACGGCGCGGTGATGGCCGGCATGGAATACAACATGGTCGACATCTCGCCGCAGACCCTGCGCGACGTGCACCTGCCGCCGTTCAAGGCTGCCTTCGACGCTGGCGCGATCACCGTGATGTCCTCGTTCAACGACATCAACGGCGTGCCGGCCAGCGCCAACGCCGAGCTGCTGACCGACATCCTGCGCGGTGAATGGAAGTTCCCGGGCGTGGTGATCTCCGACTACACCGCCGACATGGAACTGGTCGCGCACGGCTATGCCGCCGACGACCGCGACGCCACTGCCAAGGCGTTCACCGCCGGCCTCGACCTGAGCATGCAGAGCGGTTTCTACGCCGAGCACCTGCCGGGCCTGGTCGAGAGCGGCGAGGTGCCGATGAGCGTGCTGGATGAGGGCGTGCGCCGCATCCTGTGGCTGAAGGAAACCATCGGCCTGTTCGACGACCCGTACCGTTCGTTGGACCCGGCGCGCGAAGCCGATACCTCGCATATCGCCGCCCATGACGAACTGTCGCGTGATGCCGCGCGCCGTTCGATCGTGCTGCTGAACAACCGCGACAACGTGCTGCCGCTGCAGAAGAACGGCCAGAAGATCGCGCTGATCGGCCCGTTCGTGCAGGACCGCGACAACATCGAAGGCTGCTGGACGCTGTTCGGCGACAAGCAGCGTTACGTGGACCTGGAAACCGGCGTGCGCGCGGCCATCGGCGATGATGCGCTGCTGGAAGTGGTGCCGGGTTGCGAGCTGGAAGTAGCCATTGCCGGTGGCACCGAAGCGGCCGTGGCGGCTGCGCTGCGTGCCGACGTGGTGGTGCTGGCGCTGGGCGAGCCGCAGCGTTACAGCGGTGAGGCACAGTCGCGCGTGGAGATCACCCTGCCGCCGGCACAGCAGGCGCTGGCCGAAGCGGTGGCGATGACCGGCAAGCCGCTGGTGGTGCTGCTGCGCAATGGTCGCGCGCTGGCACTGCAGGGCGCGGTGCGCAATGCGCATGCCGTGGCCATCACCTGGTACCTGGGCACGCAGACCGGCCATGCCGTGGCCGATGTGCTGTTCGGCGATTACAGCCCATCCGGCCGCCTGCCGGTCAGCTTCCCGCAGGTGTCCGGCCAGCAGCCGTACTTCTACAACCATCCGCGTACCGGCCGCCCGGAACTGCCGACGATGTCGGAGTTCAAGGCACGCTGGCGCGAGATTCCGAACGAGCCGCTGTATCCGTTCGGCCACGGCATCGGGTACACCACCTTCGCCTACGGCGTGCCGCAGCTGAGCAGCGCGCGTGTCGGCTGGGACGACACCCTGACCCTGACCACCACGCTGACCAACACCGGCAACGTGGCCGGCGAGGAAGTGGTGCAGCTGTACATCCATGACCGCGTGGCCAGCCGCGTGCGGCCGGTGCGTGAGCTGAAGGACTTCCGCAAGGTGGCCCTGCAGCCGGGCGAATCGACCGAGGTGGTGTTCACCCTGACCCGTGAGCAGCTGGCATTCACCGGCCGCGACGGCGTGCTGCGTGCCGAGCCGGGCCTGTTCGACGTGTGGGTGTGTGCCTCGTCGATGGCCGGTGAGGCCGTGCAGTTCGAGCTGCTGAAGGCCTGATTGCAGAAAAGGGGACGGAGGGGATTAAGTCGTTTGTGGCATAAACGACTTAATCCCCTCCGTCCCCTTTTTGTTGTTCTCACTGCGCCGGCGCTACCATCGGACTCCCTGTATCGATGGAGACCGCACATGCGCACGATGGCGTACCTTGTTCCTGTCCTGTTGCTGGCAGCGTGCTCGCAGCCGGCATCGCCGCCCGAGCCCGCCGCCGATGCGCCGCCGCCGATGACCGGTGCGACGCCGGCCGAGGCGGCCGCCAGCACCACGCCCGATGCCGTTGCGGCACCGCAGGCTGCGGCGGAACACGCAAAGGATGCGGCGGCGACGCCCGCGGATGCGTCCAGCCCCGTCGAGCCCGCAGCAGACGACGCCCGCGCGCGCATCGAGACGCTGCTCGGCGATGCGGCGCAGTATGAAAAAGTATTCAATGCCTTCAAGACCGCCGTGGTCGCGGGTGACCGTCCTGCCGTGGTTGAAGAAGTGCGTTTCCCACTGAACATCAGTGGTGGGAAGAAGATCACCGGACCCGGTGAATTCCAGCGCAACTACGAAAAGATCATCACCCCGGCGGTGGTCAAGGCGGTGTCCGCGCAGGAGTTCGGTAAGGTCTTCGTCAACCAGCAGGGCGTGATGATCGGCGATGGCCAGGTGTGGTTGAACGGCGAGTGCCTGGACAAGGCCTGCACGCGCACGGAAGTGAAAGTCATCACCATCCAATGAAAGCAGACGGCCCCGCATGCGGGGCCGTTGCAGTTCGGTAGTGCCGGCCGCTGGCCGGCAATCCGGCCAATCAGGCCTTCGGCGTGAGCTTCAGCAGCCGCGCCTTGCTGCCGTCTTCCAGCAGCCACAGCGCGCCATCCGGGCCCTGTTCCACTTCACGGATGCGCTCGCCCATGTTGAAGCGCTCGGCTTCGCGTGCGTTGTCGCCGTCGAAGGCAACGCGCACCAGCGAAGTGGATGACAGGCCGCCGATGAAGGCGCTGCCCTTCCACTGCGGGAACAGGTTGCCGCTGTAGAACATCAGGCCGGCCGGCGAAATCACCGGGTTCCAGGTCACCTTCGGAGCAGCGAATTCCGGGCGGGTGTCGTGGTCGGGAATCGGGCGGCCATCGTAGTGGTCGCCGTTGGACACGATCGGGTAGCCGTAGTTGGCACCGCGCACGATCAGGTTCAGCTCATCGCCGCCGGCCGGCCCCATTTCCTGTGCCCACAACTTGCCGTTGGCATCGAAGGCGATGCCCAGCACATTGCGGTGGCCCAGCGACCATACCTGCGCGGCTACGCCACCCTGCGAGGCGAACGGATTGTCGGCCGGCAAGCTGCCGTCGTCGTTGAGGCGGATGATCTTGCCCAGGTTGCCGCTCATGTCCTGCGCCGGGTCGAACTTCTGCCGTTCGCTGGAACTGATCCACAGCTTGCCGTCCGGGCCAAAGGCCAGGCGATGGCCGTAGTGGCCTTCGCCACTGACCTTCGGTGTCTGCCGCCAGATCACCTTCAGGTCTTTCAGCTGGCCGCCGCCGCTGGCGTCGAGGGCGAGGGTGGCACGGGCCACGGCCGCGCCGCGTGTATCCAGCGTGCCTTCTTCGGCATAGCTGACGTAGACCACATGGTTGCGGGCGAAATCCGGATGCAGGATCACATCACCGAAACCACCCTGACCGCCGTACGCGACCTTGGGGATACCGGTGATCTCATGTTTCTTGCCGCTGGCCAGGTCCAAGTGCTGCAGCTTGCCGCGCTTTTCGGTCACCAGCAGGCTGCCATCGGGCAGGAAGGTCATCGCCCATGGCTGGTCGAAACGGCTGACCTCGGTGGCGGTGAAGGGGCGTTGGTCGTTGGCGGTCGCGGCGGTTGCCGGTGCCTTCTGACCTGTCGCATCAGGACCGGCGGCATTGCAGGCGGTGGTGGCGAGGATCGGCAGCAGGCCGAGTGCGAGCAGCAGGGGCGTGCGGGTCATGGGTATCTCCAGCGGAAGGGGATGCGGATGGCCAGGCTCTCCTTTGTATACCACCGGCGGGGTGACGGTCGTGGCCCGAAGGTCCTGCTACCCCCTGTGCGGCATGGCGCGGATCGTCTAGGGTGTTCTCGCCCGGGCAAAGCATGCCCGCCTGTCTGCCAAGGATCTGCAATGAACGCACCCCTCATCCATCGACCCTCGCCCGCCTTCATCGCCGCCTCGTGGGTGGCCCTGCTGCTGGGCGCGGTGGCCTACCTGGTAGGCCTGTTCAATGCCGAAATGCCGCTGAACGAAAAGGGCTATTACCTGACCCTGCTGCTGTTCGGCCTGTTCGCGGCGGTATCGCTGCAGAAGAGTGTGCGCGACCGCGTCGAGAGCATTCCGGTGAGCGGCCTGTACTACGCACTGTGCTGGTTCGCGCTGCTGTCGGCACTGTTGCTGCTGCTGGTCGGTCTGTGGAACGCCACCCTGGTGCTGAGCGAAAAGGGTTTCTATGGCATGGCATTCGCGCTGTCGCTGTTTGGCGCGGTGGCGGTGCAGAAGAACACCCGCGACCTGATTGCCGCCAATGCCGCTGAGCCCAAGCGCGCCTCGCCGATTCCGCCGCTGCCGGAACAGGACTGACGGACGGTGGTAGAGCCGAGCCCACGCTCGGCTGCAGTGTATCGGCAGCCGAGCGGGCTCGACTCTGGATACCCAGCCGAGCATGGGCTCGGCTCTACAGGGCATGGTTATCCGCGGCTGTTCCGGCGCGGATCCAGATTCACTGCCTCTTCCCAGCCGCGACGCACGGCGCTGCGCGCCTGCGCCCATTCCAGCCGGCTCTTGCCGCGCTCCTTCGCCCATCGCGACTCCAGCTCGCCTTCGATCTCTTCGTAAGCGCGGATCATGTCCTGCGCGCGTGCGGTGTGGCCGATCTGGTACGCCGGCTCGTAATCGTCGAAGAACAGCTGGTTGTCGTAGTACGGTTCGCTGGTATAGCGATCGCGCCAGTAGTCCGAAACCGCCTGGCGGGGTGTGCCTTCTTCCGGTACGCGGCCGGGGATCTGGTAATCAGTGCTCATGGGCAGGAGGCTCCGTGGTGGACGAAGCCTGATCGTGCCTATCGGCCGGTTAACGCATCGGGCCGGCAGCGTGATCGGCAGGTCAATCGGCGCTGGCGTCCTTGCGCGGCAGCTTGTAGATGACCGCGCCAACAGCGAAGGCGACCAGCGCCGCGGCGATGTTCTGCCAGCTGGCACTGGCGAACAGGGCCACGCACAGCAGCAGGGCCAGCACCGGAATCAACGGGCCACCGGGCAGCTTCAACGCACCGGGGCGGTCCGCATAGCGCTTGGCCAATACCAGCACCGCTGCCGCGGTACCGATGTAGGCGAACAGGCGCGTGGTCATCGACAACAGCGCCAGCTGCACGAACGAGCCGGACAGCGCCAGGCCGAGGGCGATCAGGCCCTGGCAGAAGATCGCTGCGGCCGGGGTACGGAAGCGTGGGTGCACCTGCGCCAGCACTTTCGGGCCGTAGCCATCGCGGGCCAGGGCGAACAGGAAGCGCGGGCCCATCATCATCGTGTTGCTGTTGGTGCCGAGGATGGAGATGGTCGCGCCCACGGTGAGGATCAGCGCCAGCGCCTCGCCACCGAAGCTGGAGGCGGCATCGGCCAGCGGCGTGGCTGACGCGGCCAGGCCGGGCAGCGTACCTTGCGCCACGATCTGCACCGCCGCATAGATCACGGTGACGGTGACGATCATGGTGATCAGTGCGAACGGAATGTCGCGGCGTGGGTTGCGGTATTCGCCGGCCGCGGCCGGGATGTTCTCGAACCCGGCATAGGCATACAACAGCAACAGCGCTGCCTCGCCCATGCGCTGCAGGTCGTGCGGGTCCGGGCGCTGGCCGGAGAAAGCGAGCTGCGGGTCGATGTAGAACGCGCCGATGGCCACGAACAGCAGCAGCGGCAGCATCTTGCCGATCACCAGCACGATGCCGGTACGGGCGGCCGAACGCACGCCGATGATGTTCACCCCGGTCAGGAAAGCGAGCGAGACCACGATGATCGCGATGCGGCCCATGCCGGCGCCTGCCCATGGCCAGAACCGCGCCACGGCGTCGGCCAGCGCATTGCTGAGCGCTGCGGCAGAGCTGATGCGGGTCAGCCAGATCATCCAGCCGATCTCGAAGCCGGCAAAGCGGCCGAAGGCTTCGCGCGCGTACAGATAACTGCCACCGGGTTCATCGAAATAGCTGGCTGCCTGTGCGTAGCAGAGCACCAGCAGGGCGACGACGATACCGGCGGCCACCACGCCCCACAGGCTGAAGGGGCCGAGCAGGGCGACCGTGGCCGCCGGCAGCAGGTAGATGCCGCTGCCGACCACATCGTTGATCGACAGGCCGACGATCTGCCAGCGGCTGACCGCGCGTTGCAGTTGGGGTTCGTCGGCGGCGCTCAACGTGCGGCTCCTTCAAGCGCGGGCAGTTTCCACTGCGCCTGCAGGCGCTGGTATTCAGCCCGCGGCAGCAGCACGAAACGCGGCGTGTCCTGCGGGCGCAGCCAGTCCAGCAATGCCTGCATGCGCGCCTGTGGCATCGCGGTACAGCCAGCGGTGGCCTCGCCGGGCTGGCGCCACAGATGAGCGAAGATGCAGCTGCCCTTGCCGGGCTGGTTGTCCGGGTTGTGCGCGATCACGAAGCCTTCCTGGTAACGCACGTCGCCCTTGTTGTGCAGGTCCAGCCGCATCGGTTCGGTGGAGCCGGTGATGGCGGCACTGCCGACCTTCTTTGCATCGACGATGCGGTTGTAGAACGGCGACGCCGGTACGTCCATGCAGTAGCTGCTCTCGAACATTGGCTGGTAAATCATCGCCGTTCCGGGCCGGGTGACGGCATAACCGAACGCGCTGCCCAGCGCGAACACGCCGGCCGGACTGCGACCGTCGCCTTCCTGTTTCTGCGGGCCATCGGCCTGGGCAGGATGCAGGCCCAGGCCCCAGGCACTGCCGGTGCGACCCAGCGCCACCGGGAACGACTGGCCGTGCTTGCGCCAGTGCTTGCCGTCGCGCACGAAGGCCTGCAGCTGGCCCTGCGTACTGTCCCAGGTATCGCTGGTGACGACGATCAATTGGCGAGCGTCGTCCAGCGGAGCAGCATGGACAGTGACGGCCGCTACGAGCAGCAGCGCGGCGGATGCAAAGCGGGCCAGCAGCAGATTCATTGGGCGCTCCGGTCAGGAATCCAGCAGGTGATCGATCCGTTCCAGGTTCACCGCCAGCTGCTGCTGGCGATCCGGATTGGCGTGGCAGAGCAGCACGAACAGGAAATCGAGCAGGGCGTGCATGGCGCTACGGTACAGCAGCTGCGCCACCTGCGGCGCGCGGTCGTGGGCGCACACCACCAGCGCCGCATCGGCATGCGCGCGCAGCGGGTTGGCGGTGTGGCGGGTGATCGACACCACCTTGCCGCCCATGTCCTGGAACTGGCGCGAGAGCTGTGACAGCTGTGGCAGGTTGCCGAACTCGGAAAACATCAACAGCACATCACCCGGACGCGCCGCCGACAGGTTGGCCAGCATCAGGATCGGATCGGTATGCGGCACCACCAGCAGGCCGAGCAAAGACAGCCGCATGGCGAATTCGCGTGCGTACAGGCCGTCGTCACCGAGGCCGTGGACGAACAGCTTCGGCGCGCCGTCGAGCAGCTGCACGATGCGTTCGATCTCCTCGCGCGGGTTGGCCTGGCGGGTTTCTTCCTCGGCCTGCGCCTTGCTGCGGCGCAGGGCATCGCCCAGGCGCAGGTAGTCATCGCTGATGTCCGGTGCGGCCGGTGCCTGCTGCGGGTCGGCACCGGCGCGGGCGACGTCCTCGCCGATGGAGTACTTCAGGTCCGGGTAGCCCTTGAAGCCGAGCTTCTGGCTGAACTTGACCACGCTGGACTGGCTGATGCCCAGGGCACTGGCCAGCTGCTGCGAAGAGTAATCGCGCAGCAGGTGCGCGTTGTCGAGGATGAAGTCGGCGATGCGGCGTTCGATGGCCGACATCTGCCCGCGCTCGGTGCGGATTTTCAGCAGGGGCGGCATGCGGGGCGTCCGGACATGTGTAGGCGCGTTGCGGTTGGCTGCGTAGAGCGTTTCATGCGATGGGTCGGGCGGGTGGGATTCGCAGGGGACGCCGTGAATCCGTCCATGGAGGCTTGGCCGCGCCATCCTTGGCGCGGACACCCCTGCAAATCCCACCCGCCCGACCCCGGACAGATCGCGCGCGTGCCAGCCGCGAAAGGGATACGGTGAAGGGCAGAATCAAAAGCGAAGGCAAAAGCATCCACGCGAGGCGTGGATCTACCCGGAGCTGCTGTTGAGTCCGCCTTCAAGCGAGCTGAGCACCGCAGGTCCGGCGAGGGCGAAGAGGCGCGGGTGTCTGAGCGCAGCGAGTTCCGCGCCGTCCCTCGGCGGACCGAGGAGCGCAGGGCACTGGCGTGCGCAGCACGTCGGCTCGCGGCCGGCGGAGCGTTTCTTTTGGTTACTTTTCTTTTCGCGAAAAGAAAAGTAACGCCCGACCAAAAGTCAGTTGTACGCCAGGCCAGCGGCAAGGCAGAAATCAACCCAGCATCTCCAGCCCCCGCACTTCGGTGATGCCCAGCCCCGGCACATCGCTGATGCTGATTTCCGACTCGTTGAAACGCACGCCGCCGCTGACCGGATCGAACTGCCCCAGCGATGGGCCATCCAGGTCGACCTTGGTGATCACATCGCTCTTGGCTACCGCCAGATGTACTGCCGCGGCCACGCTGATGCTCGACTCGATCATGCAGCCGATCATGCACGGCACGCCGTAGATGCCGGCGATGTCGGCAATGCGGATCGCGTTGGACAGGCCGCCGGTCTTCATCAGCTTGATGTTGATGATGTCGGCGGCGCGCTGCTGGATCAGGTCCATGACCTGGCTGGGGCTGAACACGCTCTCGTCGGCCATCACCGGGGTGTTGACCCGGTCGGTCACGTACTTCAGGCCACTGATGTCGGCGGCCTTGACCGGTTGCTCCAGCAGCTCCAGCACCACGCCGGCTTCTTCCAGCGTACGCATCGCATGCACGGCCTGCTTGGCGGTCCAGCCCTGGTTGGCGTCCAGGCGCAGCAGTGCACGGCCTTCAACGGCGGCATGGATTGCCTTGACCCGCTCAATGTCCACGCCGATGTCCTTGCCGACCTTGATCTTCAGCGACTCGAAGCCGCGTTCGATCGCCGACAGCGAATCGGCCACCATCTTGTCGATGTAGTCCACGCTGATGGTGATGTCGGTGGTGATCACCGGGTCGCCGCCACCCAGCATCTGGTACAGCGGCGCGCCATGCAGCTGCGCCCACAGATCGTAGAGCGCGATTTCCACCGCCGCCTTGGCGCTGGTGTTGCGCTCCATCGCGGTCTGCACCAGCGTGCACAGGCGGTTGAGGTTGACCACCTCCTGGCCGATCAGGCGCGGGGCGATGAAGTGGCGGATCGCTTCGATGATCGAGCCGTGCGTGTCACCGGTGATCACCGCGGTGGCCGGCGCCTCGCCGTAGCCGGTGTGGCCAGTGTCGGTGCGGATCAGCACCACCACGTCTTCCACGGTCTCCACGGTACGCAACGCGGTCTTGAACGGTGTTTTCAGCGGCACGCGCAGCATGCCCAGTTCGATGGCAGTGATCTTCATTCAGGGATTCTTGGCACGCAGGCGTTGGATGTTGGTGATGCGGTCGATGTAGCGGACGCTGTCGCTGGCCATCATCGGCTCCAGCGGCGTGACCGATACGCCATTGAGATGGGCCTGCACACGCTTGCCGTCGGCGCCGAACCAGCTGCCGCCCGCGGTATCGTGGATCACCCAGGTGCGACCGTCGATGTGGCCGATGGCCATCATCACGTGGCCGGGGATGTAGACCAGATCGCCCACCTGCAGATCGGTGACGGCGCGGTCGCGCACGGCCTTGCTGTCCTTGCTGGTGAACGGCAGGCGGTCCAGCGCGGGGCTGATCGCCTGTGCGCTGGTATTGCGCGGCAACAGTACGCCGAAGCTGCGATAGATCTCCGACACGAATCCGCTGCAGTCGCGGGTGTCGTAGTCGTGGCCCCAGCCGTAGCGCTCGCCGAGGAACTTGAACGATTGCTGCAGCAGCAGGCGCGGAGTCAGCGGCAGGTAGTCGGCGGCGGTGTCCTGCGAGCGTGGCAGCAGCGCCGGCACCAGGCGCAGGCGGCCATCTGCCTCGCGCACCGGCAGCTGCACCACCCACGAAGCGTGTGCCTGTTGCCCGTTCACCGGTTCGGCGGCGGGCCAGTCGGCCAGCACCGGCAGGCGCATGCCCATGTCCAGCTGCAGGCGCGATACGCGCGGTTCTTCGGGGGTGTAGGCGGTGTGCGCAGTGGCAGCGGTGACGATGCGGTACGGGCCCTTCGCGCCGTAGCCGAGGACCGTGGCTTTGTCACCGCTGGCCACGGCATCGGCTTCGATCCACGCGCTGTAGCGCTCGCTGTGCACGAACAGCCAGCGGTCATCGGCACTGCGATGGACCACGGCAACCTTGTCACCAGGGAACAGTGCCGACTCCTGGAAGCGGTCGATGTCGGTGTCGCCGATCGTGCTGAAAACACGCTGGCGGGTGGGGAAGGTGCGCAGCGCGGCGCGCTTCACCACCAGCCCGTACGACGGTGCGACCTGCGCAGGAACCGCGTCGAGGCCGAGGTTGGCTTCAATTGCGGTGCGCAGGCCGGGGGCGATGGCCTGGCCCTTCTCGTCATACAGCGCCCGCTTGGGCCAGCTTGAAAGCGCGCCGATGCTGTCGCGCACCTGCGTGGCGCTGAGCTGTGCGGGCAGCGTGGCGATGTCCTGGATGTGGTTGTCCTGGGTGCGCATCCGCGCGTTCTGCGCATTGATCTGCGCGCGATCCAGGATCGGTGCGTCGGCGTTGTCCAGCCGTGCGGCCCAGTAATCCGGGGTGAGGTAGGCCTCATGCAGGCCGATCACGTACGGCAGCGGTGCGCCGGGGTCGGGTGCAGACGTGGCCGCCTGGGTGAATGGGGGTAGGGCCAGCAGGCCCAGGGCCAGCGCCAGGGTCAACCTGCGCGGCCAGTGCCGACGCGGTTCGCGGGAAGCCAGGATCATGCGCTGCACACCCTCCTCGAATGCCTGTTGGAATATTTATTCCTTTTGGCGACGAAAGCAAGAATAAATTATTGACCGGTCCCCCGGCCCGTGTTACACAGCCGTTACCACCCGCGCTTGGGAAGTGTCGCTGTGGATCCTGCCGTTCGCAAACCGTCTCTGCCTGCCGCTGCCGGCCTTGGTGCCGCGCTGCTGCTGTGGGCGTGGTCGGCACCGGCCGCGGATCAGCGCAGTGCCGTCGATCGTGAACAGGAAACGCGGTTGATCGATCTGGTCGACAGCGGTCGCTTCAGGGATGTCGATGCGACGTTCGCCGCAGACGGAGTGCCCGCACCCGCCGACTTCCAGTACGAGCGCATGCGCCGCATCAAGATGGATTTCAGCCTCGACGAAGCCGCAGCCAAGGCCGCCGTGCGTCGCTGGATTCCCAACCTGACCGACGAGGAGTTCGCGCGCTGGGACCAGCAGGGGTTGATCGAGCACTACGATATCGACGGCACGCGCTGGTACTTCAAGCGCGCACCGTCGAACTTGTTCCTGCTCAGCGACGAGGCGCGTGCGCGTCGTCGGGCAGATGCGCCTATGCCACCGCCCGGCCCGAATGAAGTGCTCAATGCGCATCATGCACGCGTGGTTGCTGTCTCCGAACAGAGCGGCACGACATCTGTGCTGCCGCAGCGCATCGAATTCACCCAGTCGCTCACGGTCAAGGCCGACACCGTGCCGGCCGGCGAAACCGTACGTGCATGGATTCCGTACCCGCGCGAGATTCCCGGCCAGCAGGAGCGCGTGCAGTGGATTGCCAGTTCGCCGGGCAAGGCGCGCATCGCCCCGGCCAGCATCCAGCAGCGCACCGCCTATCTGGAAGCCAAGGCCGTCGCTGGCAAGCCGACGCACTTTGAAATCCGCTATGCGGTGACGATCTTCGCGCGCCACACGGCAATCGACGCGACCAAGGTGCAGTCGACGCCGAATGATCCTGCATTGAAGCCCTATCTGGCCGAGCAGCTGCCGCACGTGCGCTTCACCCCGGCGTTGAAGCTGTTCTCCGACCAGGTGCTGCAGGGCGAGACACGCCCATATGAAGTGGTACGCAGGCTGTTCGCGGCGGTCGACCGCATTCCGTGGGCAGGGGCGCGTGAGTACTCGACGATCAGCAACATCAGCGACTACGCGCTGCGTGCCGGCCACGCCGATTGCGGGCAGCAGACCCTGCTGCTGATCGCCCTGCTGCGCATGAACGGCATTCCCGCGCGCTGGCAGTCGGGCATGGTGTATTCCGACGATGGCAGCGGCTACAACAACCTGCACGACTGGGGACAGGTCTACCTGGCGCCGTATGGCTGGCTGCCGATGGATGTGACCACCGGTGCGCTGGCCAGCGACACGCCCGCGCTGCGTGATTTCTACCTCGGTGGCCTCGATGGCTACCGCATCGCGTTCAACGACGATTTCGGCCAGGCCTTCGTGCCGGCCAAAAAGCACTACCGCTCGGAAACGGTCGACTCGCAGCGCGGCGAGGCCGAGTGGTCAGGCGGCAACCTGTACTTCGACCAATGGAGCTACGACTTCCAGTGGCGGGTACTGCCAGCCGGGCAACGCTAGCGCGACACACCACCCCACCACCATTCAATTCTTGCAGGAGAGAGCAGGGGATGAAGGCTTACAACATCAAGCGGGCGGCCTTGTGCGTCGCCCTCGGGACGTGTCTGGGCATCATGCTGCCCACCACGGCCATGGCCCAGAACGTGTCGGGTGCCGTTGCCGGCCGCGCGACCGCGGGCGACCAGATCACCGTCGTCAATGCCGGCACCGGTCTGACCCGGACGGTCACCGTCGGTGCCGATGGCAGCTACCGCCTCGGCCAGCTGCCGGTGGGTGACTACCGGCTGCAGCTCAGCCGCGATGGCCAGACACTGGGCGAACAGGTGGCGGTCAGCGTCGCTGTCGGCGGCACCACCACAGTCAACCTGGCCAGTGGCGGCGGTGTCACCAACCTCGATGCGCTGCAGGTGGTCGGTACCCGCGTGATCAACCGGGTGGACGTCTATTCCACCGAGACCTCATTCAACATCAACCGGCAGGAGATTTCCCGGCTGCCGGTGGCACAGGATCTGTCCGCTGTCGCGCTGATGGCACCGGGTGTGGTCGGCGGTAACTCCTCGTTCGGCGGCCTGTCCTTTGCGGGTTCCTCGGTGGCCGAGAACGCAGTCTTCATCAACGGCCTCAACGTCACCGACATGTACACGCGCCGCGGCTTCAGCACGGCACCGTTCGCGTTCTTCAATGAATTCCAGGTCAAGACCGGCGGCTACTCGGTCGAGTTCGGTCGTTCCACCGGCGGCGTGATCAATGCGGTCACACGCTCGGGCAGCAACGAGTTCAAGGGCGGCGTGGAAGTCACTGCCGAGCCCAGCGCGGGGCGCTCAAGCGGCGGCGACCATTTCCATCGCGACGGTACCCCGCATTCCTACGGCAGCCGCGACAACAATTCGTTCCTGAAGACCAACGTCTGGGGCTCTGGGCCGATCATCAAGGACAAGCTGTTCCTGTTCGCCATGTACGAGGACCGCAACGACCGCGGCCACAACACCTCGTCCGATGGCAGCACCTGGTTCAAGAACAAGTCCGGCAATGGGTTCTGGGGCACCAAGCTGGACTGGAACATCAATGACAACCACAGCCTGGCGCTGCTGGCATTTTCCGATGAAGGCGATGTCACCAATGCGTCCTACGCCTATGCCTGGGATGACAATCGTCTCGGCGACTGGGGCGGTGATTCGATCACCGAGACTGGCGGCAAGAACTGGTCAGCGACCTACACCGGTCACTTCGGACAGAACTTCACCGCCCGCGCGATGGTCGGCCAGAACAACCAGCGCGCGTTCACCAACTCGTCGCTGGACCAGGCCTGCAGCCCGGTGTTCACCGACAGCACCTATGGCACCCGCCTGTCCAAGCTGCAGGGCCTGCGCGCCGGCTGCCATCCGACCGGGACTGCCGTGGCCGAACGTGATGACACACGCGACGTGGCGCGCCTGGACTTCGAATGGCAGCTGGGAGACCACCTGCTGCGCTTCGGCGTTGACCGCGAGCTGATGACCACCGACCAGACCACCCGCTATCCCGGGCCGACCGCCTTGAGCTACACCGCCTACGTGGCGCGTCCCGGGGATGAAGTGTGGGACGGCGCCAATGGCTACGTGCCGGCCGGTGTCACCGAGATGCTGCGTGCGCGCAACCGGCAATCCGGCGGCAAGTTCGAGACCGAAGCCAATGCCTTCTACCTGGAGGACATCTGGAACATCACCCCGAACCTGATGCTGAACCTTGGCGTGCGCTGGGACCGCTTCGAAAACCGCACCGCCGCCGGCAAGGCGTTCATCAAGATGGACGATCTGATCGCGCCGCGCGTAGGCTTCTCGTGGGACATGAAGGGCGACGGCAGCACCAAGGTGTTCGGCAACGCGGGCCGTTACTACCTGCCGGTGACCAACAATATCAACGTCAACTTCGCCGGCGGCCTGACCGACGAGTACAGCTACTACGTGCTTGAGGGCTGGGAACGGAAGACCTCGCCCACCGGTTCGGCGTACATGGCGCCGGTCATCGGCCAGCAGGTCGGGCCGACCGACACCCGCATGAACACCGGTGGTGCCGACCTGCGGCAGAGCGTGGACAAGGATCTGAAGGCGGTCTACCAGGACGAGTACATCCTTGGTTTCCAGAACATGATCAACCAGGCCTGGTCGTGGGGCGTCAACGCGACCTACCGGCGCATGACCCGCGCACTGGATGACATCCGCATCAATTACACCCCGTGCGGACCGACGCCGAGCACGTTGTGGCCGATCGCAAACCCGGGCGAGAGCCTGACGATCTGGGGCGACAAGAGCATCGGCTGCGCCAACGAAGGCTGGATCACCATCGATACCGCCAACAGCGGCTATCGCAAGGGTGGCAGCGGCGAGGTGATCGGTTATTCCAAGCCGAAGCGGACCTACAAGGCGCTGGAATTCCAGATCGACCGCGCGTGGGACGAGAAGTGGATGCTCAACGCGTCCTACCTCTGGTCCAAGAGCGAGGGCAATTTCGAAGGGCCGGTGAACTCCGATACCAACTATGGCGACACCGGCATGGTCCAGTTCTGGGATCACCCGGCCACCAACGAACGTTACGGCGTGCTGTTCAACGACTTCCGTCACCAGTTCAAGCTGCGTGCTGCGTATGCACTGAACAAGCAGTGGTCGTTCGGTACCACGTTGCAGGTGCAGTCTGGCGGCCCGATCACTGCCTATGGCGTGATGTGGCCGAACGATTCGATTGCCGGCGGCAGCACGTCCAGTGAAGGCAGTGGCGGTGGCACCGGCTGGCTGTGCGTGGCCAACTGTTCCGGCCCGTATGACAAACGCCAGTTCGAATACAGCCCGCGTGGTGCTTTCGGTCGCCTGCCGTGGACCTGGACCATGGGGGCGAACGTGACCTGGCGCCTGCCGGTGGAGGGCATCGACCTGAGTGCCCGACTCTCGGTGTACAACATCTTCAACAACCAGAAGACCATCAACGTGCACCAGCGCTACGAAGCGCAGCCTGGCCAGTACCGCGAGAACACCTTCGCCACCGGTACCCGTTGGCAGGCCCCGCGCTACACCCAGCTGGTGGTGACCTGGAACTTCTGATCGACGAGGATGCGCAGTGCCGGGCGTTGCCCGGCGCTGCCGATGGAGACCGGACGTGTATCGCCTGCTGACCTTCGCCGCGCTGCTTGCCGCCGCCCCTGCACAGGCGGTGGACAGCGCACGCCTGGATGCCGACATCGCTTTCGTGGACCAGCACGAGCACCTGCCGGGGCTGGCGATGGCGGTGGTCGAGGATGGCCAGGTGGTCTATCGCCACACCGAAGGGGTGCGCGGTGACGGCGGCCGCATCGACGACGACACGCTGTTCAAGATCGCCTCCAACAGCAAGGCGATGACCGCCGCGCTGCTGGCCACGCTGGTGGAACAGGGAAAGCTGCATTGGGATGATCCGGTGCAGCGTCACCTGCCGGCGTTCCGCATGCATGACCCGTGGGTGGGCGAACACCTGCAGGTACGCGATCTGCTGATCCACAACAGTGGCCTCGGCCTGGGTGCCGGTGACCTGATGCTGTGGCCTGAGCCCAATGCCTTCACCCGCAGCGATGTCATCGCCGGGCTGGCACACCTGAAGCCGGTCACCAGCTTCCGCAGCGGTTACGCCTACGACAACCTGATGTATGTCGTTGCCGGTGAGGTGGCTGCGGCCGCCGGTGGCAAGCCCTATGACCAGCTGATGCGCGAGCGGGTGTTTGAACCGCTGGGCATGACCCGTTGCCAGGTGGGCGCATGGTCGGTGAAGCAGGTCGGCAATGTCGCCCAACCGCATGTGCGGCGCGATGGCCGCAACGTGGTGGCCGGTGGTGATGGAGCGCTCAGCCCCGACCTGACGTCGATGGCGGCTGGTGGCATCCGTTGTTCGCTGCGCGACATGACGCGCTGGATGCAGGTGCTGCTGGACCCGTCGCTGGCACCGGCGTGGTTGGGCGCCGAGCAACGCCGCATGCTGTGGACACTGCACATGCCGATGCCGTTGGGCGAACGCCAACGCGACTGGGACAACGCCCGTTTCTACGGTTATGGGCTGGGCTGGCGGGTGTCTGACATGGATGGGCACTGGAAGGTCGCGCACACCGGTACGCTGTCGGGCATGTATTCCTCGCTGGCGCTGCTGCCGGATCGCAAGTTCGGTGTGGTGATGCTGATCAACGGCGAGGCCGAAGACGCGCGTACCGCGCTGATGCAGTCGACGCTGAAACGGTTCACCGCGCCGGAAGACGCGCAACATGTGGGGTACTACCTGGCCGAGCTGGCCGCCGAACGGGCCGTGCGCGCCGCCACGGGGAGTCGTGCGCCCTCCACCCGGGCTGCGCAACCGGCTGCTGCCACCGATCTGGCGCAATGGCAGGGACGCTACCTCGATCCCTGGCTGGGCCCTGCCTCGCTGTGTCCCACCGCCAACGGCCTGCGCTTCAGCGTGGACAAGTCGCCCGCGCTGCAGGCAACGGTGCAGCAGTTAGAGGGGCGCTGGCTGCTGCGGTGGGATACGCTGGAACCCTCGGCGCAGGCGTGGCTGAATCCCGGCGCAGACACGCCGACGCTGGAGCTGCGCGCCATCGATCCGGAGATCGACTTCAGCTATGACTTCCAGGACCTGCATTTCACTCGTACTGGCGATTGCCCTGGCCCCGGCGGCCCACGCCGCTGAGTCACCACGCATCTCGCCCGCCACCGACGCCACTGCGGCGGGACTGGTGGAGATCCGCATGCTGTCGCCGCGCATCGAGATGGACATCCGCTATGCCGGTGCCAACAACTTCACCGCTGCGCCCGTGCCCGGCTATGAGGCGCCTGCATGCTATCTGCTGGCGCCAGTGGCAAAGGCGTTGGCCGATGTGGAGGGCGACCTGCGCGCGCAGGGCTTTGCGTTGCGCCTCTACGATTGCTACCGCCCGGTGCGCGCGGTGCAGGCGTTCATGGCCTGGGTGAGTGATCCGCAGGAACAGTCGCGCAAGGCGCTGCAGTATCCGGATCTGGGTAAGCCGCAGCTGCTGAGCGACGGCTACATCGCCGAGCGTTCCGGCCACAGCCGCGGTGCCACCGTGGATCTTGGCCTGCTGGATTGTCGCAGCGGGCGCTGCACGCCGATGGACATGGGCACCGACTTCGATTTCTTCGGCCCACGCGCGCATACGCAGACGCCGGGCTTGAGTGATGCACAGAACGCCAACCGCCAGCAGCTGGTGCAGGCGATGGCGCGGCGTGGTTTCGCCAACTATGCGCAGGAGTGGTGGCACTACACGATGCAACCCGAGCCGGATGCCGGTACTGCCTACGACGTGCCAGTGCGGTAGGGGTGTCGGCAGGGCTGCGCCCTGCACCTGCCGAAGCCTCAAGCCAGAGCAACGGCAACGGCAACAGCGGGCATTCCGTGGGATGGCGGGGTGGGTCCGGTTGCGGGGGACGCCGTGAATCCATCCATGGAGGCTTGGGCGCGCCATCCATGGCGCTTACACCCCCGCAACCGGACCCACCCCGCCTTCGACAGGTCTCCGCGATCTGTCGGAATGGCATGGCCTGCGCTTGGTGGGTGTCGACCACGCTGCTGTTGGTGGGTGTCGACCTTGGTCGACACGTAGATCCACGCCATGCGTGGATGCTCTTCGATCAATTGTCGAGATATTCGATTTCGATGGAGATTCATCCACGCATGGCGTGGATCTACCCGATCGCGGGAATCTGTCGAAGGTGGGGCGGTGTCGGATTGCGGGGTGTCAGCCGCATGGATGCGGCTGCCAAGCCCCCAGGGATGGGTTTACGGCGTCCCCGCACTCCGACACCGCCCCGCCACCCCACGGAATGCCTGCTGTTGCCGTTGCTTCGGCATCTGCAGGTGCAGGGCGCAGCCCTGCCGATACCCCTTACACTGGCCGCCTTCTCCTGCGTCCCCGCCCGATGAACCTTCCCCTGCATTTCGGCCTGCTCGGTACGCTTGAAGCGGGCCTCATCGCCCTGCTGGTCGGCCTGTTGGTGTACTTCCTGTGGCACCACCTGTGCCGGTTGCTGCACTGGACCGTGGGCCATGCGATCGGCTGGTCGTGCGTCATCGCGGTGATCATCTCCGCCGGCATCGACGCCTGGAAGCTGTTCTACATGGGCATCGTGCGGCTGGAGTCGCCACTGTATGCGCGCCTGTTCCTGTCCACCATCCACGATCCGAACGAACTGGGCAGCCGCGTGGTGCTGGAAATCGCCGGTGCGCTCTCCGGTGTTGCATTGGGATGGGTGTTGTTCAGTTCGCGGTCATCGGAAAAAACCGTCGACTGACGCAGGTTTTTCGTTCGTTGCCGGTTAAATCCGGTAGCGCTGAATGCTCGTCTTACTCCCTGCTCACTTCGCACTAACCACCGCGCTAAAGCATGCGTCCGGGTGAGTGGTTAACCATGCGTGTTCGCGGCGATCGCCGCGCAAAATCGATTCAGAAACGCGGTGGCAGGGTAGGTGCCGTGCGGAGACAACGACCGCGCACTACCACCCCTCAGGAGACACCCCAGATGACTATTCGCAACCGCAAGCCCCTGATCGCCCTGATCGTCGCCGCCGGCAGCGTGTTGGCCATCCCGGCGATGGCGCAGTCGGCCAAGCAGCAGGCCGCGCATGCACAGAACGAAGCGGCGCAGGCCCAGCAGGCGGCGGCACAGGCAGGCCAGGCGGCCGACCAGGCGACCGATGCGGCCGCGGCAGCATCGGCGCAGGCCAACGGCGGTGGCCAGACCTGGGCCAGCATCGATACCGATGGCAACGGCACCATCAGCAAGAGCGAAGCGCAGGTGAATGCGGGCCTTGCGCAGGTGTTCGACCAGGCTGATGCCAACAAGGACGGCCAGCTGAGTGCCGACGAGTACAAGGCCTACGTGGCCGCCCAGCAGGCGGGTGCCGGCGCAGGTGGCACGGCCGCGGGCCAGGGCCGCTGATCCACGGTTGAATTCGGGACAACCGGTGCATGGGCAACCCGGGTGGCTTCGGCCACCCGGGTTTTTTTCGTCATCTCCGCGCCTGTATCCTAGGGCGATGAACACCTCCACGCCTGCGCCTTCGCGCGCCATCGGCCTGGTCGGTTTTGACGGTGACGACACGCTGTGGAAGAGCGAGGACTACTACCGCAAGGCCGAGCAGGATTACCTGGACCTGCTGTCGCGCTACATCGACGTCCATGACACCCAGACCGCCCGCCACCTGCTGGAAGTGCAGCAGCGCCACCTCGGCGTGTTCGGCTACGGGGTGAAGAGCATGACGCTGTCGATGATCGAAGCGGCCATCGAGATCACCTCGCAGCGCATCGAGTCCAAGGACATCCAGCGCATCCTCGACATCGGCCACGACACCCTGCGCCATCCGGTCGAACTGATCGACGGCGTACGCGAGTCGGTGGCGGCCATCGCCGCGCAGTACCCGGTGGTGCTGATCACCAAGGGCGACCTGTTCCACCAGGAAGCCAAGATCAAGGTGGCGGCGCTGTCCGACCTGTTCCCGCGCATCGAGATCGTGTCCGAGAAGGACCCGGAAACCTATGCACGCGTACTGGCCGAATTCGACCTGCCGATGCAGCAGTTCGTGATGGTCGGCAATTCGCTGCGCTCGGATATCGAACCGGTGATCACCCTGGGCGGCTGGGGCATCCATACCCCGTACGCGGTGACCTGGGCGCATGAGACCCAGCACGGCGTGGCCGACGACGAACCGCGCATGGTCAACGCCGATACCGCCTGGGACTGGCCGGCCGCGCTGGCGACGATCGAGGCCAAGGCCGCCGCCGTGGCCTGACACGGCGCGCCCGCTGCGGCAGAATCGGGTCATGAAACTGCCACTGCGCGCGCTGCTGTTGTCCCTGCTGCTGGCGCCGGCCATCGTGCTGGCCCAGCACGATGGCCGAACGTTCGGCGACCTACGAGGTGGATACCGGCGACGCCTGGGTCGACACCCAGCTGGCCGACATCAACCATTACGCCGAGCGCTACCCCGATGCCTTCCTCGACGAGGTATCGCGCTACGCCGGTGTACCGCGCGGCTACATCGCCGCGTTGGCCACCACCCACCAGTGGCAGGCCGGCGACATCTACTTCGCCTGTTTCTGGGCCAAGGCCAGTGGCCAGACCTGCCGCGACAGCGTGCGCGCCTTCAGCCAGGACCCCGAGGGCGGCTGGGAGGCGGTGGTGAAGCGGATGCCGGCCAAGCCGCAGAACCTGCACTACCGCGCCGTGCGCCACGCCATCGTGGCCAGCTACGAGCACTGGGACCGGCCGATCACCCTCGATGCCACGCTGAAGCGCCAGCTGGGCAGGTAGCGCCGGGCCGTGCCCGGCGAGCGCGCAGCGCGGCCCTGGGGTCCGCCGGGCATGGCCCGGCGCTACCGATGTTCTTCATGCTGCTCTGCGTATCGCCGCGGCCGCGCACTCCGGCGACAATACGGGTTCTCGCCGTTCCCCGTTCCCGTAATCGAGTGACTGATGAGCGCCTCTTTCGTTTCGCCTGATGTGATCCGCCGCCTGTTCGCCCAGGCCATGTCCCGCATGTACCGCACCGAAGTGCCGCTGTACGGCACGCTGGTGGAACTGGTGGAGCGGATCAACTCGCAGGTCCTGGCGCAGGACCCGGCGCTGGCCGCGCAGCTGCTGCGCAACGACGAGCGTGCCCGCCTGGATGAAGAACGCCATGGCGCGATCCGCGTCGGCACCCCGCAGGAACTGGCGACCCTGCGCCGGCTGTTCGCGGTGATGGGCATGTACCCGGTGGGCTACTACGATCTGTCGGTGGCCGGCGTGCCGGTGCATTCCACGGCCTTCCGCCCGCTGACCGCCGCTGCGCTGGCGTTGAACCCGTTCCGCGTGTTCACCTCGCTGCTGCGCCTCGAACTGATCGAAGACGAGGTGCTGCGTGCGCAGTCGGCTGAGATCCTCGCCCGCCGCCGCATCTTCACCGACGACGCGCTGGCACTGATCGAGCAGGCCGAGCGCGAGGGTGGCCTGACCCAGGCCGATGCCGAGCGCTTCGTCGAACAGTCACTGGAAACCTTCCGCTGGCATGGTGACGCCACCGTGGATCTTCCGACCTACCACGCCCTGCACAAGGCGCACCGGCTGGTGGCCGACGTGGTCAGCTTCCGTGGCCCGCACATCAATCACCTGACCCCGCGCACGCTGGACATCGACGCTGCACAGGCGGCAATGATCGAGCACGGCATGGCTGCCAAGGCGGTGATCGAGGGCCCGCCGCGCCGCGCCTGCCCGATCCTGCTGCGGCAGACCAGCTTCAAGGCATTGGAAGAGGCCGTGCACTTCCCGGACAACGAGGGCGGCGACGCCGGCACCCATACCGCGCGCTTCGGCGAGATCGAGCAGCGCGGCCTGGCACTGACCGCGAAGGGCCGCGCGCTGTACGACCAGCTGCTGACGCAGGCACGCGATGCCGGCGGCGCGGGCAGCACCGGTGGTGACTACGGCCAGCGCCTGCAGGCGGTGTTCGCCAGCTTCCCGGATGACCATGACACCCTGCGCCAGGAAGGCCTGGGCTACTACCGCTACCAGCTGACCGACGCGGGCCGCGCCGCACCGGAACGCGTGGCCGACCTGCCGGCCGAAGTGCTGGTTGCAGCGGGCCTGGCCACGGCCGATCCGATCGTCTACGAGGACTTCCTGCCGGTCAGCGCCGCAGGCATCTTCCAGTCGAACCTGGGCGGTGGCGAGCAGCGCGCCTACACCGCACATGCCAATCGCGAAGCCTTCGAACAGGCGCTGGGCGCGGCGGTGAACGATGAGTTCGAGATCTACGAGCGCATCCAGGCCGAATCGCTGGCGGCGCTGCGCAGCTGATACGCCACATCCGCCGGGCATGGCCCGGCGCTACCAGGGTGTGATGCGGGGTAGCGCCGGGCCATGCCCGGCGAACCGGCAATACTCAAGCCTTCATCGTGCCCGTATCCAGCCATCGCTGGTGCCACGACAGGGCCTCCGGCAGCAGGTGCGGGGTGTGCTTGCCGTAGCTCTCGCGGCTGGCGCGGTCGAAGTAGTCCTGCAGCTGCGCGCGGAAATCCGGGTGCGCGCAGTTGTCGATCAGCACCTGCGCGCGCTTGCGCGGGGTCAGCCCACGCAGATCGGCCAGGCCCTGTTCGGTCACGATCACCGACACGTCGTGCTCGGTGTGGTCGACGTGGCTGGCCATCGGCACGATCGCCGAAATGGTGCCGTTCTTCGCCGTCGACGGGCTCAGGAACGCGGACAGGAAACCATTGCGCGCGAAGTCGCCCGAACCGCCGATGCCGTTCATGATCCGCGTGCCCATCACGTGCGTCGAATTGACGTTGCCGTAGAGGTCCACTTCGATCATGCCGTTCATGCCGATGCAGCCCAGGCGGCGCACCAGTTCCGGATGGTTGGAGATCTCCTGCGTGCGCATGATGATGCGCTCGCGGTAGAAATCGATGTTTTCCTTGAACGTCTCGTTGGCCTGCGGGCTCAGCGCGAAACCGGTGCATGAGGCATAGCTCAGCACGCCGTCGCGCAGCAGGTCGAGCATGCCGTCCTGGATCACTTCGGTGAACGCAGCCAGGTCGCGGAAACCGCTCTTGGCCAGGCCGGCCAGCACCGCGTTGGGGATGTTGCCCACGCCCGACTGCAGCGGCAGCAGGTTGGCCGGCAGGCGGCCGCGCTTCACTTCGTGCTGCAGGAACTCGATCAGGTGCGCGGCGATCTGCTCGCTGGTCGCATCGATCGGGCTGAACGGGCTGTTGCGGTCCGGGCCGTTGGTGCGCACCACTGCCACGATCTTGTCCGGGTCGCAGCGCAGCGCGGTCTCGCCGATGCGGTCGTTGGCATTGACCAGCGGAATCGGCTTGCGGTGCGGCGGCAGCGCGGTGCCGTAGTAGATGTCATGCATGCCATCGACGCCGGCCGGCTGCCACTCGTTGACCTCGATGATCACCTTCTTGGCCAGGTCCAGCCAGGTCTTGTTGTTGCCCAGCGAGGTGGACGGCACCAGCGAACCATCCTCGCGGATGGCCGAGACTTCGATCACGGCGGTATCGATCTCGCCGTAGAAGCCGAACCAGACGTGCTGGGCAACGTGGCTGAGGTGGATGTCGATGTAATCCAGCTTGCCCTCGTTGATGCGGTTGCGCGCATCCGGGTCGCTCTGGAACGGCATGCGCATGGCGATGCCATCGGCCTTGGCCAGCGCGCCATCGAGCTCCGGCGCAGTGGAGGCACCGGTCATCAGGCTGATCTGGAAGGGCAGGCCCTGGGCATGCACCGATTCGATGCGGCGGGCCAGTTCAACGGGAACGGCCTTGGGGTAACCGGAGCCGGTAAAGCCGCTCATGGCCACGGTTTCACCGGGCTGGATCAGCGCGGCTGCGGCCTCGGCGGAGACCACGCGGTCACGAAGACGCGCGTTGGCGATGCGATCAACAGTCATGACGACAGCGTTTCTGGGGGAAATCCCGATTATCGGCCATCCCCTGCCGTACGGGGGGTTCTACCTTCGTGGAATGGTGTTTCCGGCAAGGCCTCTCCCATACCCGTCAGTTTTGTTTTGCAGTGCAGCGTGCAAAGTACTTTCGTACACCGCACGATGGCCCTGCATCCCGACGTGGGGGAGGGAGCAGAGCCCGCTGGCAGTTCGCTGCAAGCGGGCTTTTTTATTGCCTGTCGCTAAAGCTGAATGCGCGGTGCCGGGGTCGGATCCTTTTGCCAAGGGCAAAAGGCTCTGACCCCACAGGCCACGGCAACGGGTCACAGCCCTTCGCCGTTGGCAAAGGGATCCGACCCCGCGAGAATCACGGTATGACCCTCGCCCCCGCCGAATTGCCCGCCCCCCTGCAGCCCCTCGTCGACCGCGCACTGGCGCGCCTGGCCCAGGCAGTGCCCGATCCCATCCCGGCCGAGCTGCAGCCGATGCTGGTGCAACTGGCGGTCAGCAGTGACTTCGCCATGGACACGCTGGTGCGCCAGCCCGGCCTGTTGGCGCAGCTGTCCGCGCCGGGCTGCCCGCCGCTGCCGGCGCCGGTGCTCGACCCACTGCAGCCCAGCGACTGGCCGGCACAACTGCGGCGCTGGCGCACGGCGATGTCGACCCGCTTGATCTGGCGCGACCTGGCCGGGCTGGATGACGTACCGCAGACCCTGGCGGGCGCCACCGCGTTGGCCGAGGACTGCCTGCGCTTGGCGCTGGACGCCCTGCAGCAGGAGTTCGCCCAGCGCCACGGGGTGATTGCCGATGACAACGGCCGACCGCAGCAGCTGGTGGTGTTCGGGCTGGGCAAGCTGGGCGGTGGCGAGCTCAACTTCAGTTCCGATGTCGATCTGGTCTACGCCTACGTGCAGGGCGGTGAATCCGACGGTCCGCGCGCGCTGGCGGCCGAGGAGTACTTTGCCCGCCTCGGTCAGCGCTTGGCCAAGCTGCTGGATGAAACCACCGTCGATGGCTTCAGCCATCGCGTCGACCTGCGCCTGCGCCCGTTCGGCAGCGCCGGCCGCGTGGCGCTGTCATTCGCGGCGATGGATCAGTACTTCCAGCGCGAAGGCCGCGACTGGGAGCGCTATGCCTGGTTGAAAGCGCGCGCGGTGGCGGGCGATATCGCCGCTGGCGAGGCGTGGCTGCAGACCCTGCGTCCGTTCGTGTACCGCCGCTACCTGGACTTCACCGCGCTCGATGGCCTGCGCGAAATGAAAGCGGCGATCACCGCCGAAGTTGCGCGCCGCGAGATGCACGACGACATCAAGCGTGGCGCCGGCGGCATCCGCGAAATCGAATTCCTGTGCCAGGCGCTGCAGCTCATTCGCGGTGGCCGCGAGCCGGTGCTGCGTGAGCGGCGGTTGCTGGTCGCGCTGGAGGCGCTGGTCGCTGCCGGGCAGATCGCCCGCGACGATGGCGCCGCGTTGCGCGAGGCCTACCTGTTCCTGCGCCGGCTGGAAAACCGCCTGCAGATGCTGCGCGATGCGCAGACCCATGTGCTGCCATCTGATGTACTGGATCGCGAACGCATTGCCGTCGGCCTCGGCTATGCCGATTGGGATGCGCTGCGCGCCGCATTGACCGTGCAGCAGCAGCGCGTCAGCACCGAGTTCGGTGCGCTGCTGGCACCACGCAAGGGCCAGGCCGCGCCGGATGCGCTGGCCAACTACTGGCGCAGCCTGCCCGAGGGCAGCAACGCACCGCTGCTGGCCGAGGCCGGTTTCCTCGATGCCAATGGCGCCGACCAGTCATTGCGTGATTTCGCCCAGGGCACGGGCGTGAAGTCGCTGTCCGATGCAGCGCGTGCGCGGCTGGACCGCGTGCTGCCTGCACTGCTGCACGCTGCCACCCGCTCACCGCAGCCCGATGCCGCACTCAAGCGCGTGCTCGGCCTGCTGCAGGCAGTGCTGCGTCGTACCAGTTACCTGGCGCTGCTGGACGAACAGCCGAGCGCGCTCGCGCGCCTGGTCGACGTGCTGGCACGCAGTGCATTGCTGGCCGAACGCCTGGCCGCGTATCCGCTGCTGCTGGACGAACTGCTGGACGTGCGCGTGTCCGGGCCGATGCCCGATGCGGCCGGCATGCTGGCCGAATGCCAGCAGGTGCTGACGGTTGAAGATCCCGAATCGGCGCTGCGTTGGCTCAACGAAACGCGCCTCGCCCTCAGTTTCCGCATGGCCATGGCCACGCTGGACGGGCGCCAGGGCGCGGTCGACAGCACCCGTCAACTGGCCGAACTGGCGCAGGCGGTGGTGGTCACCGTGCTGGCGATGGCCGAGGCCGATATGCAGGCCGCGCATGGTGTGATTGCCGGTGGTCGCTTCGCGATCATCGGGTACGGCAGTCTGGGCGGCCTGGAGCTGGGCTTCGGTTCGGATCTGGACCTGGTGTTCCTGCACGACCATCCCGCCGGCGTGGAGGCCAGCGATGGCGCGCGCCCGCTGGAGCCGGGCCGCTGGTATGCGCGCCTCGCCCAGAAGGTGATGGCGCTGCTGGCTGCGGTCACCGCCGCCGGGCGGTTGTACGACATCGACGTGCGCCTGCGCCCGGACGGTGGCAAGGGCTCGTTGGTGTCTTCCCTGGCCAGCTACACCGAGTACCAGCGTGATCGCGCATGGACCTGGGAGCACCAGGCGCTGGTACGCGCACGCGGCGTGGCCGGCGATGCCAGCCTGCTGCAGGATTTCGAACAGGTACGTGCGCAGACGCTGGGCCGCGAACGTGATCGTGCAACGCTGTATGCCGATGTGGTGAAGATGCGCGGGCGCATGCGCACCGAACTGGACCGCAGCGATGCCGCACGGCTCGACCTGAAGCAGGGCTCGGGCGGTGTGGTCGACCTGGAGTTCCTGCTGCAGAGCGGCGTGCTGGCACGTAGTGCGCAGACACCTGCGTTGCTGCAGCCGCGTGCCACGCCGGCATTGATCGACGCGTTGGCAGCGGCGGGATTCCTGCCCGAAGCCACCGCACAGACGCTGCATGGCGCGCACGCCACGCTGCTGGAGGTAGGGCTGGCCTGCACGCTGGATCGCAGGCCGCGGTTGGCGCCGACGACGCCGGCCATCGAAGAGGCGTGTGCGGCGATCAGCGCCGCATGCATCGCCGCGGACCTGCCGTTCGCCTGAGTGCCTGAAATGGCTGTAGCGGCTTTGGGTGGGTGCCGACCGTTGGTCGGCACAATCTCTCAGCTGCGATGAACCCTGAAGAAGCGTGCCGACCAACGGTCGGCACCCACCGGGTTCTGGGAATGTGCCAAACAAGGATGGCAGCCACCGGGGTCTGGGAGTGTGCCAACCAAGGTTGGCAACTACCCGGGCAACGGCGGTCAGCCCGCTGTGCGCAGCGGCGCCATCTTCCACAACAACGCGCGGAACGGGGCCAGCAGGCATACGCCGATCGCCAGCTTCACCGCCAGGTCGCCCGCGGCCCAGCTCACCCACGGCAGGGTGGAACCGGCGAAGGCGATCGACCAGAAGATGGTGGTATCCACCGTCGCGCTGCAGGTGGTGGCCACCATCGGCGCGCGCCACCAGCTGCCACGGCGCAGGCGGTCGAACACGGTGATGTCCAGCAGCTGGGCGACGATGAAGGCCGAGCACGAGGCGATCGCAATGCGCGGCGTCGCCACCCACACCGACAGCAGTACCGCCACCGCGAAACCAATCCACGCCACGCGGCGGGCCGGGCCCGGGCCGAAGCGGCGGTTGATCAGGTTGCTGACCAGAAACGCCACCGGGTAGCTGAAAGCACCCCAGGTCAGCCAGTCATTGATCGGGTACTGCACCAGCACGTTGGACAGCAGCACCACCGCGCCCATGGCCAGTACCGCCAGCACCAGGGCGCGGGCGGTCAACGGGGCAAAAACAGGCGCAGGACGCACGGACATGGCGAGCCAGGGGAAAAAGGGGATCGCCCATTATCCGCCCGGCCCGCCGCAAAGCCAAAAACGGCCGTTCAGCTTTACAGCTGTTCGCTCAGCGCGTCGCCGGCGGCATAGGCCGTGGGCACATAGGCCAGAGCCTTGCCGTCGCTGTTCTTCACCGTCCAGCCGGCACCGGCATCGGTCGGGTCGAAGCGCACCTGCTGGCCGACCACGAAGCCGGCCACCGGGTCTTCGCCCTCAATCGCCGGCCACTGCAGGGTAGCGGTCTGGTCGGCCTTGTCCGGTACCTGCAGATGCACCTGGCGCTCGCCAGCGGCGGTGGTCGCCACCTGCTTCACTTCCATCGGCGGCAGCGGCACCGCCGGGGTGCGCTCGGCGACCTTGCCATTGCGCTCGCTGGCCTTGAACGGCGCCTTGGACAGCGCGGCCAGGCCCATCGAGGTGGCCAGCGGAACCGACACCACGATCAACGAAGTGACCAGCACGCTGGCCTGGCCACTGTTGAGGTGCGGGGCGGCACCGGCGTGCACGGTCGGCACCGTCAGGGCAGACAACAGCAGGGCGGCGGCGGGGGCGCGCAGGGAACGAAGCATGGTGACCTCCTGGTCGGGAAGAGAAGCAGCGGCTCAGCGCTGCGTATCGAAAAGATCGCGTGGGCCGGTGGCCTCGGGCAGGTATTCCAGCGGCCGGCCCTGGTTGTCTCGCACCTGCCAGCCGTCGCCCGATCCGGTGGGTTGGAAGTTCACCGTCTGCCCGACGTTGAACTGCACGGCCGGGTCGCCGGGGCGCTTGGGCCACTGCATCGAAGCAGTGTTCTGTGGATTGTTGGCATCGCGCAGCAGTACTTCGCGGCGACCATCGACGGTGGTGGAAATGGCGCTGACCTGCATCTGCGGCAGCTTCACCGCGCCCTGGCCCGCAGGCACGCCGGTATCTTCGGCTTCTTTGGCCGCCGCCGCTTGCGCAGCTGCCACCATCGGTGCGGACATCTCCAGGCTCGGCCCTTCGGGCACGCTGTTCTGGATGATCACGATGCGGCGCTCGGCGTGTGCCGGCGCTGCGGACAACAGGCTGCCGCACAGAAGCACGGCCAACGCGGAAAACTGCAGGTTGCGCATCATCTTCTCCTTGCCAGGTCAGGGCGCAGCGGCGGCGGTGCCGTCGACCGTCGCATGCGCAATGGTCAGTTCCTGCTGCAGCTGGCTGCGCTGGTGCAGGAAGTCGAATACCGATTCCACCGTCACCACCGAGTAGTTGCCGGAAATGCGTTCGCTGGCCGGATGGTCGGTGGTGGTGGCGTTGGCCACGAACAAGCGCGCACCCACGCGCTTGCCCAGGCCGATATGCAACACGCTGGGCTGGAACTTCTGCGCGCGCAGCCATTGCTGCGCCTGTTCGCGCTTGACGATGACCGGGCCACCTTCAGCCTGCGCCATTGCCGCGGCCAGCACTTCCAGGATCCACTGGTTGGAATTCTGGAAGTCGGTGGCGAACGGATAGGCCACGACGTTGTACTTCGATTCGTGCAGCGCCTTGGGCTGGATCGCCGGTGCTGCCAGCATCCGCTTCAGTGCCAGCTGCAACGCCGGCGGCGGCACGCCGATGCGCAGATCGGTATGGGTGCCGCTCTCGCCGACGAAATTGCCCAGGCCCTCGCGGTACAGCTGCGAGCTGTCGGTCTTGCAGCGGTTGAGCAGGTGCATCGCACGCCAGCGGCCGTCGTCTTCGCGCAGCAGGAAGGCCAGGTGGCTGTGGCGCAGGCCGTAGCGGCTCAGGTCCTGGCCACCACGCGCGGCGATCACCACGTCAACGTCGGGCAGCGCATCCAGGCGCTCGGCCGTGGTCCACGCCACATCGAACATCGCCGCCTGTGCGGCCACGCTGGGGTAGCGCTCCAGGCAGGTGCCGCTGTCGGCCCATGCCGGCGCGGTGGCCAGCAGGCCCATCAACAGCAGCAGGCCGCAGCGCAGGCGATGCAGACGTTCCATGTATACCGCTCCAGACGCGGGCAGGCCCGCGCGCCGATCATACCCGCATCGCTGGAATCAGCGCTCCACGCCCTTGCGACGCAATTCCTTGTCGCAGGTATCGCTGATCGGCGCGATCGGCAACGGCGGGCGCTCGTTGCGCGGATTGCGCAGGGCCGGCTGCTCGCGGTAGGCATCCAGCTGCTGCTGGCAGGCGTGCGACAGCGGGTCCAGTTCGGTGGGGGTGGTAGAGCAGGCCGCCAGCAGGGCCAGCGGCAGCAGAAGCAGGGTACGCATGGGGACATCCAGTCCGAGGGGGGAGGCTGGACTCTAACTGCGCTGACGGATCGAAATGTTCAAAAAGCGCTGGACGGCATCACCCCAACGCCAGCCGCGCTTTGACCTCGGCGGCAATCCGCGCGGTCTCGCGCAGCGGTTCGATGCGGTCGTACTGCCAATCCAACCAGCGCGGCTGCAAGCGCCCGCGTTCGCGCAACTGCTGCTGGAAGCGCGCCAACCGTCCCTGCGCCGTATCTGCCAGGGCCACCATCACCGGCATGCGCGTGGCGCTGGCCTCGGACAGCAGGTTCACCGAATCGGGCGACACCACCACCCGGTTGGCCCAGCCAAGCAGACCGGCGTACGGGTTCACACCATCGCCGCCATCACCCCAGATCACATGCGGCAGGTCGGCGAACTTCGCGCGCAGGATCTCGGCCAGCGCCGGCGGCGTGCGCCGCGAAGTGGTCGCCAGCAGGCTGCCACCCTCGCTGCGGATCTGTTCGGCCAGCGCCTGGAACACGTGCACCATCGCCGTCTCATCCCAGGGTGCCAGCGGCGTCGGGCCGCCCACCAGCAGCGCGGTGCGCGGGCCGGGCAGGGTGCTGAAGCTGGCGAACGCGGCGCGGCCCAAGGCCAGCCAATCATCGTCCACCGGGTTCAGGCTGCCGACCAGGGTCAGCACGTTGCTGCCGCGCAGGGCGTCATGCTCGGGCACCACCACCACGTCCCAGTGGCGGGAACCGATACGCGGGTCGAGGATCTGCACCACCTGGCTGCCGCGCGCACGCAGCACGCGCAGCGCTCCGGCGGCCTGGCGGCCACAGCCGATCGCCAGCGCAGGCGCCTCGGCAGCGAGGGACGCGAGCGCCTCGCCGTAGCCATTCACATCACCAGGCAAGCGCCGCGGCGACAGCCAGCGCCAAGGGGCGCGGGGTTGCAGTACCAGGGGACGGTGGCTGCCCAGGCGCAGCGCCGTCGCCAGCGCGACCGCCTGGCGGACATTACCGGCACGGCCATCGGTGACCGTCCATGGCGTGCTCGATCGTTTCACCATTGGCATTAATTCGTTTCAATCCTGCTGGGTGTTGCAACAGTCGCGACACTCTACACTGCGGATCGACGTTTCGCCCCGCGCCGCCCGCGGGCACTGACCTTAGCCGCCCTGGAGATCCACCGATGTCCCACGCGCTCGACGCTGCTGCACTGGACCAGTTGTTCCGCACCGCCCGTACCCAGAACGCGTTCCTCGACAAGCCTGTCGAAGACGCGCAGCTGCACGCCCTGTACGACCTGCTGAAGTGGGCGCCCACCGCCGCCAACGGCAGCCCGGCCCGCTTCGTGTTCGTGAAGTCGGCCGAAGCCAAGGCCAAGCTGGCACCGGCGCTGTCCGAAGGCAACCACAACAAGACCGTGGCCGCCCCGGTCACCGTCATCGTCGCCTTCGACCAGGACTTCCACGAGAAGCTGCCGTACCTGTTCCCGCACACCGATGCCAAGGCCTGGTTCGACGGCCCGCGCGAAGGCCGCCACGAAGGCGCGTTCCGCAACGGCAGCCTGCAGGGCGGTTACCTGATCCTGGCCGCGCGCGCGCTGGGCCTGGATGCCGGCCCGATGTCCGGCTTCGACAACGCCAAGGTCGATGAAGCCTTCTTCGCCGGCACCAGCATCAAGTCGAATTTCCTGGTCAACCTGGGGTACGGTGACGATTCGGGCCTGTTCCCCCGTCTGCCGCGTCTGTCGTTCGACGAAGCGGCGCGCATCGCGTAAGTCGCTGTATCGGTTTCGGGCCCGCCCGCCGTGGCGGGCCATTGCTGCACTGTGTTCCCACCCTACGATCCGGAGAGTTCCTGAGATGAGCGCCACCCGTAAACTGCTGCTGCCGCTGGCCCTGACCTTGGCCATCGCCGCCTGCTCCAAGCCGGCCGACACCGCCGCCCCGGCCGCTGATGCTGCTGCCCCGGCCGCCACCGAACAGGCTGCCACCACCCCGGCCGCCGATGCCGCTGCTGCTGCCCCGGCAGCTGCCGCCATCACCATCGCCTCGGGCACCTACAAGCTCGACCCGACCCACACCGACGTGCTGGCGCAGTGGAGCCACTTCGGCTTCTCCAACCCGAGCGCGCACTTCGGCAACGCCGAAGGCACCCTGGTGTACGACGCCACCGACGTCACCAAGTCCACCGTGGAAGTGAAGCTGCCGCTGAGCGGCCTGAACAGCTTCACCGCCAAGTTCGACGAGCACCTGAAGAGCGCCGACTTCTTCGACGCTGGCAAGTTCCCGGCCGCCAGCTTCAAGAGCACCAAGGTCGAATCGGCCGGCACCAACAAGCTGACCGTCACCGGCGACCTGACCATCAAGGACATCACCAAGCCGGTGACCCTGGATGTGACCGTCAACGGCGGCGGCGAGCACCCGATGGCCAAGGTTCCGGCCGCCGGCTTCGATGCCACCACCACGATCAAGCGCAGCGATTTCGGCGTCGGCGCCTACGCCCCGAACGTCAGCGATGAAGTGAAGATCCGCATCACCACCGAAGCCACCGGCGAGAAGCCGGCTGCTTGATGCAACATCCCGCTCACTCGTCGTGAGAAGGCAGAAGGCCCGCTGAAAAGCGGGCCTTCTTTTTTGGGCGCTGGTAGAGCCGGCCGCTGGCCGGCTGCGGACCTGGATTCGGTGGGTGCGGACCGTTGGTCCGCACAATCTCTCCGAAGCAGGATTTCTCAGCGCAGCGTACCCAGCCACGCGGTCGACGCTTCGCTCGGGCTCTGCTTGGCCTTCACCGTCAACCCGCTCGCGCGCACGAACGTCTGCGCGGCCTGTGCCACCACCTGGCGGGCGATCAGCGCCGCCTGCCTGGTAGACGCCTGCTGCTTGCGCAGCTGCACGATATGCACCGACGGGCGACCGACCGGCGCGTACTTCTGGTCGCGGCGCAGGATGTCGGCTACCTGTGCCACTTCGTGTTCGGCCTGCAGGTAGCGGTGCTGTGCCTCGACCAGCTCACGCAGCGGTACGCGCGCCGCAGCCGGGTCGGCGAAGGCGGACAGCGCTGCGTCGCAGGCGCTGTCGTCGGCCAGGCGGGTACGCAGCGTGTCCACGCCGCTCAGGGTCAGTTTGCCCACGTGGGGCCTCGTTGGTGCAGGAAAGGAGCGCGATTGTCGCATGGGGTCGCGGTTACCATGGCGGCCGCACTGAACCACGGAAGGCAACACCATGCAGGAAGCGCAGTACTGGCTTGGCGAATTCTGGACCGGCCTGAGCGTGCTCGATCTGATCGGCGGCAGCGTGCTGGGCACCCTGTTGGGGCTGGCGCTGGGCATCTTCGCCTGGCGCTGGCTGCATCGACGCGATTGGCTGCGGCGGCAGCGGCGTTGGCACCACGGGCTGCTGGCCTCGTATGTGGTGCTGCTGCCGTTGCTGGTCGCGTTCTTCGGCCTGCAGCTGGGCTTTACTGCCGGCGCACACCGCGCGCTGTTCAAGCAGCTCGACCACTTCCAGCCGCACCTGCAGACAATGGTGGAAGGCTGGAGCAGTGGCTTCACCGCCTCGCTGGAAGACGAGCGCATGCGTGCCGCGCTGCAGAGCCAGGGCACGGTGGGCGATGTGGCAGATTCGCTGGCTGCGATCTACCTGAGCGAGCATCCATTGCCCGGTGTGGATCGCCTGGGTGACGGGCCGATGGCACGTGGCGTGGGCTGGGTGATCGGCAAGGTACGCGCCGGGCTGCTGCGCGCGATGGTGGAAGACACGCTGATCGACAAGGCCGGCACAGTTGGCCTGGAGCCGAAGATGGTGCGCGAGGCGCTGACCATGCGTATCGACGAGCTGCTGCATACGCGCGGCGTGCTGCGGCTGGTGAAGGCGCAGATCAACGGCATGATGCCGGGCGTGTACCTGGGGTTGCTGCTGCCGCTGGCGATCATCGCGCTGCTGCTGGCGCTGGAGATCTGGGCCGCGCATCGGTTCGGGTGGGTGCGGCAGGTGGCGCCCAGCGCTCCTGTAGAGCCGAGCCCATGCTCGGCTCATCGCGCGTAGCGCGAGGGCGGATAGAACAGCAGCCGAGCATGGGCTCGGCTCTACATAGTCAAAGACGTGCGGACCAACGGTCCGCACCTACCGTTCTGCGGTCAATCGCCGTCCTGTTCGTCCGGGTGCGCCTTCCAGTAACCGGTCGAGCGGATCCAGTCGCGCGGCACGCCCAGGTGCCCTTCAATGAACTTGCGCATCATCCGCGCGCGGCGCGATTCGGTGGCGATCCAGTAGAACGCATCGCCGTCCGGGGCCTCGAAATCGGTCAGCATGTCTTCCAGCAGCGTGCTGCTGGCCGCCGGGAAGCCATTGCGCTCCAGCCAGTGGATGCGCACGTTCTCGTACTGCGGCAGGTCCTGGCGCTCGTCCTCGTCGGCCACTTCGATATACGCCTGCACCTGCGCACCTTCGGGCAGCACGTCCAGCCAGCGGGCGATGGCCGGCAGCGCGGTCTCATCGCCAATCAGCACATAAGCGTCGTAGCTGTCGGCCACCACGAACGAACCGCGCGGGCCGCCGATCACCAGCGTGTCGCCGGCCTGTGCGCGCTCGGCCCACGGCCCGGCAATGCCCTGGTCGTGCAGCACGAAGTCGATGGCCAGCTCGCCGGTTTCGTGGTCCCACCAGCGCGGGGTGTAGTCCCGTGCCGGCGAAGGATGCTTGCCGTCCGGGTAGCTGCGGCCCTCGGCGGTCAGCACCGGCAGCACCATCTCGCCGCTGGCGTTGGGGAAGAACAGCTTGATGTGGTCGTCGGCGCCGGGCGAATCGAAGCCGGCCAGGTCGTCGCCGCCCAGCACGATGCGGCGCATGTGCGGGGTGACAGTCTCGGTGCGCAGCACCGTCAGTTCACGGAAGCGCACATCCAGGCGCAGGCGCGAGTTGTGATGTTCGGTCATGGGGGTACCTGTCGGAAGGTCGCGCGGGGGCGCGCGGCATGGGGGAAGACCTGGCTGGATTCAGTCTGGCTGGGTCGTAGAAAAGGGAGAGGACACGTTGCCGCCCTGGCCATTGATCAGCGCCGACGCGCGCGACAGCAGCGCCGCCACCTGCTCGGCTTCGCCGTCGGCCCAGCGCCCGTGGTGGTGCACCAGTGCCAGCTTGAATTCGCGCAGCGCAGCGGCCAGCGGCGCCGGCAGCGAAGCCTTGGTGATCTCCCGGGCGCGGTCGAACGCGCGGCGCTGCGCCAATCGCACCTGGGTGCGCTGCACCTTCAGCTCGAACTCGCCAGCGGTGGTGATGCGGAACACACGGCGGCCGTCCACCTCTTCCGATGCCACCCAGCCGGCCTGCTCGAAGCTGGCCAGCAGCGGGTACATGGTGCCGGCACTGGGGGTGTAGGCCTGCATGAACATGGTGCTGATGTGCTGCATCAACTCGTAGCCATGGCGCGGCTGCTCGCCGATCAGCGCCAGCACCAGCAGGCGCAGGTCGCCACGGCTGAGCACGCGCGGCTGGCCGTTGCGGCGGGGTACCGCGGTATCGTCGGTGCGGCTTTTGGGGGAGGGGGAGCGACCCATTTCGATATATCGGTAACGTGTGCCCCAAACGATATATCGATAAGCTGGACCCGACAAGTACGGTTTCGGCCACAACGCTTGCCAGATCGGGCCATGCAGCCAGCTACTGCAAGGGCTGAAGGGGAGGGTTGCGTGCGGCGCAAGCCACCGTTGCGCGGCCTGACATCCGTATCGGGCCACGCAACGGCGCTGCGGGTTTCCGCCCCGGGCGGGGCGCAGCAGACGAGCGGCGAACCGCGGGAAGGGGCCTGCTCGCCGCCAACCGTGCGCAGCGGCCACTTCCGCGTCGAGAGGCGCGCGCGACACGTTGTCGCGGGTTCAGCGGCAGCCCGTCAGACAACGCCGACACGGCGCCGGGCTTGCCCCACAACGGTCATCCGCAGCAGTAACACTGCGTCCTGCGCATGGGCGAAGCAGGCCGCAGGCGACAGCTGGCGCAGCCCTTGCAGGCAGCCACAGCGGCCTGCAGCAGTGCTTTGTCCCGCCGGTGGACGTCCCGGGACATGCCATGCAGACAGGGGTGGCCTGCCTCCATACGCCGGCGTAGCCAAGTGACGAAAGCCCTTGGTGCGCTACACTTTGCGGTCTAGAAATCTATCAACAGTCGCGCGCGTGCGTGCGGTAATGGGAGCGCTAATGAACTGGTTGAACGAGGTGCTGAACAACGACCCGAATCCTGTGGAAACCCAGGAGTGGATCGAGTCGTTGAAGGCCGTTATTGATGTCGAGGGCCCGGAGCGCGCGCATCAGCTGCTGGAAGGCATGGTGGAACTGACCCGTCGTTCGGGTGCCTATCTGCCGTTCTCTCCCACTACCGAATACGTCAACACCATCGAGCCGCAGCTGGAGGCCAAGAGCCCGGGCAACGCCGAACTGGAATGGCGCATCCGTTCGATCATCCGCTGGAACGCGATGGCCACCGTGGTGCGCGCCAACCGCAAGCCGGGTGACCTGGGCGGCCACATCGCTTCGTTCGCTTCCGGCGCAACGCTGTACGACGTGGGCTTCAACCACTTCTGGCGCGCTCCCAGCGAGAACCACCCGGGCGACCTGCTGTTCATCCAGGGCCACAGCGCCCCGGGCATCTACGCGCGTTCCTTCCTGGAAGGCCGCATCAGCGAAGAGCAGCTGGACAAGTTCCGCATGGAAGTGGACGGCGGCGGCCTGTCGTCGTACCCGCACCCGTGGCTGATGCCGGAATACTGGCAGACCCCGACCGTGTCGATGGGCCTGGGCCCGCTGGCCGCCATCTACCAGGCGCAGTTCATGCGCTACCTGGAAAACCGTGGCCTGATCGAGAAGTCCGACCGCAAGGTGTGGTGCTTCATCGGCGACGGCGAGAGCGACGAGCCGGAAACCCTCGGTGCCATCGCGCTGGCCGGCCGTGAAGGCCTGGACAACCTGATCTTCGTGGTGAACTGCAACCTGCAGCGCCTGGACGGCCCGGTACGCGGTAACGGCAAGATCATCCAGGAGCTGGAAGGCGTGTTCCGTGGCGGCGGCTGGAATGTCATCAAGCTGCTGTGGGGCGGTTACTGGGATGCCCTGCTGGCCAAGGACACCAATGGCGTCCTGAAGAAGCTGATGATGGAAACCGTCGACGGCGAATACCAGAACTGCAAGGCCTTCGGCGGCGCGTATACCCGCGAGCATTTCTTCGGCAAGTACCCGGAAACCGCTGCGATGGTGGCCGGTCTGTCCGACGACGACATCTGGCGCCTGAACCGTGGTGGCCACGACCCGCACAAGGTGTACGCCGCCTACCACCAGGCCGTGAACACCAAGGGCATGCCGACCGTGATCCTGGCCAAGACGGTCAAGGGTTACGGCATGGGCAGCGCCGGTGAGGCACTGAACCCGACCCACCAGACCAAGAAGCTGGACGACGAAGCGGTGCGCCACTTCCGCGACCGCTTCAACATTCCGGTGACCGACGCGCAGCTGGCCGACGGCCAGGTGCCGTTCTACCACCCGGGCCCGGATTCGCCGGAAGTGCAGTACCTGCAGGAACGCCGTGCGTCGCTGGGTGGTTACCTGCCGCAGCGCCGCCGCAAGGCCGAAAAGAGCTTCAACGCACCGAAGCTGGAAAGCTACGAGCGCCTGCTGAAGAGCAGCGGCGAGCGCAGCTACTCCACCACCATGGCCTTCGTGCAGAGCCTGAACATCACCCTGCGTGACAAGGAACTGGGCCCGCACATCGTGCCGATCGTGGCCGACGAAGCCCGTACCTTCGGCATGGAAGGCCTGTTCCGCCAGATCGGCATCTACGCGCCGTTCGGCCAGAAGTACAAGCCGGTCGACGCCGACCAGCTGATGTTCTACCGCGAAGACCAGAGTGGCCAGGTGCTGCAGCAGGGCATCAGCGAGCCGGGTGCGATCAGCTCGTGGATGGCCGCCGGTACCAGCTACTCGGTCAGCAACGTGCCGATGCTGCCGTTCTACATCTACTACTCGATGTTCGGCTTCCAGCGCGTGGGCGACATCGCCTGGCAGGCCGCCGACATGCGTACCCGCGGCTTCCTGCTGGGTGGTACCGCCGGCCGCACCACGCTGAACGGTGAAGGCCTGCAGCACGAAGATGGCTTCAGCCATCTGGTGGCCGGTGGCATTCCGAACGTGCGCAGCTACGACCCGACCTTCGGCTTCGAAGTGACGGTGATCCTGCAGCACGGCACCAAGGCGATGATGGAAGATCAGATTGACGAGTACTACTACGTCACCCTGATGAATGAGAACTACACCCACCCGGAAATGCCGGAAGGTGCGGCCGAAGGCATCGTCAAGGGCATGTACCTGCTGACCGACGCCGGCAAGCCGAAGAAGGGCGAGCTGCGCGTGCAGCTGCTGGGCTCGGGCACCATCCTGCGCGAAGCCATTGCCGCGGCCGAACTGCTGGACAAGGACTTCGGCGTGACCGCCGACATCTGGAGCTGCCCGAGCTTCAACGAACTGCGTCGCGATGGTTTCGACGTGGAACGTGCCAACCGCCTGCATCCGGAAGGTGAGCAGCGCAAGGCCTACGTGACCGAGCTGCTGGAAGGCCGCCAGGGCCCGGCGATTGCCGCCACCGACTATGTGCGTGCGTATGCGGACCAGATCCGTGCGTTCGTGCCGATGTCGTACACGGTGCTGGGTACGGATGGTTTCGGCCGCTCGGATACGCGTGCGAACCTGCGTAGGTTCTTCGAAGTTGACCGGTACTACATCGCGCATGCCGCGATTGCGGCGCTGGCGAAGGACGGGAAGATGACCGCGAAGGATGTGGCCCGGGCGATCAAGCAGTACAAGATTGATCCGGAGAAGAGTAATCCGGTTGGGGTTTGATTTGGTCAATTAATTGACTAGAAGGGGCGAGCCAATAGGCTCGCCCTTTTTCTTTGTCCCGATTATGCGTGGGGCGGCTTCAGTAGCGTGACTCCATCAAAACAACCAGCTGACGTGTCGACTTTTTGACTTGGCTAAGTCGTACAAGAATGGTCGGAATAAGGAGGGGAGCTCTTCTAAGTGTCGCCATCAGCACTAGTTGCATCGAGGAGTTGTCCACCATCATCACCGGTTCCCCGTCAGCCCACACCTCAAAGTACCCCTCGCCCTCATCCCTCGGACTCACCACCAGCCCTTGGCTATCGCGTGCCTCGGCAAACGCCTTGCCCTCCTTCTGAATAAGCCTGAACTCAGCATCCGACAATCTGCGGTAGACCTTCACCTCCAGCGTCGCCTGGGGAAGGCAGTGGTCCGAGATCGCCGGGGCCATCAACATGAGCGCGGTGGTGACAACAAAGGGCGGCGCCCTAATGTGGCGCGCTACGGCAGCACCGCCGCATCACGCCAGGCTCTCCGCGTAGGTACTATCCCCGCACCTGCAACCGCTCAGCCACCTGCGCAGTCAACGCCACACACGCCATCTTCAACCCTTCCATCACCCGATCCCCCAGGTACTCCTCAGGCGCGCCGTTCTGCCGGGTCCGCTCCGCAGCCAGCATCAGCTCCGCCACCACGCGCAGCCCGGCCAGCGCGCAATCCGCATCCGCCAACTCAAGGCAGCGTCCAGGCAGTTGATGCCGCTCCGGCCAAGGCTGGCCGTCTGCAGCCGCACCGGTTCCGATGCGGCGCAGGGTGGCAACGAAGGTGTTGGGATCGACGGACGGTTCGCGCTCGACTTCGGTGTTGGCCGGGTCGTGCTGCGCGTGCAGGGAACGGAATTCCGATGCGTTCATGGCAATGCTCCGTACAGGACAGATAGCAGCGCCACCGATAAAGGCGGCGGACGATGCGTGGCTCGAAAACCGGTGAATACCCAAGCCGGCGGGTCCGAAGACCCCCACGCACCGCCCGCCATGGAACGCGAACGGATTGCCAGCCGGCGCCATCCGAAGATGACGCCGACTGGCAAGCGCAAAGCACTGGGTATTCAGACGGGTTTTCGAGTCCCGCGCCACCCTTTTCCGGTGGCATGCCAAGAGATACCCGCGCAGCTGCCAAATGCCAAGAAACTGCAGAACTGACGATTGCCAGTCCTGACGCTTTCGGGATTGTCGCACACGGTGTTAAGCCGGCAAGCGATTGCGCCGCAACGGTCTTGAAGGGCTTGGCGCTATTGACCCCAAGCGCAGGATGCCCACAGCCAAGCCCACGGCGTAGGACCAATTACGACAGATTGGACCAGCGGTTCAGCCGCGCGGCGCCTCGGCCGTGGGTACGAAGGTCATACGGACCCGAACCCGCGCATGCCACGCGACACCCTCAACCACAACCGGATCGAAGCGCCACTGGTCCACTGCGGTAAAGGCCGCACGATCAATCTCCCGCAGTCCGCTGGAGCGCGCCACCATCACGTTGGAAACGTGGCCCAACTCATCCAGTTGAGCAACCAACAGCACCTCCATGGGAACCTGCAGCAAGGTATCGGGCGGCGCGGCCGGGGCCGTTGAGTACACAACGGCAGGCGCCTGCTGCAGCTCGAAGGTGGGGTTGTCACCGCGCTCTACGAACACCTCGGTGGAAACCTGCGGGTCTGCCGCCATGGCCATGGCAGGTGTGGCGCCCAGCAGCATCAGAACGAGGTTCAGTGCCAGGGCGGTGTTCAAACGGGGCATACGTGGTTTCCATTCCGGTGCGCTGCCAGCATAGCGGCCATGCCCTGGCATCGCTTGCCTTGAATGCCGGCGTGCGGGACTGCTGCGTGGTTCACACAGGCACGCCCGGCCGTGGCCACAGCGCATCGTCGCGCTTCAGGTCGTAGTCGCTGCCGAAGGCGAGTGCTGCTTCGCGTGGTGGGAGGTCTGCGTAGCAGTGCAGCAGGTACTCATCCATGCCGGCATCGCTATGGTCGATGGCGAACAGGTGGAGGAGCTCTTTGTCGAAGGCTTCCAGCCACGTGCGGTCGATCCTGGTCATGGTCATCCTCCAGTGGGGGGGAGTGTGGCTGCGATGGGTCTCACACGGCGGGACGCGCCGTCGGCGCTCCGCAGAATTTCATTGTGGTCCGATTGCGCACCAATGCATGCCAGAGTACAAGAGGTCGAAAGTTGCCCATCGCAACATCCATAGGAAAGGAGATCCATGGCTGCCATCGAAAACAATGACGCGCTGTTCGATTCTCAGTTGATCATCGGTCCAAGCATTCTTGCGGGCAGCACGCTGTTGCGTCATCTGCAGGCTGCGGGCGAGTTCGATATCAACTCTCCACCCAACTGGCTGTACCTGCCCATCGAGCAGGAATTCGCAGACAAGCTGGGATGCTCGCGCTATGTCTCGGAGCCGGTTGACGCCTACACACAGGGCATGCTGAAGCAGCTTTCTGCAATCGAGACCTCGCCGGACGGGCAGGGTGCGCTTGGAGGTGACCTGGGTTCCACCGTTCGGGCAGTGGAGGCCATCAGGACGCTGCAGGACACGGTGAGGGTGGCGTTGGTCAATGGGGATCTGATGCTGGCCTAGCGGAGCCGAGGCTGGCTGGCGTCAGGTCTTGGAACTGCGGTGCGTCGGGAATGTGCGACAGCCAGGTCAAGCTGGGGCAAAGGTACGGCGGGCGTGGTGCCAGTTTTCACGTAAATGAAAGTCACTCCCTTCCCTCTAATTCAGGTTAGTTCTAGGCTAGCAATCAGGACTTTGGAAGGAATTCAGATCATGGAGTCAATTGAGCCAATGGAGCCAAACCAGCCCAGGCGTGGAGAGTTCTTTCTCTTGATGCCAGATACCACGCGAGGGGGAAAGGGACACGGGGTAGTGTTCGACAATGTGAAAAAGCTCCGCACGCCGCCACGCCTGATCCTGCGTCCTGAAGGTGGAGGATTTCCACCTTTGGCAGAGAAGCCGCTGCTGGTTCATTCGCCTAAGAAGGGAGGGCTACCCGAAGATCTTGAAGGAGGGATGAGCGGTTACTGGCTCGTCTCGGAGCGCTTGCGCAACGCGTTCGTCTCTGTCGATCCGAACGGATTCGAGTTTGCGGAGAGCGAATACCGCCTCGCCAATGGATCTGAAGGGCCGCGCTACTTCCTCTGCGATGTGACTCGAGTGATCGATGCGGTCGATGAAGCTGCGTCAAAGCTCCGCGTCGTTCGCGACTACGGCTATCCCGGAGGCAAGTTTTACGACCTCAGGGGTGGGAGTTCCCTGGCGTTCCGAAAGGATGCCGTCAACCACGCGCACATATTCCGAACGCCGTACTCGGGGAACCTGGTTTTCTGTGACAGCGCTTTGCGTAATGCGGTTCTGGCCGCCGGCATCGGCGGGAGGGGCGAGTCGCGAGGATTATCGTTTACGGACGCAGCTGATATCTGAGTCCGCTGATTGAACTCAAGGAAGAGGTCGCTCTATGCCGCGCAACAGTCCGATTCTCCAGAAGCACCATGTGCTTGAGCAACAAACCTTCAATAACAACGATTTTCTGCAGGCATTGGTGGACGCAGAGCTCGTTGAGAAGGACGTGTTCGAGAACCTGCTCTACATGCCGGCAGACAAGAGGCTCGCTGCTGCCATGGGTGTTTCCCCTCATGGCGGGGGGCCGATCAAGGACTATCAAAACGGAATCACCTTTTCTCTGGAGCTGATCGAGGCATCACCAGACGGCCAAGCTGCGCTTCGCGGTGACGTGGCTGCGATGCAGCGCGTGGCAGCTCAGGTCAACGGCCTTCGCGACACAATGACGATTGGCCTAGTCAATGGTGATCTTTACACGAACGCCCCTCTTGGCATGGATTCGGATGCCATCAGGCCACGAACGCAGGCATTCTTCGGGAGTGTCGATCACTACGCGCAGGTCCACTCCGTGCAGTACGGTGCGTTGACTGGCATGAGTCCAGACGAGCGAATGCATCTTCTAGTGACCAGAACTGAATCACGCATTGTGGCCTTGCTGGAAGTCCACGATCAGTTCGGCACCAAGCTGACTAAAGGAGGTGATCTTGAGCTTCAGAAGAACAGCTTGTCTGCGGCGATCTCCGATGCGCAACAATCTGGTCGGATTGCCATGTCGGAGCCCGGCATCCTGAAAGTGGAGCGTGTGCTAGGTGAAGAGGCTGCCTATCGCATTCGTGCGCCTCGCTTGCAGCAAGGCGGTATCACCATGGACCTCCTCCTCGGGGAAGCCTCCTCCAGCCAACTGATCCGCTCCGGCGGCCTGCTCGCCTCTGGCGCCGACGCCGTCATCACCGCCCGCCGCACCTCGCAGCTGCTGGAAGAAGGCAACGGCACCGCCGCCCAGTCCGAGCTCACCCACGCCCTGGCGCGCAACGGCGGTGGCTGGATCGGCGGCATGGCCACCGCATCGGTGATCGGCACCTCCAGTTTCGTCCCTGCGGCCATCGTCGCGGGCGATGCGCTGCTGATGAGCAAGGCGTTTGACAAGGGCGCCGATCTGCTCGACAACCGCGCCATCTATCGGCAGACCGACAGGGCCGACGTTCCGTGGCAGTTCAATGGCCTCAACTGGCAGCGCCAGGCGTTCATGGACAGCACGGGCGATGGCGTGGGTAATCCCGCTGAGCGCAGCGTGGGCGCCAGCTACGAGAAGGCCCGCGAACTGGGCGCGTATGCCAATGTAAAAGCGGTGGAGCTGGCGCTGGGTAAGGCACCGCCGCCGCAGGACCCCTTCAGCATTCCGGCACGGGAGGGCGAGGGCCGTCTGGACAATCCCAACTGGCATCGTGATGCGCAGACCGAGCAGTGGACGCGACAGGTCAAGGTGGGCGTATCCGGCGTAAACGACCGGGGTGTCTACGAGACGCAGACCGCCAGCCCCGAGCGCGCCAACGAGTTGAATCGCGAGGCGGTGCAACGTATCGAGAACAACATCGCCAACGGCAAGGCCGCCATCGCCGCCAGCTACCTGGAGACGCGCGCCGCCACCCGCGCCAGCGACTTCGTACCGCTGGTGCCCGAAGTGGTGGAACAGGCCCGCGCCAGGAGCGACGCCGTTCTTGGCTCGGACAACCAGCGCTACCAACGCGATGAGGCGGGGCAATGGACACGCGCCGGGCAAACAGCGCAAGGCAATATGGCGCTGGAGCTGGAACTGACCCGCACGATCCAGCAACCATCGCTCGAGCGGTTCAACGAGACCATCGCTGCGTTGGAGGCGCGGCCGCTGCCTTCTGCTGCGGAGATGAACCAGAACGAGCTGCGGCACAGCTACTACTCTGCGGGCATCGCGCTTACCCCCGTGTGGGAGCAGGCGATCGAACTGGCCACCACGCGCACTCGCGAGCAGCACGGCATCACTGGCCCGACGATGCAGGAGCTTGGGCCGTCCGTTGCAGGTAACGCAGGCGAATCAAGGCCGATCACCCATTACCAGGTGGGGCAGGATGGGGTGGCGCGGGCGGTGGCGACCACCACGACAGTAGAACTGCAGGCGGCGTGGAGCGAGGTTCGTGCACGCGCTGCCGAACAGGCGCCCGTGCCGGAATCGCCTGAGTTGCGTATCGCGGCGCTATCCCCCCGCGAGCGGGAGGCTTACCAGCAGGCCCTGCAGGAGGCCAATCGTCAAGGCGCGGCGACGGTGGATGCCGGGCAGGTAGCACGCACGGCCGCACAGCATGTTCAGAGCGACGCACCTGCGCCCTCCGATGCCCGCGATGCTGTGGCCGATGCGCAACGCGAGGAGGCCCTGCATCGCCCGCCCATAGCGACGGAGCCGGTGGCTGCAACGCCATCGACGGTGGTAGTGCCGGCATCAATCCCTGAACCTGAAACACCTGAGCGCACGCAGCACGCCGAGCAGCGTGAACAGCCGCCGCGACGCGAGCCAGAGGTACAGACGCCGCCGCCCGAGCCGGAGCCCCGCGTGGCGGACGTTCCACTGCCGGCGCAGACCGCCACTTCCGCGGTGACGCCAGCGGTGGCCGCTGAGCCCGTCAAGCAGGAAATGCCAGGGCAGGGGGCTTCGCACGAGGCAGTAGTGGACGCCACCCCGACCCGTGCGGCAGAGCCGCTCACCGCTACGCACGTTTCCGAACAGGCTGTCGAAATCCCAGACGTTTCGTCGCTCAACAGCGCAGTACAGCCATTGGAGCCGAGGCCCGAGCCAGTGCCGGAACAGGCGCCACTGGTCGCGGAGCACTCATCGCCCGCCCAGCCGGTCGAACTGAGGACGCCGGAGCCTGAAGCGCAAATACAGTCGCCTGCCGCTGCGCACGCCACCCCTCAGGCGGAGTCCGAGCGGCCGGACCTGGTGCTGCAGGAGAGCAAACTCGAATCATCCATCGAGCCGGTGGCAGAACCCGCGCGGTACCAGGCCGACGTCTCGGTGCCGGATGTCGATGACGCGCTGCCCCCGCGTGACCCGCGGAGCGACCCGACCCTGCCGGGCCATCCGGATCACGCGCTTTACCAGCAGATACGCGAGGGCGTGGAAGCGCTGGATGCCCGCCACGGGCGTAGCTTCGACGAAGTGAGCGAACGGGTGACCGCCAGCCTGTTGGTGCTGGCCAAGGACAACGACCTGGAGCGTGTGGATCATGTGCTGGTGAGCAACGCCACCAGGGAGCATCCGGCTGGGCACACGCTGTTCGTGGTGCAGGGAGAGCCAAGTGATCCGGCGCATCATCGCGCTGCCATGCCTACCGAACTGGCGGCGCAGACATCGGTGGAAGACTCGATGCAGCAGTTCGATGCGGTCAGTCGCGAGGCGCAGCAGCGTGCTATTGCCAACCAGATGGAGCAGCAGTTGGAGGATCAGCGCGTACAACATGAGATCCAGATTCGTGCGGCCAGCGGAGGGGGATGATCACTGATCATCTTCCTGCGGGCAGGAAAGGTTGAGCCTGGGGCATCTCATGTGCTGGGAATCAACGTCCGTGCATCCTGAGTATCACACTCACACTCACCCTCACCCGCACCGCCACGGCTGAACATTCGCGCTCGGTGGGCGCCAAGCGCCACTGTCCGAGTGCATCCAGCGCCACGCAATCCAGTTCCCACACACGCGTTGACGTCGCAACCATCGCGTGCCTGCTATCTCCAGAGCTTGCCCGCGCAATGTTCTTCGGAAGGTCATCCGCATCCCCCCCCGGGTTGTGTGAAGCCAGTTCAGGTCCTGCCGGTCAGTGCGGTGTATAAACTGCCGACAAGTGAGTGCCCGAATGTGAGGAATGGATGCGACACCTACTGAGGCCATGGATGGTGCTGCTGCCACTGCTGATGGGTGGCTGTGGCACCCAAGCCCCCCAGATGTACGGCGATGGTTTCCCCGTCGCCAAGCCGATGGATCTGGTCCACGCGGGTGCGACGGTAGAGGCGCGTTTTGAGCTGCCGCCGCCCTGGGAGAAAGACCCCAAACCTCGCACCTTCCTCATCGGCTTCCGTACCGGCGGGCCGCCCAAGCGCCCGGACATGAAACCGGGGGATGTCGACTTCCTTGAACACGCCCGGATTCCCCTGAAGGTGCAGTTGTGGAAGTTGGATGGCGGCACCGAGACGCCCATCACGCTGCAGGAGTTGAATCGTGATCTGCCCGCCGTCGGGCAGGGCAGCCGATATCAGCCGGCCAAGGGCGATGTGTTCGAATACAGGAATGCCGTCGGTGCGGATTCGAACAGTCTGGTCAATGTAGGAAAGTACGACATGTCACTGGCCTACCGGGAATACGAGGTGGCCCGTGCCGATTCAGGGGATCTGACGGCGGGGAAGTACCGGCTGAAGGTGACCAACCTTCAGGACAACCCGGAAGTTGCACATCTCAACATCGAGCTTCTCGTCGCCAACTACAACGTGAAATAGAGCCGGTGCCAGCCAAGGCCTCGCGCGTGGCGATCACCCCATACTCGCCGCCCGTCCCCTCACTTCCTGCTGCATGCGCTCTTCCTGTGACTGCTGCTCAAGCTCACGGCTCATGGCGCGCTGCTGGGCATCCTGGCTCACGCTCTCGTACTGCTGCAGAGATTGCTCGACTGGAGTCTGAGCGGCCTGCGCCGTCGGCATCGAGGCCCGTGCATGCGAGGGATCATTCAACTCACCCTGCACCAGAAATACCGTGTGTCCGGCAGGGTTCTGCATGGTCGCGTTGCTCAGCAGCACGTGGTCTACGCGCGACAGATCGTTGTCTTTGGCCAGCACCAACAGGCTGGCGCTCATCCGCTCGCTGATCGCGTCGAAGCTGCGCCCGTGTTTGGCATCCAGTGCCGCAACACCGTCACGTATCTGCTCGTAGAGTGGGTGGTCAGGGTGACCCGGCGACAGCGGGCCGCCTGCGGTCTGGGAACCCTCCACGGCCTTGCGGGCGTGGTCGTGCACCGCATGGGCGGGGTGTTCCTGCTCTTGCACCACGGCGGGGATAGTCGGTTGTTCGCGTTGCTGTCCCTCTGCCTGCGGCAGGGGAGGGGATGGCGACCGATGGACCGATTGCATCCTCGCCATGTCCTCCACGGTGGTGGTGGAGGTCAGCACCATGCGGTTCCCCGCTGCAGTGCCGAAGGAGGCGATGGCGCTGTCCGGGCTGGGCGAGTGCGTGCGTGGGTCGGGCATCAGCTCCAGCGTGATGTCGGCCTGTTTTCCAACGGCGGCAAGATTCTGTTCAACTGCGGCGGTGGTGGTGGCAAGCTGCTCCTCGGTGCGCGGAATGCCATGTTTCGCGTACAGCGATTCCACCTGCCCGCGCACACCCTCAGGCGCGATGTGCACGGTGGCCTTGATCTGCTCGGCCATCCTGCCTATGTCCGCAATGCCGGCGTTCTGGCTCTGCCAGGTGATCTCCAGCTCGTCGCTGAGGTTGCGGTTGGCCTGGCTGCTGTAGACCACGCCTTCGTGCAGCCATTGGCCATCCGCCTGGCGACTGTAGCTACGACCGTCACTTGCGCGCAGGGTATTGGCGCTATCCTGCGCATCGCGGATTGCCTGCGGAACGGATGGGTTCTGGGCGTCGCCGAAATCGCTCCAGCGGCCCTGCTCGTGGGCCACCATGTAGCGCGCGGCCACCGCCGCCTTGGTGTTGGCCGCGTTCTGCGCGATGACTGTGCGCGACTGCTCATCCAAGACGGGTTCGCGTTCCGGCGGAACAGGCTCGCGTCGCGTGATAGGCGTGCGCCCATCTACGACCTCCTTTATCTCCAGCTCCCATTGCCGCGATACGGTGTCGCGTACGAACTCCCTTCCGGTCTCGAAGGCGCTGGGTGGCGGCTCTTTCAAGCCGCTGGCACTCAGTCGATAGGGATCCCGTGGCGGCGGCAGGTTGGCCAGGCCCAGTTCGTAGGAGGCGCGGGCGGCCTGCCTGTTCAATTGGCGCTCCAGCGTGCCAGTGGCCACATAGTCGGCGCTGAAGGTGACATCGGCGCCCTGCGCCGTTTGTACTGGCCGTACTTCCACGCCAGTCCCCAGATCAGCGCTCTGAACTTGCTGTTGCTTGGCGCTGCGCAGCCAGCGGCCATCCGGGTCTGCCGGGTTGCGCGCCCAGGTGCGCTGCAATGGATCCTGCTGGATATAGACCCGCTCGATGTCCTTCTGTTCGGCCCACTTCTCACCCAGATGGGCGCCCAGCACACCGCCACCGATGCCAGCGACGACAGCGCCCGGGCCCGTCCACGAGCCGGATACGAGGCCAATGCCTGCACCTGCTGCGAAGCCGCCCAGCGCGCCACCCAGGTTGCGGCCGACGAAATGCGCCGAGGTGGAATCTGCACCTGCGGTGTTGCCTTGCGAGTTCAGCTCCACCCATTTATGGCCGGAGGTGGCGAAGTCGTGCGCCATCAAGGCGACGCCGGCAACGCCCAAGGCCTTCATGCCGGGGTTTACGCCGTGGGGTACAGCTTCGGCTGCTGTTGCCGCACCCGGAGGCCCGCGTGGCGCGCCCGGTTGCAGCGTTGAATGCGGAGTTGGCTCAGGCAGATCGGCGAACAGACGAGGCCCGGTAGACAGCGCCGAGCGAGCAGCGACCCAATCCGCGCGGGTGGTCGACATCTCGCTGAGATTGAGTGAACTGAAGTCGTGCAGCGGTTTTTCGAAAAGCGTCTTGCTGACGGCGTCATAGCCGTCGATGGGCTTGAGGTGCAGGCGCACCTGGGCCACATCGACCGCATGACCGGTGTTCGTGGTGGCGTGCTGTGCGAGGGTGCGCTCGAGGGTTTGGTACTCGGCGGCAGATTGGCTCACGAAGGTGAGTGGGTCGGCACCGAAGGCGCTTACGGGATAGCCATTGATGCGAACGTGGGGGTGTTCCAAGGCAGTGGTGAGTTCGAAGTTGCTGAACCCTCGTTCTGGGGGCGCGCCGTCCACGAAGGCGACAAGCGGCTTGCCCGTAGAGATGGCGTTCTCGAAGAACCGGGGACTGCCGGCGTTCCACATCATGTCCTGTAACGCACCAATGCCGGTGCCCATCGGCTTGAAGCCTCGTGCATCCATGAATGCCTGAAACTTGCCCGCAATCGCGTGGAAATCGGGATGGTCTGCGGGTTTATTGACCACCTCTTCAATGTACTTTCCCCACGGACTATCCCCGATGATGCCGGTGCGTCCTTGCAAACTCTTTCCGTAGTCCGTCGCGTTGAAATAGTTGCCCTTGTTCAACCTGTCCGTTCCAGAGAACGCCACATAGTCAACGCCGGGCGGCAGTGCGGCAGGAAAGTTGCGCATCCTAGAGTTTACGAATTCTTCGTAGCTCGTTAGTCGATCGGGGCCTGATCCCGGGGACTTCAGGTACTCGACCACCTCTGCCTTCTGCTGGTCTGTGAGTCGTGCACCACTGCTCCCATCTGTGGCGGGCTTCAGCGTCGTCAGCACGAATTTTTCAAAAGGGAACTGTGGCATATCACCCGGCCTCAGCCCGCTTCTGCGGAACAAGCAGGCTGGCCAAGAGTACTACTCCATCGCGCAGCTTCAGGCTGTCATCAAGTGTCGCGATGCCGAGTTGGTTCAATGAATCAATCCGAGCTACGGCGATGTAGCGAATGCTCTCAAAGATGCTGGGTTGATTGGAAAAAACATTAACCAGCCCCTGTGCAACAGCGCGGATGAATGCCGACACATCCTCCTTGTTTCCTATTTCTTCCTTGAAATCGATGATCGAATTCAGTATTTCACTGGCACTAAGATCTAAGGTGTAAATTCGCTCGCGGCTGTTTCCGTGAACCGCTAGCGCTTCAGTGCCGAAGATGCCAAGCGAAGCAATCCGCTCTCCGTCATGACGGAACGTATATTGGTACTCAATGACTTCGCTCCCGTCGGACAGGGTGGCAGGCAGGACTCTTGGGAAGGAAATTCTTACTGCGCTAGATGCGTCGAATGCTGAGTTGGAATCCGGCCTGAACTCAATGGGCATTTTCTTTTCCTGAAGCTGGCATTGATGATGGATGTGCCGTGCCTTCACTCTGCTGGCTTCCGCCTATAGGCGTAAGACGGCAGAGTAGGAGATCACGTCGTTCGCCGTAACCCGATTCCGGCCAGAACAGCGCAGGGTCTGGAACTGGCGTCGCGTCTGTGGCGGAGATCAGTACCCGTAAGGATCTTTCTTGGCCAATCGCGACAGATCGGCTTCTGCTGGCGGTCCCGTCCGGTGGGTAAATCCTTCGCCAGTTGCGGCGCGGAGATTGACAAGGATGTGTTCATCAGCAATTCCATTGCTCTGTATTTCATGACTATACGACCCACTACCGCCACACTCCACATTCCAGCTCCCATGGGCTAGCGGAATGTTCGCTGGTTCACACATTCAGCGAGCCAATCCCGTCACCCAGGCCGCCTCCACCTGCCCGCGAACCCACCTATGCCATCATCCAGCCAGGACCGCAGTACCCAACAAGGCTGAGCAGGCATGGAGCAAGCAACTCGCTACACGGTAACCCTCTTTCTGGCCGCGCCCGGCACCCCGCTGAACAGCGGCGGCAGCTCACCGCGCGGCCACATGTATTTCCAGACCACCGCAGGCGAGGAAGCGCACAGCTACGGCTTCGCACCGCCGCACCTGCCGCCCGGTGAGAACCCTGCCGGTGTGCAGTACGCCGAGGTCGTGCACGACGACGCCGACGAGCACCGCGACCCGTACTACAGCCGCACCCTGGAAATCAGCGAGGAGCACTACGGGTGCCTGCGCGATTTCGCCGAGGAACCGGCCGAGTTCGAGTTCGATGTCGATCGACCCGCCACCATCAACCGCTGCAGCGATTTCGTCTGGGCCGCACTGCACTACGCCGGCTTGCATTCACAGCCGGCGCCGCTGGACGGAGGCAGTGACCTGGGCGAGTTCGCGGTGCTGTTCAACCTGCCGGAAATCCAGTGCATCGCTGCGCCGTACCCGACCAGTGAGTTGAATGGCGAACAGCACCACCCGATGCCCGAGCGCGAGGCCGAGCTGCACCGCGAAGGCGGTCGCCCGAGCCACGAGCCGCCGCCCAGCCCGATGGAAGTGGCGGGCACGCTGCTGGATCCCTCGCACCCGGACCACCGGCTGTTCGCGCAATTGATCCAGAAGGTGGCCGAACTGGACGCCAGCCACGGCCGTACCTTCGACGACACCAGCCAGCGCATCAGCGCCAGCCTGCTTGTGCTGGCCAAGCAGAACAACCTGTCCCGCGTGGACCACGTGCTGCTCAGCCGGCCGACGAAGAGCAGCCATGAGGCCGAGAGCATCTTCATCGTGCAGGGTGACCGCGATGACCCTGGGCATCGACGCGCGAGCATCGCTACCGAGGTTGCGGCACAGACCGATGTGGCCGATTCGCTGCGGTTGAAGGAGCAGTAATCCGCGCGTCCGCCATGCATCCGCAGGCGGACGCCACGGGCCCCACCTGCTACCATTCCCCCGCTACCCAGCCAGCCCCACCCCGCGCAGACAGATGCAGGGCCGGGCCGTCGAAGAACGGCCCCGCGAGCCAGGACACCCTCCGTGCCCATTGAAGGACGCTCGCATGATCCGCAATTCCCTTTTCCGTTCGGCCGCGCTGGCCGTTGCCGTGTCGCTGAGCCTTGGCGCTCCGACCGCCTTCGCCGCTGACGCCGCCACCGCCACCAGCCCCGCCACTGCCGTGCAGCGCCAGGCCGTCGCCCAGGGCCTGTACGAGCTAGCCTACAGCCCCAAGCAGAACGCGGTGTTCGTTGCCTCGTCCGGCGGCTTCGGCGATGACGCCGGCCCGGCCCAGGTGCTGCGCCTGAACCCCACTACGCTCGCCGTGGAAACCCGCATCCCGCTGGAGCGCAAGGCGTTCGGCGTGGTGCTGGATGACGCCCACAACCGCCTGTACGTGGGCAACACCGTGGACCTGTCGGTGACCGTGGTCGATACTGCGCAGAACAAGGCCGTCGGCACCGTGCAGCTGATGGAGAAGAAGATCGGCAAGGACGGCAAGGCCGCCTACACCCACGACCTGCGCGAGCTGGTGGTCGACAGCGCCGCCAACCGCCTGTACGTGACCGGCCACAGCAGCCAGCCCGATGTGAGCAGCGTGCTGTTCGTGATCGATACCACCACGCTGAAGGTGATCAACACCATTCCGGGCCTGGGCAATGCCAAGGCGCCGGGCCTGGCGTTGGATGCCGCCAACAAGCGCGTGTACACCAGCAACCTGCTGGCCGATCTGGTGGTGGTCGGCACCGACTCCAACAAGGTGGAGGCCCAGCACAAGATCGCCGCCGAGCAGCCGATGAACATCGCGCTGGATCCGGCAGGCAAGCGACTGTTCGTGACCGACCAGGGCTCGGAAATGCTGCGTGGTTACCAGGCCAAGAGCAGCGGGCTGGTCAGCAAGCATCCTGGCCAGCGCGTGCTGGTGCTCGACCGCAGCAACGGCAAGGAACTGGCCAGCATCCCGACCGACGCCGGCCCGCTGGGCATCCTGTTGGATGCACCGCGCAAGCGTCTGTACGTGACCAACCGCGAAGCCGGTACGGTGACCGCGTACAACAGCGACAGTTACCAGAAGGTGGCCACCTACGCCGTGCCGACGCACCCGAACAGCCTGGCGCTGGATGCGAAGAACAACGTGCTGTACGTCAGCATCAAGAACGGTGAAAAGGATGCCAAGGGCTCGGAAGAGAGCGTGGCGCGGATTCAGCTGTGATGCGATGACGCTGGGCCACGCCCGGCGTCCTGGCGCGTGAAGAAGGCAGGGTGCAGACCCTGCCTTTTTCTTTGCCCGGTTGCAGTGCCCACCGCCAACCCGCTAGGGTTGAAGCCCATGGCAGGGAGCCAAAGGGTCTGAATCATGCTGGGTATCCACCGCTGGCTGCGCGTCGGCCTGTTGATCATCTTGAGCTCCGTGCTCGGCGCCTGTCCCAGCCGCATCCCGGAGCCGCCGGAACCGCTGGAACTGACGCAACCGATTACGGTGGATCAGCCGGGCCAAGAGGTGCGGTTCGAGTTCGAAGCGAATGCGCGCAATTTCGATCCAGGCCGCACCTATGCGCTGGAGTTGGAGTTGCAACGGTACGGACCGGTCACGAACGAAGAGCCTGACGTAGGCAGATTGAAGGTCCCATTCGAGGTAACCCTGCAGCAATGGGGCGCCGATGTCTGGAAAGATGTTCCCACCTACGACAGCTACCAGGCCGGCGTGCTGAATGCAGGCAAGTCACTTCCCGAGTGGCATGCATCCAGCGAATGGCGCTACACATCCCCCCACATGGGTAGCGCGGGCCACTACCTGCTGAGCGTGGTCGCTCTGCCGCTGCAGTCCAACAACCGCTATCGCGTACAGGTTCGTACCGTACAGACCACGCCGGAATTGCAGCACTACTCGGCTCGGGTGCGGGTACATGCAGCGCGACCTGTAGGCAAATAGCTATCCTCAAGTTGTAGAGCCGACCCCTTGTCCGAATTGCGCTGCCCGTAGACGTTCATGCGCGCTACCGCCTACAGGGTTCGTACCGTGCAGGTGAAGCCGGAGGTTCAGCAGTACACAGCGCGTGTGCGTGTGCATGTTGCTCGTCTGCCTGGTAATTAACCAACAGCAGACGCAGCAGTCCCAGCCGCGAGCGGGCTGATATCGGCCGATGCCACAGAGGCGTCGAAGACTTCGACGCCTGGCGGTTCTCACCCCAGACGATGCGCAGGATTCTGCTGCTGATCCTGTACCTGTGCATCCAGCGTCTGCTGCTCAGCCTGCACCGGCGGCTGCCCACCCAACCCCAGTTTCTGAAGCGACTCCTCGGCCGGCGTCTGCGCGGCCACGGCAGTCGGCAGCATCGCCCGCAGATGCGCCGGGTTGGCCGGGTCGCCCTGCACCACGAAGATGTTGTGGCCGGCCGGGTGATTGGCCGTGGCGTTGCTCACCACCACGTGGTCGGCGCGTTCCAGGCCCTGTTCACGGGCCTTGACGGCCAGGCTGGCCGCCACGTTCTCGCTGGTGGCATCGAACTCGCGGCCGTGCTTCTCGTCCAGTGCGGCCACGTTCTGGCGGATCTGCTGGTGAAGGGAATCGTCAGGGGTCATTGGGGGCTCCATGTGGCCGCTACCGTGTGGCCGGATGTGGCCAGTGTAAATCGGTCGCAGGCTGCGCCGGTAACCGCTTTGTTGCTAGCCTGTGGCCCGGCGACGCAGGGGATGGCGTCCGGTGCAATGGCAGCGGGGGAGAGCATGGTGCACGGGGAGACAATCCGGATACGGGGACAGGCGGCCGCGCGGTTGCTGCTGGGCGTGGGGCTGTGGGCCTGCGCCGGTAGTGCGGTGGCTGACACGCCGGTAGCAGCGGACGATCCCGCCTGTCCATCGCAGGACTTCACGCGTTTCCTGCAACGCTTTGCCGATCCGGCCGATGACCGGGTGCGCCTGCGCTACACCTCGGACCCGCTTGAGTACGAGGTGCCCATGCACACCGTGCGCGACGACCACGAGGGGCTGGCGCCCACGCACGTCGTGCTGGAACAGGGCGCCGCGCGATTGAAACGTTTCAGTTACCGCTACCTCGCTGCGTTCGATCTGTTCGTGCCTTCGCCGGTCAGCCGTGATCCGGTTGCGCTGGAGCGCATGCGCGCGGGCACCTACAACGCGCCCACGCAGATCGAGCCGATCGATGACAACGGGCAGCGCGTGACCTTCGGTAGCGACACCGAGCGAGACACCTACACCTTTGCGCGACGTTACGGCTGCTGGATGCTGACGCGCGCCATCAACCTGCGTGACTGAGCGGACGCTGCGCGGCTGACGATCATTTGTCCGCTGGGCGGTGGTCGTAGCTGATCACGCGCTCGGCCTGCCATTGACCGTTCACCCGTCGCCAGATCTGGATGAAACGGGCCTGGCCGGTCCAGCGTTCAACGCCATCGGTGCCACGCTCATGGAAGCGGTGGTCGCCGATTTCCAGGGCGCGATCATCCTGCAGCGGAAAGACCTGCAGCGAGCTCTCCACCAGCTCGCGCCGCAGGTGCCAGCCGCCCTTGCGCGCGTTGTCGCACAGGTTGGCCACGCTGCGGCGGAAGTCGGCGCGACTGCTGGCGGACTTGCCATCCTTGTCATGGAAGAACTCCATGTCCTCGGTGGTCATCGCGGCGGCTTTGTCGGCGTCGCAGCTGTCGAACGCTGCGGCGAACAGTTGCGTGTCGGCTGCGCGGATCTGCTCGCGCAGGGTGTCGCTGGCGGGGGAGGTGCCGGCGACTGCGGCGGCGAGCAGGGGCAGGGCGAGCAGCATGGCATGGCTCCGTTGAGGACCGGCGCAGACTGGCACGGGGGCCGTCTCACCGTAAGCGGGCGCTGACGAAACGGGGCCAGGGCCCGACCAATGCCGCACTGGCGGGTGTGAACCTGTGCGGCCCGGCACCCGTGTACGCGATGTCATGGCCTGAGCCAATTCCATCACGGGCGTCTCCGTCGCGAGTGCCTAGGCTGGGTTCCTCATTCCCCCCGGAGCTCCCATGCCTACCTCCTCCGTCCGCCTGCACATTGAAGACACCGGCGGCACCGGCCGGCCGGTGATCCTGATCCACGGCTGGCCGTTGTCGGCCGAAGCATGGAAAGCCCAGGTGCCCTTGCTGCGTGATGCGGGTTACCGCGTGATCAGCTACGACCGCCGCGGCTTCGGTCGCTCCGAAAAGCCTGCCGATGGCTACGAGTACGACACCTTGGCCGCTGATCTGGCCGGCCTGATCGACGAGCGTGACCTGCGCGACGTGACCCTGGTCGGCTTCTCGATGGGCGGTGGCGAGGTGGCGCGCTACATCGCCAACCATGGTGAGGATCGCCTGCACAGCGTGGTGTTCGCTTCGGCTGTGCCGCCGTACCTGCTGAAGGGCGCGGACAACCCGGACGGGCCGCTGACCCAGGAAAAGGCCGATGAGATGCGCCAGGGACTGGAGAAAGACCGCGAAGCGTTCTTCGATGGCTTCACGCGTGACTTCTTCAGTGCCGACCGCAAGCTGATGGTCACCGAGGACGAGCGCCAGGCCGCCATCGCACTCGCCCATCAGTCCGACCAGAACGCCGCGCTGGGGTGCATGAAGGCGTTCGCCACCACCGATTTCCGTGCGGACCTGAAGAAGGTGACGGTACCGACGCTGGTGCTGCACGGTGACAGCGATGCCACGGTGCCGTTCGAAGGTTCGGGCAAGCGCACACACGCGGCCATCGCCGGCAGCGAGGTGGTGGTGCTGAAGCATGCGCCGCATGGCTGCAACACCAGCCACGCTGATGATTTCAATCTGGCCCTGCTGGAATTCCTGAAGAAGTAACACCGACTACGGCATCATCCGCACATGCCTACTGCCCGCACGCCGCCCTGGAAGAAGCCCAACCCGAAGGGCCAGAAGACGCAGCCTCTGACGGAGGCGCAGAAGGCGGCGGCGCGGCAGCGGGCAGAGGAGAACGGGCGTCGTTACCCGAACCTGGTGGACAACATGTGGGCGGCGAAACTGCCGCGTGGTTGACGCGCCACCTGACGCGCCGCAGTAACAGATACAGCCCCACCATCGGCAACACTCCCGCGTGCACCGCATATGCAGCGGACATGATCGCGCGTCATCCGCGATGGTGTCGCATCTGCCAGCCGACAGCGGCCGTTGGCTTGGCTAGCATGCGCGTCACTCGCTGGGGATACACCGATGACTGCCTTCACTGCCCGCCTCGGGCGCTTCTTCGGCGCTGGCCTGATGTTGTTGCTGCTGCAGGTGGTGGCGCTGCTGTCGGTCGGCTTGGCCGCAGGTTACTTCCATCACCGCGTGGACCTGCTGCTGGAGCCACTGTCGCTGGCTTGCGGTGGCACCGATCCGGGCGCGCGCCTGCACGTGGCCGAGCATCTGCTGGCGCGTGCCGGTGCGCTGGATGATTGGCAGCCACTGTGCTGGTTGCCGATGGCAGCGCTGGTGCTTGCTCTGCTGGGTACGCTCCTGGTCTGCGTGCACTGGCTGCGCCACGTTGATGCGCCGCTACGCCGCAGTGCATGGGGCCTGCTTGCCCTGCACGCGGCGGCGCTGCTGCTGGCCAGCGCGATGCTGCGGCTGTATGAGCATGTGTGGGAAGGCATCACCACAGCACTGCCGGCTGCGTGCATGACAGATCTGGCACCGGATGGACATGAGCTGCCGTCCTCGATGCGGCAATGGTTGCTGCAGCTCTTCGCCAGGGCAGACCTTGTGCCGCCGCACGCGCCTGACGCGCTGGCCATCATCCTGTGTGGGTTGTTGCTGGCAGCGATGGTGGTTGGTCTGTGGCTATGGCGCATTACTTCGCAAGCGAACCGGTTTTAACGCCTGCGCGGACCGCTGACTGGCACCAACCTCGGCATTTACGGCACTCTATGCGGATGAACATGGAAACTTCATCCAAGCACACCAGCAAGTTCCTCAGCCTGGTGCTGCGCCATGAACCCGAAAAAATCGGGTTGATCCTGGACGGCCAAGGCTGGGCCAACGTCGATGAGCTCCTGCAGAAGCTGGCTGCACATGGGCAGACGCTCGATCATGCCGGACTGCAGCACATCGTGGCGACCTGCAACAAGCAACGCTTTGCACTGAGCGATGATGGCCAGCGCATCCGCGCGAACCAGGGGCATTCGGTCACGGTCGATCTTGGACTGGTGCCGGTTGAGCCGCCGCAGTGGCTGTACCACGGCACGGTGCCGCGCTTCGTGGGCTCGATCCGCGAGCAGGGCCTGCGTGCGGGCGAGCGCCAGCACGTGCATCTGTCACTGGACCGGGAGACGGCCCACCAGGTTGGCGCTCGCCGCGGTGCACCGGTCATTCTCAGCGTGCACGCCGGGCGCATGCATGCTGAAGGGCATGTCTTCTACCGCTCCGCCAATGGCGTGTGGTTGACCGGCCACGTGCCGCCGAAGTACATCGCCGACTGACTCGGCCCGGCGCCGCAACGCCGCGCCCACACTCGGCTGCAAGGCGCAATCGCGCTACAGTCGCTGCATCCTCATCCCATGGATGTACCGATGCGTCTGTTCCTGCGTGCGTTGCCGTTGCTGTTGTTGTCTCTCACCGTCCACGCTGCCGAGGTCGATCGGCGCATTGCGGTGACCATTGACGATCTGCCGTGGGCGCGCCTGGATGAGATCGTGCCGGCCGATCTGCAGGCGCGTCATGCCGCACTGATGGCGCAGCTGCGCCAGGCTGACGTGCCAGTGATCGGCTTCGTCAACGAAAACAAGCTGGAAGTGGATGGCAAGGTTCAGCCGGCGCGCGTGCAGATGCTGCGCGACTGGCTGGATGCCGGCTACGAGCTGGGCAACCACACCTGGTCGCACATGGACCTCAATGCCAAGGGCGTGCCGGCATTCCAGCAGGATTTCCTGCGCGGCGAGCAGGTGTTGCGACCGCTGCTGGCCGAGCGCGGGCAGGCGCCACAGTGGATGCGTCATCCGTATCTGCGTGCGGGGCGTACGGCGGAAGATCGCGCGGCGATGGACGTGTTCTTCAAGCAGCACGGCTACCGCGTGGCGCCGGTGACGGTCGACAACGGTGAGTGGGTGTGGGCCTTCGCTTACGCCAACGTGATGAACGAGCAGCCCGACTCACCTGAGCGCGAGGCAACGCTGGCGAGCCTGCGCAAGGGCTATGTGCCGTACATGCTGAACAAGGTGGATTACTACGAGAAGCAGTCGCTGGCGCTGCTGGGGTATGCGGTGCCACAGGTGTGGCTGATGCATGCCAACGAACTCAACGCGGCGACCTTTGCCGAGCTGGTGGCGGCCACCAAGCGTCGTGGCTATCGCTTCGTGTCGCTGCAGGAGGCCGTGCGCGATCCCGCCTATGCGCGCGGTGCCGAGGGCTACAGCGGCCGCTATGGGCCTAGCTGGCTGCACCGCTGGGCGATGGCCGAGAACAAGCCCAAGGAGTTCTACGCCGGCGAGCCGGAAGTGCCGAAGTGGGTGATGAAGCTGGCCAAGGTGGATGGCGAGTGAGGCTCAGCGCTTGATGGCCAGCACGCCGTCCAGCGCCAGCTCGGCCTTGAACCCTGCCTTTTCCAGGCGCTTGGCCACTTCGCGGGGCACGTCGCGGCCGCTGGTCAGTTTGTTCGGCGCGCCGGTGTAATGGAACAAGCGACCGCCCTTGCGGATGACGCGGGCGAGGTGGTCGTAGAACACCTGCGAGTACAGTTCGCCGGCGATGCCGAAGCGCGGCGGGTCATGCAGGATCGCATCGACGCTGTTGCTGGTCACCTGTTCGATCTGCTGCGACACGTCGCCGTGGCTGAAGTGCAGGCGACCGCTAGCGGCAGCTGAATCCGGATCGGGCGACCACGGGTTGAGCGTGCGCAGCCACATCACATCGGCGTTCTTTTCGAACGAGCGGATCTGGCCGACGCCGGCCTCCAATGCACAGGCGGCGAAGTAGCCCAGGCCACCGCAGGTATCGAGGATGATCTTGCCTGCGGGGGCGACCAGCTCGACCTTGCGGCGCGCGTCCTCGAACGGCGACAGCTTGGAGGTCGGCAGCATCTTGATGCCGTCGATCTCGAAAGTCGGTGCGCCCCACTCGGTCGGCACCAGCTTGATCAGCGAGCCGCTGAAGCGGGAGATGGCGGAGAACTCCTCGCCATCCCAGTAGTACAGCGTGCGGTCCTTCAGCTTGCCCGGCCACGGGTAGTGCTGGCCACGGAAGGTGAAACCCTCGGCACCCAGCTGCGCTGCCTCTTCGTTGCGCCCCAGGTCGAGCGAGCCCTGCCATTCGGTGGTGCCCTTGTCATGGGCACGGCGCAGGGTGTCAGCGCTGTCGCGGGTCAGCAGGGGGCCGGAGTAATGGGGCACGGTGGGTAGCGCAGGGTGGCTCGGGGGAGGGCATGGTACCGCAGCTGTTGCAGAGCGGAAGGCGGCGGCAGGAACCGCTGCCACATCGCCTGCGACGGCCCGGAGCGCGCCCTTCCATACGCCCGCCATGGCAGGAACTGCACGCTATCCGCACTTCACCGCATACACCGGCCCCGCCCCGATCAACAGCAGCGCCATGTAGTCGCTGTCGCGTGCCCGGGCCTTCAACGTGGCGCCGTCCTTGACATGGAAGATGCCGAAGCCGCCGGCCATGCGGATCAGCGCGCTGTCGATCTGGTCGGCGTCGTCGCGGAAGTACTGCTGGATGTCGCTGCGGCTGGCCTTGTACAGCGCGTTGGGTTCGCGCTGCCATTGGCCGTCACGCTCGAAGGACACGAAGTACTGGCTTCCTTCCTTTTCGATGCGGAACTCGGCGGACTTGCGCGGACTGGTGGCGAAGCAGCCGAGCATCGGGTCGGAGGAGAACGGCAGCTGTGTGTCGCCGGAACAGGCCACCAGCAGCAGGAGGGCACCGGGCAGCAGCAGGCGGAGCGCGCGCATGGGATGTCCCGACGGGGCAGGTGCGGCCAGTGTAGGCAGTACGCGGTGGCGCCCGGTACAGATTTTCGGCAAGAACCGCGACCCGCTGGCGTCACGCGCTGCGATGGATCTCCACTGTCACGTGCACCAGCTCTTCATGGATCGCCAAGGCCTGGCGCACGGTGTCAGGGTCGAGCGCGGCATCACTGGTGACCACGCTGGCGGCGACGGCGTACTTGCCGCGCCCTACCTGCCACACGTGCAGGTCGGCCAGGCGTGCCGGCCACGGGCCCTGCTCGATCACCTCGCGCACCTCGGCCACCACCGGCGCGTCCATCTGCGCGTCGAGCAGGATGCGACCGCTGTCGCGCAGCAGACCGATCGCCCACACGGTGACCAGCACCGCACCGACCAGGCCCATCACCGGGTCCAGCCAGGTCAGGCCGAGCAGTTTGCCGCCCAGCAGGGCGACGATGGCCAGCACCGAGGTGGCTGCGTCGGCCAGCACGTGCACGTAGGCCGAACGCAGGTTGAGGTCGTGACCGTGCGAATGGTCGTGATCGTGGTCATGCCCATGATGATCGCCATGGTCGTGCCCGTGTCCGTGGCCATGATGGTGATGCGCATGACCGGGGCTGTCGTGCAGCCACCACGCGCACAGCAGGTTCACGCCCAGGCCGACCGCGGCGATGGCGATGGCCTCGTTGTAATGGATGGGCGCAGGCACCCACAGCTGTTGCAGCGATTGCACGGCCATCAGCGCGGCAACACCAAGCAGGGCGATGGCGCTGGTGTAGCCGGCCAGGATCTCGATCTTCCAGGTGCCGAAGGCAAAGCGCGGATCGTGCGCGTAGCGGCGTGCACAGCGGTAGGCGAACACCGAGAGGCCCAGCGCCAGTGCGTGCGAGCTCATGTGCCAGCCATCGGCGAGCACGGCCATGGAATTGAACCACCAGCCTCCGACGATCTCGACCAGCATCATGCTGACGGTGAGCCACATCGCGCGACGGGTATTGCGTTCGGCCAGCGGGTTGCCGTCGTCGAAGCGGTGTTCGTGGCGGCGGGCAGCGGCGAGGGCGTCCAGGTGCATGGCGGCAGTGATGGATGGATACCCCCATAGGGTATATGATCCGCTCATGGCGCATGTACACCGGAATCGAAAGCAGCTGCTGACCCGGATCCGTCGCATCGGCGGCCAGGTGGCGGCGTTGGAGCAGGCGTTGAACACGCCCGAGAGCGAGGCAGGCGACTGCGCCGACGTGCTGGTGCAGGTGGCCGCCGTGCGTGGCGCTGCCCACAGCCTGTTGATGGAACTGCTGCACGAGCACCTGCAGGAACACGTGGTGGGCGCGGAAGACCCGGCCCAGCGGGCGGCCGAAGCCGAGGTGCTGGTGGAGCTGCTGCGCCGCTACGGCAAATAGCCGGGCAATGCCGGCCGTTGGCCGGCAACCTCATGAACTGCGGACGTAGCCTGCAGTTGCCGGCCAGCGGCCGGCACTACCCCTGCGGTGTCATCGGTGCCGGTGCCGCGCGTTCCAGATGTGGGTGGCGGCCAGCAGCAGGCTGCCGGTGACCGTCAGCGGGGTCTCCCACGCGTGCGAGGGCAGCGCCAGGGCGCCCGCCATCAACAGGGCCAGGCCGATACCGGCGCTCAGCCACGCCAGCGCAGGCAGGGGATGTCGGCGTTCGGCCCGCCACAGGGCGAAGCCGGTCATCGGCAGCGCGATGGCCACGAAGACCAGGTGCACCCATTCCGCTTCGGCCCAGACGCCGAACAGCGGCAGCGCGGCCGCCAGCAGGGGCAGTGCCAGGCAGTGCAGCAGGCACAGGCTGGACAGGGCGACGGCACCGGCATCAAGCAGGGCGGCGGAGGGCGACTTCATGTGGGGAGGTTCCTTGCGCGACAATTGTTATACAGTAACATTTCCTTTCTGCAGCCAACCCAGCCCCAGATGAACGCTATTTCCCGCGCCGACCGTCGCCTTCCGGTCACCGTGCTCTCCGGCTTCCTCGGTGCCGGCAAGACCACCCTGCTCAACCAGATCCTGCGCAACCGCGATGGCCTGCGGGTGGCGGTGATCGTCAACGACATGAGCGAGGTCAACATCGATGCGCAGCTGGTGCGCGATGGCGGCGCGGAGCTGCGTCGCACCGAAGAGACGCTGGTGGAGTTCAGCAACGGCTGCATCTGCTGCACGCTGCGCGATGATCTGCTGCAGGAGGTCCGGCGCCTGGCTGACAGCGGCCGCTACGACTACCTGCTGATCGAATCGACCGGGATCGGCGAGCCGATGCCGGTGGCGGCCACCTTCGCGGTGCGCGATGAGCATGGCTTCAGCCTGAGCGATATCGCGCGGCTGGACACGATGGTGACGGTGGTGGACGGCAGTGCCTTCCTGGCCGATTTCGGTTCGACGCTGCGCTTGGCCGAGCGTGGCCAGCAGGCGGGGCCGGACGATGATCGCGGCGTGGTCGACCTGCTGTGCGAGCAGGTGGAGTTCGCCGACGTGATCGTGGTCAGCAAGGTGGACCAGGTGGAAGAGGAGCTGCTGCAGGACACGCTGGCGGTGCTGCGCGGCTTGAACCGCGACGCGAAGCTGCTGCTGTCCAGCTTCGGCGACGTACCGCTTGCGGAGCTGCTGGATACCGGCCGCTTCGATTTCGAGCGCGCGCAGCAGGCTCCGGGCTGGGTGAAGGAGCTGCGCGGCGAGCACACGCCGGAAACCGAAGAGTACGGCATTGCCAGCTTCGTCTACCGCTCGCGACGGCCGTTCCACCCGGCACGCTTCGCACGCACGTTGCAGCACGGCATGCCCGGGGTGATCCGCAGCAAAGGCTGGTTCTGGCTGGCCAACCGCATGGACTGGGTGGGTGAGTTGAACAGTGTGGGCGCGGCCACGCGCACCCAGGCGGCGGGCTTCTGGTATGCGGCGCGCGAGCGTGTGCGCGCTGGCCAGGAGGACACCACGCCGCTGCTGCCGCCGACGCCACTGCCCTACAGCGATCTGGGCTGGGCCCGGCAGCAGGCCGACTGCTGGAGCGCGCCGTTGCCCGATGCACAGGAATTCCCGGACGCGGCAGCGCACTCGGCGATGGCACGCCTGTGGCACCCGCTGTGGGGTGACCGCCGGCAGGAGCTGGTGGTGATCGGCGTGCACATGGACGAGCGCGCGGTGCGCTCGGCACTGGATGCATGCCTGCTCAACGACGACGAACTGCAGGCCGGCCCCTTGCTGTGGCAGCAGATGCCGCAGACGTTCCCGGTGTGGAAGCGCGGATGAGTAGATCCACGCCATGCGTGGATGAACGCTCGGCTGGCAGTAGATCCACGCCATGCGTGGATGCCAGCCGGCGGGAGCCGAGCATGGGCTCCGCTCTACAACGCATCGCTTCCAATGGACGTGGACGCATTGCCAGCCAGTAGATCCACGCCATGCGTGGATGCCAGCCGGCAGGAGCCGAGCATGGGCTCGGCTCTACAACGCATCGCGCCACTGCCAACCTGCATCACCGACCTGCACCACCTGCGTTGGCCGCAACGCCTGCAGCAGGTGGGTGTCATGGCTGACCATCAACAATGCCCCCGGCCATGCCGCCAGCAGCTCTTCCAGCGCCTGCAGCGCGGCCAGGTCCAGCGCGTTGCCCGGCTCGTCCAGCAACAGCAGCTGCGGGGCATGATCGGCATACAGCACGCTGGCCAGCGCACCTTTCACCCGCTCGCCATCGCTGAGGCTGCTGGCCGGGCGCTGGATGCGCTGTGCATCCAGGCCCAGCAACGCCAACCGCGTGCGCAGCTCAGCCGGATCGGCCGTGGGATGGGCGGCCTGCACCGCGTCGAGAATGCTCTCTTGGCTGCGCAGATTCAGCAGCTGCTGGTCGAGCAGGGCCAAGGGCGCGTGCCGATGTACCTGTCCACTGTCTGCGGGCAGCTCGCCGGCCAGCACGCGCAACAGCGTCGACTTGCCGCTGCCGTTGTCGCCGACTACGGCAATGCGCTGGCCCCGACGGATCTCCAGCTGCAGTGGCGCACGACAGCCGTGCGGCAATACCAGGTCGTGCGCCTGCAGCAAGCGGGCGTGGCCACGCTCGCCCTCGCTACTGAACAACGCCAGTTCCGGCGCGACGTGCACCGCTGCGGCGGCAGCGCGCACCTGCGCAGCGCTGGCCTGCAGGCGATCGTTCTGGATCTGCTGCGCACGCCCGTGGCTGGCTTCGGCGCGCTGCTTCTGCCGACCGAGCAGGATCGGTGCCTGGTTGGCCTCGCGCGCCTCGCGGTTGCTGCGTGCCTGGCGCTGCTGCTGGCGCTCATGCTGCTCGCGCGCGCTGCGTTGCTGCTGCCGGTGCTGGGCGCGGACGTGGTCAAGCTGGGCGGCGGCGGCCTCGCGTTCGGCGGCACGCGTGTCGGCATAGTGCTGCCATGGCCCGCCATAACGATGCAGGCCGTGCGCATCCAGTTCGACGATCTGTGTCATCTGCGAGAGAAGGGCGCGGTCGTGGCTGATCGCCAGCAGGCCGCCCTGCCATTGCTGCAGTTGTGCATACAGCTGGCGGCGATGACGGGCGTCGAGGTGATTGCTCGGCTCGTCGAGGATCAGCCAGTCCGCGCCGCTGGCCCACGCGCCGGACAGCGCGACCTGCATCGCCTGGCCACCACTGAGTCGCGCGGCGGGCTGCGCGGGATCAAGGTCGGCCGGCAGCTGCATTGCCTGCCACTGCTGCTGCAGGCGTCCGCGCAGGTTCCAGCGCTCGCCGATGCGGGTGAAGTCGGCTGCATCGACGCTGCCCGCTTCGATGCGCGCCAGTGCCGCCAGTTCGGCGCCTACACCGGCCAGTTCGCCGACCGTGCCACGTGGCGGATAGCCGGGTGTGGGCAACAGGAATACCTGGCCACTGCGGTGCACGTGGCCCTCGTCGGGCGACAGCTGACCGGCGAGCAGGCGCGCGAGCACGCTCTTGCCGACGCCGTTGGCGCCGACCAGACCGGTGGCCACCGGCTCGAAGGAAAAGGACAGATTGGAAAACAGCGGTCGGCCATTGGCCAACCGATACGACACGCGATCGAGCGTGAGGGAATGCGAAGTCATGCGACCTCCATGGATGCCTGGTTCTCCCCTGCGCGCAGGGGCGGGAAGAGTCGGGCCGTCTAGTGCGAAGACGGCGGCATCACTGGCGCATTGGTCGCGAGCCTCTATGAGGAATGAGCGGGCAGTATAGCGCCGTCAGCTGAATGGCCGCGGCCGCTGCGCCGCCTTACGGCACCGTATCCAGCCGCGCGCCGACGAATTCGATGAACACCCGCAGCTTCGGCAGTACGTGGCGGCCCGACGGCCACAGCAGGTGGAACGTGCCGCAGGAATGCACGTGCTCATCAAGCACGGTGACCAGCCGGCCGTCAGCAAGTGCATCGCGTACCGAATGCACCGGCACGAACGCCAGGCCACCGTCGCGCAGTGCCAGTGCCACCCGCGCCTCGATGGTGTTGGCGACCAGGTGCACCGGCAGTTCCTGTGCCGTGTCGCCCTCGGGCCAGAGGATCGGCCACGGTTCGAGTTTGCCGCTGCTGGGGAAGCGGTAGTGCAGCAGGCGGTGCTGCAGCAGGTCCGCCGGCATCTGCGGCGTGCCATGCCGTTGCAGGTAGGCCGGCGATGCGACGACGCGGCGTGGGAACACACCGAGGCGGCGCGCGGTGAGACGTGAGTCGCTGGGCTCGCCGACACGCAGCACGGCATCGAATCCCTCTTCGATGACGTCGACCAGGCGATCGGAGAAATCCAGCTCCAGGCGGATGTCGGGATAGGCGGCCATGAACTCCGCCATCAACGGCAGGGTGAGGTCGCCTACCAGCGGCAGGCTGATGCGCAGGGTGCCGCTGGGGGTTGCATGCTGCTGGGCCAGTTCGGTGCGTGCGGCGTCGCGCTCGTCGAGGATGCGCCGGCAGCGCGCCAGGAACAGCTGGCCCTCGGCGGTGAGGGTGATGCTGCGCGTGCTGCGGTGGAACAGGCGTACACCGAGCGCCTGTTCCAGCCGGGCCACGCACTTGCCGGCGGCCGAGGCGGAGATGCCTTGTACGCGGCCGGTTTCGACGAAGCTGCGGGTGTCCGCGGCGTGGACGAAGGTCTGCAGGTTGGCCAGGTTGTCGAGGACGGACATGGGGAAGATCGCTGCGAAAGAGGGCAGGGTAGGCGGCGGTCGGCATGCGCGGTGACGCAGCCGGTGCAACAGCGCGGTGCGGGTGCTTGGCGGGTCGGTGCGGCCCAGTGGTTCCGGGCATGATGCCAATTGCGGACCTTGCGGTCCATGATGCGCGGAGCCCGGCCCCGCTTTTTGCGGTCGCCGAAGCTGCCTACCGTGGCGGGCCTCTCCCCACGGATCACCCCGATGACACTCGCCCTTCCTGTTGATACTGCACCGGCACTGCCCGCGGTGAGCGCGCTGCTGCAGGCCGTGCATCCGCAGCGCCTGGTCGGTGCGGTGGTGCTGGTGCGCGAGCACGGCGTGCTTCGCCATGCCAGCGCCAGTGGCTTGGCCGATCGTGAATCGAATACACCGATGCGCCGCGACCAGCTGTTCCGGCTGGCTTCTGTGAGCAAGCCGCTGCTGACCACGGTGATCCTGCGCCTGGTGGCCGAGGGCGTGCTCGACCTGGACGCGCCGGTGCAGCGCTGGTTGCCGGCGTTCCGCCCGGCACTGGCCGATGGCAGCCAGCCATCGATAAGCCTGCGCCAGTTGCTCAGCCACAGCAGCGGGCTGGGCTACCGCTTTCTGGAAGCCGATGCCGAGGGCCCTTACGCGCAGGCGGGCGTAAGCGATGGCATGGACGCGAGCGCGGTGACGCTGCAGCAGAACGTGCAGCGCATTGCGCAGGTGCCGTTGCTGTTCGCGCCGGGCAGCCAGTGGCTGTACTCGTTGGGCGTGGATGTGGCGGGCGCAGTGGCTGAAGCAGCCAGCGGTGAGACCTTGCAGATGTTGTTCGACCGGCTGTTGGCGCAGCCGCTGGGCCTGCGCGACACCGCGTTCGCCACCGGCGAGGGCAGCCGTCTGGCGACGCCGTATGTCAGTGACGTACCGCAGCCGCATCGCTTGCAGGAGGGCGAGGTGGTGGCGGCGTTCGAGGGCTCGGTAGGCATCGAATACAGCCTGGCACGGGCGACCGATCCACACCGTTATCCGTCGGCCGGTGCAGGGCTGGTGGGTACCGCTGACGAGGTGATGGCCGTGCTGGAGGCGCTGCGCGATTCGTGTGTTTCACAGCTGCTGCCGGACAGCTTGATGGCACAGATGGGAACGCCTCAGCTGGGCGAACTGGGACCTGTCGATCCACCCGGTTGGGGCTTCGGCCTGGGCTTTGCCGTGCTGCGTGATGCAACGGCCAGCGGCACACCACAGACCGTGGGCACATGGCGCTGGGGCGGTGCCTACGGCCATAGCTGGTTCGTCGATCCGGCGCGCGGCCTGAGCGTGGTCGCGCTGACCAATACACTGTACGAAGGCATGCATGGCGCGTTCGTGGATGAACTGCGCGATGCGGTGTACGCCGATCTGGAGACGGCGCGATGAGCGGCCACGCGATCGATGCCGGGGCACCGGCCGGTGAGGCAACGCGTCTGCCGTGGCGTGGTCTGCTGGCCTTGGCCGGTGGTGGTTTCATCACCCTGCTGACCGAAACGCTGCCGGCCGGTGTGCTGCGGCCGATGGGCGAGAGCCTCGGTGTCAGCGATGCGGCAGCAGGACAGCTGGTGAGCGTGTACGCACTGGGCTCGCTGCTGGCTGCGTTGCCGATGACCGCGCTGACACAGCGGCTGCCGCGTCGTCCGCTGCTGCTGGCGGCGATTGCCGGCTTCATGGTGGTCAACACCGTGACCGCGCTCAGCCACGACTACGTGCTGACCCTGGTGGCGCGCTTCCTGGCTGGTGTGGGCGCGGGCCTGCTGTGGTCGCTGGTGGCCGGCTACGCCGCGCGCATGGTGGTGCCGGAACTGCAGGGCAGGGCGATCGCGGTGGCGATGATCGGCTCGCCGCTGGCGTTGTCGCTGGGGGTGCCGGCCGGCACGTTGCTGGGCCAGCAGATCGGCTGGCGCTGGGCGTTCGCGTTGATGAGCGTGCTGGCGGTGCTGCTGCTCGGCTACGCGCGATGGGCGCTGCCCGCATTGCCGGCGGCCGGCGCAGGCCGGCGCATGTCGCTGGGTTCGGTCTGGCGCATGCCCGGCATCCGCAGCACGCTGCTGGTGATGGTGCTGTACGTGCTGGCGCACAACGTGCTGTACACCTACATCGAGCCGTTGGCGGTGCAGGCCGGCGCGGGCGGTTGGCTGGACCGGCTGCTGCTGGCGTTCGGCATCGCCGCGATCGTGGGTATCGCCATTGCCGGCTGGGGCGTGGACCGCCATCTGCGCGCGCTGGTATGGGCCAGCGTGATCGGCTTCGTGATGGCGGTGGTTTCGCTGCTGCTGTGGCCGGGCGTGCCGGGTGTGCTGCTGCTGGTGACGATCCTGTGGGGCGTCGCATTCGGTGCCGTGCCAACCCTGTTCCAGACCGCACTGGCCCGCCGCGCCGGCGCCGCGGCCGACCTCGCGCAATCGATGCTGGTGACCGGCTGGAACCTTGCCATCGCCGCCGGTGGCGTCGGCGGCGGCCTGATGCTGCAGGCCAGCGGCGCACAGCACCTGGCCTGGTTGCCGTTGCTGCTGCTGGCGGTGTGTGCAGCCTGGCTGTGGGCTCGTCCGAAGGCCTGGGCATAGGCGTTGATCATCGGTGACGGAGTTGCCGGGGTTGCCGGCCAGCGGCCGGCACTACAGAGAGCAGAACGTGCGAGCGCAGCGACCCGCTGTTGTTTTCGCTTTTTTTCTCTTGCGTGGTGAGGCGCTGACGAAATGTGTCCGTGGCCGGGTGGGGTGGGTACGCGGGGGTGTCCGCGGCATGGATGCCGCGGCCAAGCCTCCATGGACGGATTCACGGCGTCCCCCGCGTATCCACCCCGCCCGACCAACCCACGAACCGCTCTTAGCGACCCACCACGAGGGGCTGCGCCGTTCGCCGACTACTCCTCCCCCGCCTGCTCGCGCTCGAACGGCACGCTACGCGGATTCTGCATGTGCTCCCGCGCCGCGCCGTACTGCTGCTGGCGCTTGCGGTGGAAGGCGATGAACTCATCGCGCGGCAACGGCCGCGAGAACAACCACCCTTGGCCGAACTGCACGTGCTGGCTGTGCAGGTAGGCCAGCTGCGCTTCGGTTTCCACGCCTTCAGCCACCACCCACAGGCCCAGCTCGCGGGCCATGCCGATGATGTGCGGCGTGACCGGGCTGGTCGCGCTTTCGGTGCCGATCGCATCGATGAAGGACTTGTCGATCTTCAGTGCATCCAACGGCAGCTGCTGCAGGTACTGCAGGCTGGAATAGCCGACACCGAAATCATCGATGGCCACGCTGTGACCCGCGCGTCGCGCCGCCGCCAGCATGGTGCGCGCACGGTCGATGTCGAGGAAGCCATGTTCGGTGGCCTCCAGCCAGATCTGCTGCGGCAGGATGCCGCTGCCGGCCATGCGCTGCGAGATCACCTTCAGCGCCCGCCCGCTGCTGATGTCCTCGGCCGCCAGGTTGATCGCGATGTGTGCACTGCGATCCTCGGCCAACAGTTCACGCATGTCGGCAACCACGTTCTCGATCACCAGATCGGTGATGGCGGCGATCATCCCGGCCTCTTCGGCCAAGGGAATGAACAGGTCCGGACGCACCTGCGTGCCGTCGGGTCGCTGCCAGCGCACCAGTGCCTCGGCGCCGACGCAGATGCCGGTATCCAGTTCGATGATCGGCTGGTAGTGCAGGTAGAGTTCGCGGCGGCGGATGGCGATGCGCAGTTCGCCGCGCATCGACAGCCGTCGTCGCGACAGCCAGATCACCAGGCCGGCACCGGCGGCGGCCATCAGCAGTCCCAATGGCACGAACAACCACGCCTGCTGCCGGAACGTGGCCGCCAGCGCGGTGCGCGGGGCGGTGGCGATCGCCAGCCATTCACCGCTGCGCGCGCTGGCATACAGGGTGCTGCGGTCCAGGCCCTCGCCGGGCTCGCGCAGCAACTGCTGCAACAGGGTCGGGTCCATGCCGTCCTGCTGGGTCAGCAGCCGTCCATCCGGGCTTGCCAGGGCCAGCCGCACGTCTGGATCGACAATGACATCGACGAAGCGACGGGGGTCGACCAGCACGTCGTACGACCCGTACATGATGGACAGCATCGGCCGCCGGCCCGCCGCCTCGGGGCGCACGTCCACGGTGATGCCGACGCCATCGCTGGTGACGTGGTCCGGCGTGGGCTGGTCCACATCCCGCAGGAATGAGCCCCACGACGTGCAGCGCAGCTTGCCGCCCTCGAAGTAGCCCATCTGGTCGGACGACGGCGTGGTCATCACCAGGGTCTGCATGCGCTGGATGTGTTCGGCCCCGCAGGGCGGCAGCACCGTGGCCTCGGCCGACTTCAATGCCGCCAGCGCTTCCTGGTAGGACACTTCGGTACGGCGCAGGCTGCGCTCGGCGATGGCATGCAGACGCTGTTGCTCGACGCTGACGGCGCGATCCCAGGTGGCATAGACCATGACCGCGATCGGCACTGCAGCGGCCAGCACGGCCAGTACGGTGCCGCCGATGATGACCCGCAGTCGGCTCATGACCGGGGCTCCAGAGAGGTGTGCAGGGCTGGGCACATGGGCGGGGCCGGTCCTTGGGCGATGGCGGTATATGAACACGGCGCCGGGCTGGGCGGAATGGGACAAATGCGGTAACGGGTCACATTGTGGTGAAGGCGACACTTGTTGACGGTCCTGGTCCGTCCGGCGCTGGCGTTGTGGAAGCCGGAGGACTACCGTCGGACGCTTCACCCGCCTCTTCCCGCGCCCATGACCGAGCCCGCCACGCCCCCCGAGAACCTGCGCCGCAGCCTGTCCAACCGTCACCTGCAACTGATCGCCATCGGCGGTGCCATCGGCACCGGCCTGTTCATGGGCTCGGGCAAGACCATCAGCCTGGCCGGCCCGTCCATCGTGTTCGTCTACCTGATCATCGGCGCGATGCTGTTCTTCGTGATGCGGGCGATGGGCGAGCTGCTGCTCTCGAACCTGCAGTACAAATCCTTTATCGATTTCTCCACCGATCTGCTCGGGCCGTGGGCCGGGTTCTTCTGCGGATGGACGTACTGGTTCTGCTGGATCGTCACCGCCATCGCCGATGTGATTGCCATCGCCGCCTATGCGCAGTTCTGGTTCCCCGGGCTGGACGCGTGGATACCCGCTCTGGCCTGCGTGATGCTGTTGCTGGCGCTGAACCTGGTGACAGTGAAGCTGTTCGGCGAAATGGAATTCTGGTTCGCGCTGATCAAGATCGTGGCCATCTGCGCGCTGATCATCACCGGCGCCGGGCTGGTGGCGTGGGGCTTCACCTCGCCCAGCGGGCACACTGCAGCGCTGTCGAACCTGTGGAATGACGGTGGCATGTTCCCGATGGGCCTGGTCGGTTTCTTCGCCGGTTTCCAGATCGCGGTGTTCGCCTTCGTCGGCATCGAACTGGTGGGCACCACCGCTGCGGAAACGGCCGATCCGGAGCGCAACCTGCCCAAGGCGATCAACTCGATCCCGGTGCGCATCATCATCTTCTACGTGCTGGCGCTGATCGCGATCATGGCGGTCACCCCATGGCGCCAGGTGGTGCCGGACAAGAGCCCGTTCGTGCAGCTGTTCGTGCTGGCCGGCATTCCCGCCGCGGCCAGCCTGATCAACTTCGTGGTGCTGACTTCGGCAACATCGTCGGCCAACAGCGGCATCTTCTCCACCAGCCGCATGCTGTTCGGCCTGGCCGAGGAAGGCCATGCACCGCGCGGCCTGTCCAAGCTCTCGCGCGCAGCCGTGCCGGCACGGGGCCTGCTGTTCTCCTGCCTGTGCCTGCTGGGCGGCACCCTGCTGATCTACCTGATCCCCAACCTGGTGACCGCCTTCACCCTGGTGACGACCCTGGCGACGGTGCTGTTCATCTTCGTCTGGTCGCTGATCCTGGTGGCCTACATGGTCTACCGCCGTCGCTACCCCGAACGCCACGCGGCCTCGATCTTCAAGATGCCCGGTGGCGTGGCGATGTGCTGGGCCTGTCTGGTCTTCTTCGCCGCCGTACTGGTACTGCTGAGCCTGCAGGCCGACACCCGCCAGGCCCTGGTGGCTAGCCCCGCATGGTTCGTGCTGCTGGGCGCAGGTTACTGGCTGCGGCGGAAGATGGCGCGGTAATCAGGAAGACCCTCGCCAACAGATCTCACAGCCTCGGTGAGTCCCATCCACGCATGGCGTGGATCCATGTGTCGACCAAGGTCGACACCCACCAACAGCCGCGGGGTCGACACCCACCAAGAGCAGCACAGAACACCGTTCCCAGGTCGCGGGGAATTGTCGAAGGCGGGGTGGGTCCGGTTGCGGGGGTGTCCGCGGCATGGATGCCGCGGCCAAGCCCCCACGGATGGGTTCACGGCGTCCCCCGCAACCGGACCCACCCCGCCATCCCACGGATAGCCCGCCGTTGCTGTTGAGGTTGCCGTTGCCGTTGCATCTGCGGGTGCCGGGCGCCGCCCGGCCGAAAACCCCCATTCACTCATTGTTAGCGGCCGCCGCCGGATCATCCGGCCGCCATGTCCCTCCGTCCCGCCCTCGTCGCGCTGTTGCTGCTGTCTGGCCTGTGGCCAGGGCTGGCCGCTGCGCGCACGGTCTACCGCTGCGTCCAGGGCAACACGGTCAGCCTGGCCACCGCACCGGAGCCCGGCTCGCGCTGCACGCCGAAGGAGATCGACGACAGCGCCGTGCAGACCCCCAACCTGTGGGGCAACATGGGCGTGTTCAGTGGCGTGCTGTACGAGCGCGAGCAGGACGGCAAGCTTGTCTATTCCACCCGCAACCTGCCCGGCTCGCGGGTGTTCCTGAAGTTCACCGTGGCCACGCCACCGGGCGAACCGGCGCATGAAGGCCTCGGCAAGGTCGGCAAGCCCCAGCTGGCCCAGCACGCAAAACAGTTCAAGGCGGCGGCCAAGGCTACCGGTGTCGACGATGCCTGGTTGCGGGCGATCGCCCATGCCGAAAGCAACTTCGACGCGCTGGCGGTGTCCAGCAAGGGCGCGCAGGGCGTGATGCAGCTGATGCCCGATACCGCGCTGGAATACGGCGTGCACGATCCATTCTCGCCGCAGCAGTCCATCGACGGCGGCGCCCGCTACATGCGCGTGCTGCTGCGCCGCTACAACGGCGACCGTCCACTGGCAGCGGCGGCCTACAACGCCGGCATCGGAGCGGTGGCACGCTACAAGGGCGTGCCACCGTATGCCGAAACCCTGGCCTACGTGGACAAGGTGATGGCCCTGTACACCCGCTATCGCGAGGCGATGGGCATCCGCATCGAAGTACCGGCGAAGTAGCCGGCGCTCAGCGCGACGTGGCGCTGCCCACCAGGTCGTAACGCTCGATGCGGCCGACGCGCGAGACTTCGGCCTGCACGTCGGCACGCTGCTTGAGTTCGCGCCAGGCGGCATCAATGCGCACATCGCCCGGCAACGAGGGATACACGCGCATGTCCTGCAGGCTGGCCAGCGCGTCGCTGCGTTCCAACGGCGAGCGCAGCTGCTCGATCAGCACGGCTGCGGCCCCATCCAGATCACCTTCTTCCAGCAGCATCTCGCGATAGAAGAGCCGAGCGTCCTGGCGCTGGGCGACGATGACCGCACGTGCTGCGGCGGCAGCGGCGGCATCACCACGCTCGCGCGCGGCGGCGAAACGGATCAAGGCCTGTGCGGCCTGGCCATAGCCGCTTAGACCGGTCAGTGTCTCCATCGCGGCCTCTGCTTCCTGCGTCTGGCCGAGTGAGTTGAGCACGAAGGCCACGTTCATCTGGTGCTCCAGACCATCCGGCCCGAGCGCGCCGATGCGGGCGGCGAGTTTCGCCGTCGCCAGCGCTTCATCGGTGCGTTGCAGGCGCCGCAGTGCCGCGATGCGGCTGTTGAGCAGCCAGGCAATCCATTCCGCCTCGGCGGCAGGCGGCGATTGTCCTTCTGCGGCGGCCTCGGCCAGCGTATCGGTCAGCGCCAGGACTTCCTCGTTGCGATCCAGCATCAGCAGCGTGCTGCTGAAATCCACCATGCGTGCATCCAGGACGCGGTCCAGCAGGCCCGATACACGCAGGGTGTCCAGATGGGCCTGCGCGGCCTTGAGCGGATCGAAGCGTGCATCGGCACGGTCCACGTAGCGATCAAAGCGCTTGTCGCTGCGCAATCGGATCAGTTCGGCGGGGGTGTCGATGCGGACCAGTGTGGTCGGGATGGCATCGCCGCGCCCGTTGTCGGCCTGCAGCGTTGCCAACGCCAGCCACAGCCCGGTGGGTTCGCTGCCGCCGCTCTTCCAGCCGTTGTCGAACAGCGCCTGCAGCAGCGCCATGCGCTGCGCGGGCTGCTCGCGCAGGTGGTACTGCAGGTAGCTGATGGTGTGGTGGTCGATCGCCAGCGGGCTGTCGGCACGCGCCAGCGCCTGTGTCAGATGCTCGACCGCTGCTGCTGGTTGGTCATCGTTGAGGTCCAGCGACACCAGCGTGGTCAGGATGCTTGCATCGCCCGGCAACGCCAGCAGCGCCTGCTGCAGATAGCGCCGTGCCAGCGCGGGCTGCTTCTGCATGGCCGCCGTCCAGCCGGCAAACTGCGCGGCGCGGCCGCGGCGCTCGGCATCGAAGTCGGCCAGCAGCGGGCTCTCCATCAACCGTTGCATGGCGATCAACGCGGCCAGCGTGTTGCCGCTGCGCGACTGTTCGATGGCCGTATCCCACTGCTGCGCGTACGCGGCGTGCGCAGCATCCATCGCCGCATCGGACGGAGGCTGAGAGGTAGACGCGGGCGTCCGGGGCACGTTCGCCGAGGCGGTCGCGCTGGTCAGCGCGGCCAACAGCAGCGCGAGGAGTGGGGTGCAGCGGGGCATGGTGGGCCTCCGTCCATGGAACGGACATTGAACCTGCTGTGGCAGCGCAGGACAAGCGCTGTGAAACAGACCTGACCATCGGCCATGGCGCTGCACGTGCGCAGCGATTATCGTTCGTGCCTCTTCATGCAAGTACAGGCAAACGGGACGATGGCGCGGTGGCAAGGGATGGCGGTGGGTGCGGTGGTGGTGGCAACAGCGGTGGCCCTGGCGGCAACCTGGTGGGAGTTCCCCGCCTCCGGCCCGCAGGTGCCGGCTGGCCCTGTACCGACGCCGCTGGCGTGGACCGCACAGATCGAGCTGCTGGCCGGCGACGGCCATCCGGGTGATCGCGATGGCGCCTCGGCGCAGGCGCGCTTCGCCGACCCCTACGCGCTGCTGGGCAGTGCCGATGGCAGCGTCTATTTCACCGATGCCGGTGACAACAACCGCATCCGCCGCCGCCTGCCCGATGGCCGTATCGAAACGGTAGCGGGGCAGGGCGAGGGTCGTGTTGATGGGCCTGCCCTGCAGGCAAGTTTCAACACCCCTTCGGGCATTGCTGCCGATGCGCAGGGCAATCTGTATGTGGCCGACACCGGCAATCATGCGATCCGGCGCATCAGCACCGATGGACAGGTGACGACGCTGGCCGGTGGCCAGCAGGGCTTCGCCGATGGTCCCGCTGCACAGGCGCGTTTCGATGGACCGATGGGCATCGCCGTGGATGCGCAGGGACAGGTCTATGTGGCCGATACCTGGAACGACCGCATCCGGGTGATCGGTACCGATGGCAACGTGCGTACGCTGGCCGGCGGCGACCGCCCGGGCTTCGCCGACGCGCCCGATACCGACGCCCGCTTCGATACGCCGGTGGCGCTGGCCTTCGATGCGCACGGCGCACTGCTGGTGGCCGACCTGTTCAACAACGCGATCCGCCGCGTCGGCGCCGATGGCACGGTCAGTACCGCAGTCGGCAAGGGTGAGGTCATCAACGGCCCGCTGTCACTGGCCACCACGCACGACGGTGTGCTGTATGTGGGTGACCTGGACGGGCGCATCGTGCAGGTGACCCCGCAGGGCCATCAACTGGCGCTGCTGGGCAATGACCGCCTGCCACGCCTGGCGCGGCCCAGTGGCCTGGCCGTGGAGGCCGACGGTGCTCTGCTGGTGGCCGACTCCGCAGGCTATCGCCTGCATCGCCTGCGCCCGCTGCCGGTGGGTGAACTGCCTGCACCGGCGCTGGTGGGCCCGGCCTCAGACGCGGCGCTGCCGGACAGCGGTGGGCGCTGGCCGCTGGCACCACAGGACGGCTGGCATGAAGTGGTCGGCACGCTCGGCGAGGTGCGCGGCACCTTCCAGGGCGAGAGCCGCCACCACCTGCACGGCGGCTTCGACGTACGCGGCGATGTCGGCCAGACCGTGCTGGCGATAGCCGAGGGCAAGATCAGCAGCCCGATTGCCGCCTGGAGCCTGGGTGGGCAGGCTGAAGGCCTGGCCGTGGACCGGTTGAAGTACATCCACATGCGCGTCGGTCGTACGCCACGCGGCGAACCGTTCGACGCGCGCTGGCAGCCGCTGTACGCCGAAGACGGCACGCTGGAGCGCATCCGCGTACGGCGTGGCACGCGCATCCACGTGGGCGACCGTCTGGGCAGCATCAACAGTCAGGCGCACGTGCACCTGGCCGTGGGCAATGGTGGTTTCGAGACCAATGCAGTGGCGCTGGGATTCAAGGATTACGCGGACCACTTCGCACCGCGCATCACCGACGTGGCGCTGCTGGATGACAACGATCAGCCGCTGGCCGCCGGCACCGATGGCGTGGTGATGCTGGCCCGGCAGGGACGCGGCGTGCAGATCGTGGTGGAAGCCTGGGACCAGGTGGACAACAACCTGCCACGTCGCCGGCTGGGGCCGTACCAGGTGGGCTACCAGATCCTGGATGCCGCCGGGCAGCCGCTGCAGGGCTACGAGCAACCGCGCTGGAACATCGTCTTCAACCGCATGCCGCCGCAGAAGCAGGCGGTGAAAGTGGCCTATGCCCCGGACAGCGGCATCACCGTGCATGGCAGCGCAGTTACCCGTTTCCGCTATCTGGTGACCAACACCGTGCGCGATGGCCTGATGGAAACCGGTCGCTGGCAGCCGGCGGCGTTGCCGCCGGGCGAGTACATCGTGCGTGCCAGTGCGCGCGACTACAGCGGCAACGAAGGCGTAGGCCCGCGCGAGATCAGGGTACGGCTGCTGCCATAGCCGCAGCGGGGGCGCCGCAGCGTTCGCGCTCGGCGTCCATGTCTTCCAGCGGCCGCACCTCGATGCTGCCGAAGCGGGCCCACGGGAAGCCCTGCGCGATACGCATGGCCTCATCGCGGTCGTGGGCGACGATGAGGTTGAAGCCGGCCAGCAGTTCGCGGGTTTCGGCGAAGGGGCCATCGAGTACCCGGCTGTGTCCATCGCGCACGCGCAGCGTCTGCGCCGATTCGATCGGCTGCAGTTTCTGCGCGGCCAGCAACGTGCCCTCGGCCTGCAGTTTGTCGGCGTGGGTGAGGCAGTCGCGCATCAACGTATTGAAGTCGTCGATGGGCAGGGTGCGCAGCAGTGACGGGTCGATGTAGATCAGAAGCAGGTACTGCTGCATGGCGGAGTCCTGGCGGGGCGGGGGCCCATGATCGCGCAGGTTTGCGCGGGGGCATGCTGCACTGCGAAAGGCAGAGCGGGAAGCGCGCCTTCGGCGGGGATCGGCGAACGGCGGGGCCCCTCCGTGGTGGGGTGGGTTGGTCGCTGAAAGCTGGCTTCATGAGGGTGGGCCGGGCGGGTGGGATTGGCGGGGACGCCGTGAATCCGTCCCTGGAGGCTTAGCCGCGCCATCCATGGCGCGGATACCCCGCCAACCCCACCCGCCCGGCCCTAGACAGATTCCGGTGGCCGCACCACCACGGGAAATCACAAGCAAGAGCAAAAGCGGGTCGCTTCGCTCGCAAAGCCAAGGCAGCCCGCCAACTGCTGTTGCTGTTGATCTTGCTCTTGCTTCTGCCTTTTTCTTGATCTTCCCGTGGTGGATCGGAGGCAGGAACCTGTCCGTGGCCGGGCGGGTGGGTTGCGCAGGGGCGTAAGCGCCATGGATGGCGCGCCCGAGCCTACAGGGACGTATTCACGGCGTCCCCTGCGCAGCCCACCCTCACGGCCAACCCTCAGCAGCCCAGGGCTTCGAGCGACCACCCCGAGGGGCTTCGCCGTTGGCTGGATAGTCAGATACTCCGGAAACAAAAACGCCCCGGCGCAGGGCCAGGGCGTCTTCGTACGTCAGGTCAGGCAGGCATCAGAACTCCTGCCAGTCTCCATCGGCCAGTTCGGTGGCCATCGGGCGGCCGCCAGCGGTGCGACGGGCCGGCGGCGCGACCGGTGCCGGGGCGGCCGGTGCAGCAGCACGATGAGCCGGTGCGGCAGCACGCGGTGCCGGCGTGCGCGTGGCGACCACGACTTCGGCTTCGTCGACCACGAAGATCGATACCGCCTCGCTGAGATGACCTGCCTGTTCTTCCATCGCCCGTGCGGCGGCGGTGGCTTCTTCCACCAGCGCGGCGTTCTGCTGGGTGGTTTCGTCCATCTGCACCACGGTCTGATTGACCTGCTCGATGCCGGCGCTCTGCTCCTGCGAAGCAGCGGAGATCTCGGACATGATGTCGGTCACGCGCTGCACCGAGGCGACGATCTCGCCCATGGTGGCGCCGGCCTTGTGCACCAGCGCCGAGCCGTCGTTGACCTTGCCGACCGAGTCGTCGATCAAGCCCTTGATCTCCTTGGCGGCGGCTGCCGAGCGTTGGGCGAGGGTGCGCACTTCGCTGGCGACCACGGCGAAGCCACGGCCCTGTTCGCCGGCACGGGCGGCTTCCACCGCGGCGTTCAGCGCCAGGATGTTGGTCTGGAAGGCGATACCGTCGATGACCGAAATGATCTCCGCAATCTTCTTCGACGAGGCCTGGATGGCCGACATGGTGGTGACCACCTGGCCGACCACTTCACCGCCCTGCGAAGCCACGCCGTGCGCGCCGATGGCGAGCTGGTTGGCCTGGCGTGCGTGTTCGGCGTTCTGGCGCACGGTGGAGGTCAGTTCTTCCATCGAGGCGGCAGTTTCTTCCAGGTTGGCCGCCTGCTGCTCGGTACGGCGCGACAGGTCGCTGTTGCCCGAGGCGATTTCACCGGCGGCCGAGCTGATCGCGCGGCTGGACTGCTTGATGCGGGTGACGATCTCGCTCAGCTGTGCGGCGGTAGCGTTGGCATCGTCGCGCATGCGGGCGAACACGCCCTGGTAGTCACCGTGCATGCGCACGGTCAGGTCACCCTGCGACAGCGCGGCGAGCAGGCCGGAAATCTGTTCGATGCTGCCCGAGTTGGCGTCCAGCAGGCCATTGATCTGCTGGGCCAGCTGCAGGAAGAAGCCTTCCTTGTCGTTGGCATCGATGCGGCCGGACAGGTCACCGGCGGCGGCCTGGGCGATCACCCGTGCCACTTCGGCCTCGACCTGTGCTTCCTGGGTACGGTCGCGCCATTCCACCACGTAGCCGACGGTGTCGCCGTCTTCGTTGCGGATGGTCGACACGACCTGGGCGAACTGGGCATCGCCGTACTGCATCGGGCGGCGGGCAACGCCATGCTGCTTGAGGTTGGCCAGCAGCGTGTTGTCCATCTCGCCACGGTGCTCGAGCACCGTGACCGGCTTGCCGACCAGCGAGGCGTGGGCGTCGAAGTCGGGCAGGTCGCGGCGCAGCTCGTCCTGGTACTGGACCAGGGTCTGCTGCAGGGCGCGGTTGCTGTAGACGATGGTGTTGCTGGGATCGGTCAGGTAGACGCCGGTCGAGCTGTAATCCAGCGCGGTGCGGATACGCAGGTTCTCGCGGGCGATGGCCTGGTCGGTTTCGGTGCGCTCGCGCAGGTCGCGCTGCATGCGCTGCATGGCCTGCATCAGTTCGCCCACTTCGTCCTGGCGGCTGACGTCGATATGGCCATCGAGCTTGCCACCGGCGACGTCGTTGGCAACCGAAACGGCGCCACGCACGCTGCCGACCAGGGCGCGGGCGAACAGCCACACCAGCACCAGGCCGAGTGCGGCGCCGCCGAGCAGGGCGATGACGGTCAGCACGGCCGAGGCGGAGTAGGTGGAGGCGGCTTCGTCGCGCGAGGCGCGGGCGAGGCGGTTGTCTTCGGCGATCAGTGCTTCAAGCGCGGCGCCCGCCTTGCGGTGCTTGGTACGGGTCTCGCCGACGAAGGTATCGATCGCGTCGTCGGGCAGGTCCAGCTCCAGCATCTCGGTGACGCTGTCATAGGAGGCCAGCGCGTCCTTCCAGTCCTTGGCGAAGGTATCGAACAGCTTCTTCTGCTGTGCGTTGTCGACCAGCTTCGGATAGTCCTTGATCGACGTGTCCATGCTGGTCCGCAGTTCGGCGGCCTGCTTGCGGGCGTCTGCCTTGACGTCGTCGCTGGCGCGGATCAGCTGCTGGTAGGCGCTGTTGCGATACTCGCCGAGCATGCCGCGCATCTCGCCGGCCATGCGGATGCTTTCCATGCGTGAACCGGCCAGCTCGGTGGTCACGTTGTTCAGCGAATGCAGGCCACGATAGGCGACGATGCCCTGCAGCAGCATCACCAGCAAGAGGACACCGAAGGTCAGCATGAGCTTCGGCATCAGTTTCAGGTTGTTGATCCACGGCATGGGCGTTGCGATCTCCTAAGGCAGACGCGGCCGGGCACCGGGCCCGGTTGCAACAGCCACGCCGGCACGCTGGCCGGCGCGGTCTGACGGACAGCGGATTACTTGATGTTGGCCAGCTTCAGGCTGGACGGCGAGCTGACTTCGATTTCCGCACGCGACGCATCGCGCTGGATCTTGCCGATCACGCACACGGTCTTGCCTTCCAGGGTTTCCAGCGGGAAGGAGAACTTGCCGCGGTTCTCGCCGGCGATACGGGCCGAGAAGGTGTGGCGCGGGAAGGCGCCGCCCATGTACAGGAAGGTCGGCTGGCCTTCGGAACCTTCTGCGAAGCGGGCCTTTTCGACCTTGCCGCAGACCATGCCGTCCTTGCCGACGGCGCGCGGTGCCATCTCCGGCGGAATCATCTCGGCCGACTGCGCGAAGGCGGAGGAAGCGGTGGTGGCCAGGACGGCAGCCGAAACGAACGCAAGCAGGGACTTCATCGGGGTGATTCTCCGGGGATGGTGATGGTGGATCCGGCCTTGGCGCGTTCCTGCGCGACCGGCTTCTGTCCCCCTATCGGCGTGGATGGGGGGAACTGAAGGGCTGCGTAACAGAAACGTGAAGAAGGTCCGTTTGATCAGGCGGCAGCGTCTTCGACGACGTGGGTCTGGCCCATGTCGGCGCTGTCCAGCAGGGTTTCGATATCCAGCAGGATCAGCATGCGGTCATCGTGGGTGCCGATGCCGGAGATGAAGCGGGTATCCACGGCTGCACCGAATTCCGGGGTCGGGCGGATCTGCTCGGCCGACAGCGGGATCACGTCGGAGACGCTGTCGACCACGATGCCGACCACGCGGTCTTCCACGTTGAGCACGATCATCACGGTGAAGGCGTCGTAGCGGGCATCTTCCAGGCGCAGCTTCAGGCGCAGGTCGATCACCGGCACGATGGTGCCGCGCAGGTTGATGACACCCTTGATGTAATCCGGGGCATCGGGGACGCGGGTGACGGCGTCGTAGCCACGGATTTCCTGCACCTTGAGGATGTCCACGCCGTAGTGCTCGGCACCGAGGGTGAAGCTGAGGAATTCGCCATCGGCGCCGGCGGCGGAGCTGTTCTTGTCGTTCATCGAGGGGTCCTGGTTCTGCCGGAAGTGCCGGTGTCAGGCTCGATATCGGCCCCGTAATGGGGGACTTTAGGCATCCATCCACGCATGGCGTGGATCTACTGGGGAAGGGTAGTGCCGGCCGCTGGCCGGCAGATGCCGTTGTGGGTGTGTCAGAGCTCGCCGTTGCGGCGCGCCTTGCGCTGGCGGTCGATGCGGAAGATGTAGCGCTGGATGGCGCTGTCGCCGCCGCGGGGCAGTTCGTCGAAGCGCATGCCGACGCGCTTGACCTCGGTGCCGTTGGGCAGGCGTTGCGGCAGCAGGTTGCAGACCACAAGGTCGATCTGCAGGTCCGGGCCATCGGGCATCGACAGCTGTGCCCGGTAGCGCTGCTGCAGGCTGAAGATCGCGCAATCGACGGGCACGGTCACCGCCAGGCCGCCGCCACTGATGTCCACCACCCGCATCGACAAGGCTTCGGCGCGGGCCTCGCCAGGGGGCAGCAGCAACTGCGGTGAATCGGTGATGGGGGTCTCCAGCCGGTACATTTCACGCCGCTGCAGGTGCACCAGCTCCTCGGGGAACGGTGCCCGGAAGGCGACATGGCCTTCATTGTCCACGCGCTGCAGGTCGTGCAGGCGGAAACGCACCATTACCCGTTCCAGCTGGGCGAAGCAGAGCAGGTGGTCGGCCTGTTCGGCGGCGCGGTTGGAGGCTTCCTGCGGGCTGCCATCGAGCAGCAGGATGTCCTCGTCGTCGTCCAGTTCGAGCAGGGCAGTCGGGAAGGAGCGATCGCGCCCGTCGATATGGGCGTTGATCAGTGATCGCTGCTCGATCAGGGAACGCAGCAGCTGCCGCACCTGGCGCGGATTGCGGACCAGAAAGCGATCGTCGGCGGCGTCGGCCGCATGGACTTCGGGCGGTGCAGTGTCGTGGCCGTCGGACATGGAATCTGTGGTCAGGGGCGGGCGCCGACGCGTGTGGGCGCCTGGCTCGAAAGAAGTATCGGCTGCGGTGCGGATTTATGTAGCACCGGACGCGTTCGACGGCTTCGTTGTGCCATGCCGGAGGCCGAAGGGCAAGCTGGACGCTGGGGCCGGGCATGGCCCGGCGCCACCTGTCCGCTGTCGGGGTGGCGCAGGGCCACCCGGTGCTGCGATCAGAACTCCTGCCAGTCACCGTCGCCGGCCAGCGCCGGCTGTGCAACGGGCTTGCGCACGCGCGATGGCGTCGCGATGGGGGCGGGTGCCGCTTTGCGCGGAGTACCGCCGGCTGCGGCCATCGCTGCGCGCGGCATCGCAGTGCCTGTGCTCGGTGCGGCCAGGCGGAAGCGTGCGACGGCCTCGCCCAGCTGCGCGGCCTGGTCTTCCATCGCCCGCGCTGCAGCAGTGGCTTCTTCCACCAGCGCGGCGTTCTGCTGGGTGGTTTCGTCCATCTGCACCACGGTCTGGTTGACCTGTTCGATGCCGGCCGACTGTTCCTGCGAGGCGGCGGAAATCTCGGCCATGATGTCGGTCACGCGCTGCACCGAGGCGACGATCTCGCCCATGGTGCTGCCGGCCTGGTGGACCAGGCTGGAGCCCTCGGCGACCTTGCCGACCGATTCGTCGATCAGGCCCTTGATCTCCTTGGCGGCGGCGGCCGAGCGCTGGGCGAGAGTACGTACTTCGCTGGCGACCACGGCGAAACCGCGACCCTGTTCACCGGCACGGGCGGCTTCGACCGCAGCGTTCAGCGCCAGAATGTTGGTCTGGAAGGCGATGCCATCGATGACCGAAATGATCTCGGCGATCTTCTTCGAGGACGCTTCGATGGCCGACATGGTGGTGACCACCTGGCCGACCACTTCGCCGCCCTGCGAGGCCACGCCATGTGCGCCGATGGCGAGCTGGTTGGCCTGGCGCGCGTGCTCGGCATTCTGGCGCACGGTGGAGGTCAGTTCCTCCATCGACGCGGCGGTTTCTTCCAGGTTGGCCGCCTGCTGCTCGGTGCGGCGCGACAGGTCGCTGTTGCCCGAGGCGATTTCGCCTGCGGCCAGGGTGATGCTGGAGGTGCTGGCCTGGATCTGGCTGACGATCTGGGTCAGCTGGGCGACCGTGGTGTTGGCATCATCGCGCATACGGGCGAACACGCCATGGAACTGGCCGTCCATGCGTGCGGTCAGGTCGCCAGCGGCGATCGCCTGCAGCAGCTGCGACAGCTGGCCAAGGTTGCCGTCGGCGACCTGCATCATGCTGTTCAGCTGCTCGATCATCACGCGGAAATCGTGATCGAAGCGCTGTGCATCGCCACGCTGGCTGAAATCGCCGGCGGCAGCAGCCGACGCCAACTGCTGGATCTGCGTGTTGATCGCCAGCAGGCTGGCCTTGGCCGCATCCATCGATTCGTGCAGGATCGCGCGGCTGCCCGGCAGGCGGCGTGCATCGGGGGCGAGGTTGCCGGTGGCGTACTGGTTGAGCACGTCGATGGCATCGCGGATCGCATCGAGGTGTTCGAAGATCACCGTGTTGATGCCGCCGGCAAGCTGCCCGTAGACGCCCGGGAAGTCTTCCGGAATGCGGTGGCTGATATCGGGGCCGGCATGCATCTGTGCCATCAGCTGGGTCTGCTCGGAGAAGCGACGCAGCATCGCGGTCATCTCCGCGGTGGCCGCCAGCATGCGGCCCGCTTCATCCTTGCCGGTGGCCTGGGTGGTGAGGCTGAGGTCGCCGCGGGCGACGGCCTGGATGGCATGCACGGCCTTGCCCAGCGGACCGACCACGGCGCGCGAGATGATCACGGCCAGGGTGGTGGCGACCACGACCAGCAGCACGATGGCAGCGATGATGGCCAGCATGCTGTTGCGGTGAGTGGCATTGGCGGCGTCGATCTTGCCCTGCATCAGCGAGCTGCTGTAAGCGCCCAGTGCCTTGAGGTCTTCGAAGGCCTTGCGGCGCAGCGGACGCGACTGTTCGTCGGAGATCTGCCGGGCCACCTCACCATCGCCTGCGGTGGCAGCTTCGCGCAGCTTGGTGTTGGCGGCGAAGTAGCCATCGACGTCGGCCTGCACGGCCTGGTACAGCGCGCGCTCCTTGGCCCCGGCCGGCAGCGCGGCGTAGGCCGCCAGCTGTTCGCGCACCACCTTGGCGGTGTCGCTCATGCGCTTGTTGTAGTCGGCCACTTTCTCCGGCTGGTCCAGCATGCTCAGCTGGGCCAGTTCGTAAGTGCGGAATTCACCCAGCTGCGAACGCACTTCGCCGAGGTACTGCACCGACGGAATATCGTTGGAGGCCATCGCGCTGAGCTGCGCATTGGCTTCGGACAGGCGGAGCAGGGCGAACGCACCCAGCACGACGGTCATCAGGGTGGTCAGGGTGAATCCCACAGCCAGCTTGCGGGCGATGGGCAGATCGTGGAACCACTTCATGCAGGGTGCTCCAAGGTGGGCAGAATGCCGGCGGCGGAGCCGCTGGCAAAAGGTGGTTGCAGGAGGGAACGGTCGTGCCGGGTGGGGGTTCGGTGACTGCCGTCATGTCGAGATAGCGGCGCTTGTGCGGCGGACTTTATGGACCTGTGTCACATTCGCTGGCGTAGGGAGATACAACGCAAAGCACGCCATGGCGGGGCTTTCGCATCGATATCGTGGTTTCAGGGGAAACCATGCGGACGATGGAGTTCACAGTGCGCGTTGACGGAGTTCACAGTGGATCGCGCGCACCCCTGTCAGGTCCAAGCGGGAACGCCGTTGTGCACGCGCGCAAACAAAAACCGCCGCCCCGGAGGGCGGCGGTCAGGCACAGCGCGTGGGGCGGCTCAGGCGGCCTGCGGCACCCGCAGCGAACGCACCAGGCCACCGATGTCGACGATCAAGGCGACGCGGCCGTCGCCGAGGATGGTGGCGCCGGACACACCGCCGATGCGGCGATAGTTGTTCTCGATGTTCTTCACCACGACCTGCTGCTGGCCGACCAGTTCGTCCACTTCCAGCGCGATCTTCTGGCCATCGCCTTCCACCACCACCACCAGCGATTCGCTGCCGGGGGCGCGCTGGCCATAGCCGTAGTATTCGCTCAGCGACAGGATCGGCAGGTATTCGCCACGCACGCGCAGCACGCGGCCTTCGCCGGCCATGCTGCGGATGTCGTCGGGCTGCGGCTGCAGTGCTTCAAGCACGTAGGCCAGCGGCAGGATCAGGGTTTCGCCGGCCACCGCCACGGTCATGCCGTCGAGGATGGCCAGGGTCAGTGGCAGCCGGATCAGCGTACGGGTGCCGGTGCCGAGGCCACTTTCAATCTGCACTTCGCCACCCAGCGCCTGGATGTTGCGGCGGACCACGTCCATGCCCACGCCGCGGCCGGACAGGTCGGTGACCGCGTCGGCGGTGGAGAAGCCGGGCTGGAAGATCAGGTCCCAGACCTGCGAATCGGTGGGGTTGTCCGGCACGGGCAGGCCGCGTTCGTGCGCCTTGGCCAGGATCTTCTCGCGGTTCAGGCCGCGGCCGTCGTCGCTGACTTCGATGACGATGTGGCCGCCCTGGTGCGAGGCCGCCAGGGTGATCGTGCCGGTCTCGTCCTTGCCGGCATCGCGACGCACGTCCGGCATTTCCAGGCCGTGGTCGATCGAGTTGCGGACCAGATGCACCAGCGGATCGGCGATCTTCTCGATCAGGCCCTTGTCCAGCTCGGTGCCTTCGCCGATCGTGCGCAGGCGCACGTGCTTGCCGAGGCGGCCGGACAGGTCGCGGACCAGGCGCGGGAAGCGGCGGAACACCGCATCGACCGGCAGCATGCGCACGCCGATCACCGCTTCCTGCAGGTCGCGGGTATTGCGTTCAAGCAGGTCCAGGCCAGCGAACAGGCTCTCGGCATGGACCGGGTCCAGCGCGTGCGAGACCTGCTTGAGCATGGCCTGGGTGATGACCAGTTCGCCGACCAGGTTGATCAGTGCATCGACCTTGTCGACGCTGACGCGGATGGAGGTTTCCGCTTCCTGGCTGGCGCCGGTGCTGGCCGTCGGTGCGGCAGCGGCGGGTGCGGCGGCGGCCACCGGCGCGGCAGCCGGTGCCTGCGTGGCCAGGCTTGGCGGTGCGGCCGGACGGATGTCCAGTTCGCAGTCGTCCAGCACCCAGGCGAAGGTATCTTCGATCTTGCTGCGCGGCACTTTGCCGACCAGGCCCAGATCCCACGCAAGGTGGGCTTCGAGCGGGTCGAGCTGGGCAAAGCCAGGCAGGCGATCCATGCGCGCGGCCACCTGCAGCGAACCCAGGTGTTCCAGTTCGCGGATGATGCGCAGCGGGTCGTTGCCGCTCATGAACAGCGACGGCGCCGGGGCGAAGCCGATCTGCCAGGCTTCCGGCGTGTCGTCGACCTGGCTGGCGGCAGCAGGTGCAGCAGCGGCGGGCGCCTGGCCGGACAGCACCGATTCCAGCCGCGCCTTCACCGCAGCAACCGCTGCGGGATCGGCGGGCTGGCCGTGCTCGGCCTCGCGCAACAGGGCGCGCAGCACGTCCACCGACGACAGCATCGCATCGACGGCGTTGCCTTCCAGTGCGCGCTTGCCGGCACGCAGCTCATCCAGCAGCGTCTCCAATACGTGGGTCAACCCGGCGATGGCATCGAAGCCGAACGTGCCTGCGCCACCCTTGATGGAGTGGGCGGCACGGAACACCGAGTTGATGATCTCCGCGTCCTGTTGTCCCGATTCCAGGGCCAGCAGGCCAGCCTCCATGGCGTCGAGGCCTTCGCGGCTCTCCTCGAAGAAAGTGGCGTGGAAGCGTTGCAGGTCCATGCTCATGGCAGTGGCGATCCGGAAGCGGAGAGGGGGAGCAGTGCGGGGCGATCAGCCCAGCACTTTCTGCACGGTGGCGACCAGCTGTTCGGGATTGAACGGCTTGACCAGCCAGCCGGTGGCACCGGCGGCCTTGCCTTCGGACTTCTTGTCCGCGGCCGACTCGGTGGTCAGCATCAGCATCGGCGTGAACTTGTAGTCGGGCAGCTGGCGCAGTTCGCGGATCAGCGCGATGCCGTCCATGTTCGGCATGTTGACGTCGGTGACCACCGCATTGAAGCGCTGGCCCTTGGCACGTCCGAGCGCGACCGCGCCGTCTTCAGCTTCTTCGACGGCAAAACCGGCCGAGGTGAGGGCGAAGGAAACCATCTGGCGCATCGACGCCGAATCGTCCACCACCAAGATACGTGCGCTCATGCAGCGTTCTCCACAGATTTCAGGTTGTCATGGGTTACGTCCAGGCCCAGGGCCTGGGTGACGCCCAACAGGCGTGCAGCGTCACGGAAGGTTGCAGTGCAACCGTGGAAGCCAGTGCCCAGGCCTGCCTCGCGGCGGGCCTGTACGAAGGCACACAGCACCTGCACGCTGGCGGTGTGGATGCGACCGACCTGGCTTGCATCCAGGGTCAGCTCGCCTGCTTCCGCCACCAAGGGCGAAAGGCGGTTCTTGAGCTCGGTGCTGCTCTCGATGCCGAGATCCTCACCCAGTTCGACAGTGCTCATCGTTGCTCCGGACAAACGGTTCCAGCATTCATAACGGCACCGCGGGGCGGTTCTTTAGGGTGGGTATCGGCGCTGAGCACCGATTCACCCCAGCAGCTGCGTGGCGTCGAGCAGGATCATCGGCCGCTGGCTGATACGGGCCACGCCGCGGAACAGGTCATTGGAGATCTGGCAGATGCGTGCGGTATCGGGCGGTTCGATCTGCGAGTCGGTCAGGTTGGCGACGTCCTCCACGGCCGACACACGCAGGCCCAGGGTTTCGCCGTTCTCTTCGAGCACGACAATGCGGGTCTGCGCGTCATCCTCGGCGGACGCCGCGCCCAGGTGCAGGCCGAGATCCATCACCGGCACCACCTGGCCGCGCAGGTTCATGATGCCGAGCATTTCCGGTGCAGTGCCGCGCAATGGCAGCAACGGCACCGGCAGTACCACTTCCTGCACCTTCAGCAGCTCCAGCGCATAGGCCTGGGTGCCGCAGCGCAGGCGCAGCCAACGCGACGTGCGTTCGCCGGCGCGGCGGTTCTGCGGGTGCGGGCTGCTGGCGGGCTGATGCGCCTGGGCCTGCAGCTCCTGCCAGGTGCCGGGGCGGTTGCTGGATGGGGTGTCCACCGCGACCCGCGGCGGTGGTGCGACGGCGGCGCGCGCCATCGACGGCATCGGCGCAGGCGCGGGGCGCGCTGCGGCCTTGGCAGCTGCCGGCGCGGCGATGGCAGGCACCGCCTCGCCCTCGGCGGCGGCTTCGAAAGCCGCCTGCAGTCCGGGGCTGTCGGTGTGCGCGAGGCTGTCGGCGGCGTCGGTTTCGTAGATCACTTCGTCCGGCAGGTCATCCCAGGTGGGTTCCGGCGCGGGCGGTGCGACAGGGGCAACGGCCACGGGCGCGGTTTCATGGACGACTTCGGCCGGCAGATCGTCCCAGGTCGGCTCGCGGTCGGCGTCGACCGCAGGCGCGGTAGCGGCGTCGAAAGCGGCCTCGAGGGAGGCGTCGTCACTGGCAGGGGTGCCCGCGACGGTGTCGGTTTCGTAGATCACTTCAGCCGGCAGATCGTCCCAGGTCGGCTCGCGCTCGGAGTCGACCGCAGGCGCAGCAGCGGCGTCGAAGGCGGCCTCCAGGGCCGCATCATCATTGGCCGGTGCGACCGCAACGGTGTCGGTTTCGTAGATCACTTCAGCAGGAAGGTCGTCCCAGGTGGGCTCGCGCTGTGCATCGGCCGCTGCACTCGTCGGGCGTGGCGTGGCATCTGCGGCGACCGGTGCGACCGGTGCCACGGCAATGTCGCCGAGCAGCTCGTCCAGATAGTCATCCAGCATGCCGGTGGTGTTCATGCCGCCTGCTCCAGGGCACGTGCGTCCTCGCCAAGGATCCAGTTCAACGCGCGCCGATAGGCCGCCAGGCCACGGCCCGGGTAGTCCTCGCCGATGCTCGGCAGGGTCAGGCCGGCCGCATTGCTGATGCGGGTGTCGATCGGAATCGCATCTTCCCAGACGCGGCTTGCGTGGCGGTCCTGCATGGCGCGCAGCGATTCATTGCCGGTGCGGGTGCGGCGGTCGAACAGTGTCGGCAGGATCGAGATCGGCAGCGGGCGGCGTCGTGAACGCTCCACCATCTCGCCGGTGCGGACCATGCCATCCAGACCGTGTAGGGCCAGCGGCTCGGCCTGGGTGGGGATGATCAGGCGATCAGCCGCGGCCAGCGCGTTGATCATCAGCAGGCCCAGGGTCGGTGCGCAGTCCAGCAGGATGTAATCGTGCTGGCCCTGGTGGCGGGCGAGGGCATTCTGCAGTGCCAGGCCGAGGCCGGGCTGGTTGGCGCTGCGCCGTTCCAGCGTGGCCAGCGAGGCCTGCGCGCACACGTAATCGAGTCCGCCGATGTTGCTGGCGTGGCTGAGCGTGGACAGGTCGGCTGGTGGTGCGCCGAACAGTTCCAGCACGCCGGCCGGTGCCGGTTCGATCGGTACACCGAAGGCGCGGGTCAGCGACGCATGCGGATCGAGATCGATCAGCAGCACGCGGTGGCCGAGCGCGGCCAGGCCGCGACCGAGGGCGAGGGTGGTGGTGGTCTTGCCGACTCCGCCCTTCTGGTTGGCGACTGCCCAGATGCGCATCGGATTACTCCTTCATTGCCGGGGGAACGGCGGCGCCGACACGGCTGCCAGCCGGCACCGGTGGCAACTGCACCGGTGCGATGGGGGAAGTGGGGGTGGTGGCCGGCGCTGCGGCGGCCTGTTCGCTCGCGTTGCGGGTGGCCCCGGTGGCGGCATTCAGGCGTTCGCCGAGCGGGTCCACCGAATGACTGGTGTCGGCCAGGATGATGACCATCACCCGCCGGTTGCGGTTGCGGCCCTGCGCGCTGTCGTTCTCTTCGCGTGGGCGGAACTGGCCGTAGCCCACCATCGCCAGCCGCGACGGCTGCACGCCCTGGTCGGCAAACAGATGCACAACACTGGCCGCGCGACCGGCCGACAGTTCCCAGTTGGACGGGAAGGTGGCGGTGGCAATCGGCACGTTGTCGGTGTGGCCTTCCACGCGCACGCTGTTGGGCACGTCGCGCAGCACGCCGGCCAGGCTGGCCAGGGTGTCGCGCGCATGCACGTCCAGCGCTGCCGAGCCGGTCGGGAACAGGATGTCGCTGTTGATCTCGACTTCGATCCACAGCTCGGTGCGGCGCACGCTGATCATGCCGCGGTCGATCAGGGGTGCCAGCGCAGCGGTCAGGCGGTCGGCGATGCTGTTGAGCTGGCGCTCGGCACGCGCGATCTGCTCCTGGTTGTGCACCGACACCGGCATGCGCATCTGCGAGGCCATCGCCGGCAGCAGGGTGGGGTCGTGCGACGGCGCGGGAGCGGACGGCCCGATCTTGGTGCCCGATTTGATCACCGACGGGCTGTCCCAGCCGCCGCCCTGCACCTGCTTGTTGCCGACCTGCACGGGATTGATGGTGCGCGGCGCACCACCGAAGGCATCGGTAAGGGCGTCGGCCATGATCCGGTACTTGCCCTCGTTGACCGAGGAGATCGCGTACATGACCACGAAGAAGGCGAGCAGCAGCGTCATCAGGTCGGCATAGGGAATGGCCCATGCTTCGTGGTTGGCGTGCTCTTCGTGGTGCTTGCGGCGGGCCATGTCAGTGCAGGAAGCCGGAGAGGTTGGTTTCGATGTTGCGCGGGTTCTCGCCCTGGGCGATCGAGATCAGGCCTTCGATGACCATTTCGCGGTCGCGCGAGTTGTGGGCGATCACGCCCTTCAGCTTGGCGGCGATGGGCAGGAACAGCAGGTTGGCCGAGGCGATGCCGTAGATGGTGGCGGTGAACGCCGCGGCGATGCCGTGGCCCAGCTTGCTCGGGTCGGCGAGGTTCTTCATCACCGCGATCAGGCCGAGCACGGCGCCGATGATGCCCAGCGTAGGCGCATAGATGCCCATCGCCTCAAATACCTTGGCGCCGGCCTGATCCTGGTGTTCCTGGCTGCCGAGTTCGATTTCCAGCATGTGCCGGATCGATTCGGGTTCCACACCGTCCACCAGCAGTTGCAGGCCCTTGCGCAGGAACGGATCACGCTGCGCTTCCACCTGCGATTCCAGGCCCAGCAGGCCCTGGCGGCGGGCGATGTTGCTCCATTCCACGATCTGCTGGATCAGTTCACGACGGTCGCTGTGCGGCGGGCGCACGACCCAGCGCACGATCTTGAACGCATGCTTGAACACCGCCGGCGCGGTATGCAGCAGGATGGCGGCGATGGTGCCGACGATGACGATCACAAACGCCGCAGGCGACCACAACGACGCCAGGCCGGCGCCCTTGAGGATGCTGCCACCGACCAGCGAGGCCAGGGCGAGGAAAAGTCCAATGAGGCTGAGTCTATCCATGGGTCCGGTATCGGCTTGTATGAATGGGACTTGAGACACCGGGAGAATCTGGTGTAACGGAGTTCATAGTTTCCTGTGTCGCCGGGCTGGCCCGGCGCTATTGCGTGTCGCGTTCAGGAATCGGCTCAGTCGTGTGGGCTGCGCAGTCCGTCCACGTCCAGGATCAGGGCCATGCGACCATCGCCGATCAAGGTTGCACCGGCGTAACCGCGCAGGCCGCGCAGGGCCTTGGGCAGTGGCTTGATGACCACTTCCTCGCGCCCGCGCACCTGGTCCACCACCAGCCCGAAGCGTGCTTCACCGGCCTGCAGCACGACGATGGTCAGCAGCGGCGAGGCGGCCGGCGTCACATCCAGCCATTGCCGCAGGTCAACCAGCGCCAGCGTGTGCGAGCGGCGGTCAAGCACGGCGCGGCCGTCGAACCAGCCCAGCGAGGTGCGCGGTGCATGCAGCACTTCCATCACGCGGGCCAGCGGCAGCGCGTAGACGTCTTCGCCGGCCTGCACCAGCAGGGTCGGCAGGATCGCCAGGGTCAGTGGTACGCGGATCATGAAGCGGCTGCCGCGGCCCAGTTCCGACTGGATCTGGATCTGCCCGCTCAGCTCGCGGATGCGCGACTGCACCACGTCCATGCCGACGCCGCGGCCGGAAATGTCGGTGACCTGCTGCTTGGTCGAGAAGCCGGGCAGGAACACCAGGTGCAGGCATTCCTCGCTGCTCAGGCGGGCGGCGGCTTCCGGATCGATCAGGCCCTTCTCGCGTGCCTTGGCGCGCAGCTTTTCCGGATCGATGCCGGCACCGTCGTCCTGCACTTCGATGCTGACGTAGTCGCCTTCCTGCTGTGCCGACAGGCGCACATGGCCCATCCGTGGCTTGCCCTGTGCTTCGCGCAGTTCCGGCGTTTCCACGCCATGGTCGATGGCGTTGCGGACCAGGTGCACCAGCGGGTCGGCCAGCGCTTCGACCAGGTTGCGGTCAAGCTCGGTCTCGGCGCCGATCAGTTCCAGGTCCACTTCCTTCTTCAGCGAACGCGCAACGTCGCGCGCCACCTTCGGGAAGCGCGAGAACACCTTGCCGACCGGCTGCATGCGGGTGCGCATCACCGCCGACTGCAGGCGCGCAGTGGCGATGTCCAGCGTCGACACGGCGCGGTCCAGCTCTTCATCGCGCAGGCGTGCGCGCAGCGTCTTCAACCGGTTTCGTGACAGCACCAGTTCGCCGATCAGGTTGACGATGGCATCCAGGCGCTTGGTATCCACGCGCACGGTGTGTTCGGCTTCGGCGACGGGCTTGTTGGGCGCCGGCTTGCTGGCAGTTGGCGGGGCAGGCGAGGGCGCCGGTCGCGGTGCCGGTGCGGCGACAACCGCTGCGGTGGCGTTGCTGCCCGGGGCGGCGCCACCATGCAGCTGGTCGAGCAGCGCCTCGAACTCGTCTTCGCTGATCATGTCGTCGGCTTTCTTCGCCGCCGGTGCTACGGTCGTCGGCGCCTTGCCGCCGTGCAGCTGGTCGAGCAGGGCCTCGAATTCGTCGTCGGTGATCAGGTCTCCGCCGCCCGCATTCGGCGTCGCGGCCGAAGGCGCGGCTGTGCCACCGCCGTGTACATCGAACTGGGCGACCAGTTCGGGCGGGGCAAAGCCGGGCTCGGTACCCGATGACACCGCGTCAAGCATCGACTGCAGGTAGTCCAGTGACTGCTGGGCGGCATCGAAGTGATGTGCCTGCAATACGGCCTGGCCGGCACGCACGGCGCCCAGCGCTTCTTCGGCGGCGTGGCACAGTTCGACCATCGCGGTGATGCCGAGGAAACCTGCGCCGCCTTTCAGCGTGTGGTAGCCACGGAACACCGCGTTGAGCTGTTCATTGTCCTGCGGTGCCTGTTCCAGCGACACCAGCTGTTCGCCGAGGCGATCCAGGATTTCCTGGGCCTCGATGATGAAATCGGCAGTGATGTCGTCGGCTACCGCGCCCATGGTTACAGTCCCAGATCCGACAACAGGTCGTCGGCGTCGTTCTGCGAGACCGCATGGCGGTCCAGTCCCTTCAGTGCCGGCCCGGCCAGTTCCGGGTCGGTGCGATGCTGTTCCGGCGGCAGGCCGAGCGCGCCGAAGCCTTCGTGCACGCGGCGGACGATGCCGACCACGCGACGGATGATCTGCCCGGTAAGGTCCTGGTAGCTCTGGGTCAGGGCGATCTCGGTGAGGTTGTGGCGGATGCGGTCGAGCTGCACGTCCTGGCCCGGCTGCAGGCCATCGGCGCGCAGCTGTTCGGTCAGGCTGCGGCACTCTTCGGCCAGGTCCAGGGTGCGATGGGTGGCCTGTTCGGTCATCGCCACCACGTGATCCAGGCGTGCGCAGGCGTCGTCAAGCTCGCCGGCTTCATCGGGCACGGTCGGCAGTTCGCCCAGCGCCTGGCCCAGTTCGCGGGCCAGCCGCGAAAGGCCGCTCATCATCGGCTGGGTGCGGAGTGCGACCAAGCCGTCGATGCGCTGGCGCCACGCCGCTTCGTCGCCGGATTCCAGCGCGTCCAGGGCTTCCTGCAGGCGCAGGGCGAGGGCACTCTTGTCGACCGTGGTATCCATCAAGCGCTGGCCGCCAGGCGTTCGAAGATCTTGCCGAGCTTCTCTTCCAGCGTCTGTGCGGTGAACGGCTTGATGATGTAGCCGTTCACGCCGCTCTGCGCTGCCTCGATGATCTGCTCGCGCTTGGCTTCGGCGGTCACCATCAGCACCGGCAGGGTCTTCAGCTTGGCATCGGCACGGATCGCCTTGAGCAGTTCGATGCCGGTCATCACCGGCATGTTCCAGTCGGTGACCACGAAGTCGAACGGCTGGCTCTGCAGCAACGACAGCGCGGCATGCCCGTCCTCGGCTTCGGCGGTGTTGGTGAAGCCCAGATCGCCCAGCAGGTTCTTGACGATACGACGCATGGTCGAAAAATCGTCGACGATCAGGATGCGCATGTTCTTGTTCAAAGCAGAGTTCCTTTGTTGATCAGCTCTCGAGGCCGGCGTCGGCCGCCTCGAAAATCTTCAGTCGGCCACGCAGGCGCAGGACCGCCTGGCCGTGGATCTGGCAGACCCGCGACTCGCTCACGCCGAGCACTGCGCCGATCTCCTTCAAATTCAGTTCCTGCTCGTAGTAGAGCGACAGCACCAGCTGTTCGCGCTCGGGCAGGTGGCCGATGGCATTGCCCAGCTCGCGGCCGAACTCGCCGCGTTCCAGTACCTGCTGCGGGGTCGGGCCGCCCTGGGCGACGGTGTCCAGCTCGCCCTGGTCTTCAATGCGTGATTCCAGGCTCAGCACCTGCCCGCGCGAGGCGTCCTCCATCAGGCGCAGGTACTCGGGCAGCGGCATCTCCATCGCAGCGGCCACTTCGGTGGCGCTGGCGGCGCGGCCGGTGCTCTGCTCCAGGCGGCGGATGGTGGCAGCAGCATCGCGGGCACGGCGGTGCACCGAACGCGGCACCCAGTCGCCACGACGGATCTCATCGATCATCGAGCCGCGGATGCGGATCGAGGCGTAGGTCTCGAACGAGGCGCCCTGGTCGGCGTCGTAGCTGCGCGACGCTTCGATCAGGCCCATCATGCCGGCCTGGATCAGGTCGTCCACTTCAACGCTGGCCGGCAGGCGCGCGGCCAGATGGTGGGCGATGCGCCGCACCAGGTCCGAGTGCTGGGCGATGACCTCATTGGCCGCCGTGCGCTGGACCTCTCTGTACTGGGCGGCGCCTTTCATGCGGCCACCCCACGCTGCTTGATGATGCGCTCGAGGAAGAACTCGACGCCACCGCGCGGCTCGGTCGGTGCCTGCCAGCGGGCGGTGCGGCGGGCGATCTCGGTGATCGCCAGCGCCGACGGGCTGGACGGATAGGCCTTCACCACCGGCTGCTGGCGCTGCACCGACAGGCGCAGCCAATCGTCCTGCGGCACGCAGCCGAGGTAGTTCAGCGAGACATCGGCGAGGAATTTCTCGCAGACGCGGGTCAGCTTCTCGTACAGCACGCGGCCTTCGTTGGGGTCGCGCACCATGTTGGCCACCACCTGGATGCGGTCCACGCCACGTTCGCGCGACAGCACCTTGATCAGTGCGTACGCGTCGGTGATCGAGGCCGGTTCATCGCAGACCACCACCACGGTGTCCTGCGCGGCCTGGCAGAAGGTCAGCACGCCATCGGTGATGCCGGCGGCGGTGTCCACCACCATGATGTCCAGCTCGCGCTCCAGTTCGGAGAACACGTTGACCAGGCCCACATGCTCGGCCGGGGCCAGCTCGGCCATGTGCCGGCGGCCGGACGCGGCCGGGACCACCAGCACGCCGTTCGGGCCTTCGATGATCACGTCATCCAGGCTGCAACGGCCAGCGACCAGGTCGGCCAGGGTATTGGTGGGGCTCAGGCCGAGGATCACGTCGATGTTGGCCAGGCCGAGGTCGGCGTCCAGCAGCAGGGTGCGTTTACCCATGCCGGCAAGCGCTACGGCCAGGTTGGCCGACACGTTGGTCTTGCCGACGCCGCCCTTGCCGCCGGTCACGGCAATTGTGCGCACAGGGCCAAGCGGCTCGCTGCGGGTCGCCGTCAGCGGGAAGGTGGTGGTCAGCTTGGCGTACTCACGCGACGGCATGGTTCAACTCCGGGTTGCAGGGCATATCGGCCGCGCGGCGCAAATCTTCAAGGCGAAGTACAAGATTGGCTGCACTGGCCCGGTGCAGGTCGTCCGGGACGTCCTGGCCGTCGGTCACCCAGGTGATCGGCAGCTTGTGGTCCACCGCCACCGACAGGGCGTTGCCGAAGCGACCGGTCTCGTCCAGCTTGCTCAGCACCAGGCCCTGCAGGTTGGCCGCGCCGAAGCGGCGCACCACCTCGTCCATGTCACCGAAGCTGGTGTTGGCCGGCAGCACCAGCAGGGTGCGGACCTGGCGGGCAGCGCGCAGCCACTGCAGCTGGGCGGCCAGCGCACGGTCGCGCGGGCCGAGGCCGGCGGTGTCGATCAGCACCAGCTTGTAGTCCTTCAATCGCTCCAGCAGCTGGTCCAGGTCGGTGCCGCTGTTGGCCTCGTGCACCGCGATGCCGAGCTGGCGGCCGTAGCCGTACAGCTGTTCACGGGCGCCGATGCGCATCGTATCGGTGGTGACCAGGGCGACATCGCGGGCGGCATGGGCTTCGGCGAAGCGCGAGGCCAGCTTGGCGATGGTGGTGGTCTTGCCGGCGCCGGTCGGGCCGACCAGGGCGATCACACCGCCTTCCTCCATCGGATCGACCGGGGCGATCGGCAGCTTGCGCGAGATCAGCCCCAGCATCAGGCCGCGGCCACGATGCGCTTCGGTTTCCAGCGGAATCTGCATGGCCACGTCGCGGGCGATGCCGGCGTCGAAGCCGTACTCGTCCATCAGGTCCAGCGCGGTTGCGCGCACCGGGCAGCCGCGCAGGCGCTCATCGGTGAAGCGGTTCATTTCGCGCTCGATCACCTGGCGCATGCCGGCCACTTCCTGGCGCAGGTGGCGGATCTCGGCGTCGTCGGCAACCAGAGTGAGAGCAGGTGCCGGGGCCAGGGTCGGCAGCGGTGCCGGCGCAACTTCCGTCGGCTGCACGGCAACCGGCGCATGGGGTGCTTCGTCTTCGGGCGCTGCGGCGGCCTGGCTGGCAACCGGCAGCGGCGGCGGCGAGACTGCCGGCAGCTGCGCGCTGTCTTCCAGCGGTGGATCGATCTGGAAGCGGGCGCGGTTCACCGCGGCAGCTGCGGCCGGCAAGGGCGCAACGATGGCGTCGGCAAACGGGGCGAAGATCTGTTCCGGCAGCGTCGATTCATTGACGGCGGCACGCGCCAGCGTAGCGGCGAAACCGGTGCTGCCACGGGTCGGCACGATTTCGTCGGCGCTGTCGAGGGTGCGGCCGGTCGCGCCGACGGCAGCGCGGGCGAGGGCGGCGACGGCGGAAGTGGTGGCTGCCACCGGCTCCGGTGCCGGGGTGCTGCTGCGACGGCGGGTGACCGCGGCGATCACCGCGTCGGCGGCGGTACGCGGCTTCGGTGCGGGCGGCGGCGCCACGTCGCGACGCGACGCTTCCAGGGCGCGCTGCACGGCGCTCTCATCGTAGTTGGCGGCGGCCACGATCTCGATGCCTTCCTCGATCCGGCGGTTGGACAGGATCACGGCGTCAGGACCATGTTCCTTGCGCACCAGGTTCATGGCCGAGCGCATGTCGGCGGCGACGAATCGTTTGATTTTCATGCTGTGGTCACGGGACGAAGTCGGCGGAGTGGCGGTCGGAGAACGCGGGTGGTCGGTGGTCTGCACGGTTCGGGTTCCCCTTGGAATCTGTCTGTTGCGGGTGTTTGAAAGTGGTGTCTGTTTTCTGGCGCTTTGCAGGGCGGCGTCAGCTGATCGTTCCGACCAGCTTCAGGCGCTTGTCCTCCGGCACCTCGCTGTAAGCCAGGACCGACAGCGACGGAACGCTGTGGCGGACCAGGCGGGCCAGCGCGGCGCGCACCGGGCCTGGTACCAGCACCACCGCGGGCTCGTTGCGGGCTTCCTGCTTGCTGACACATTCGGCCAGGCTCTGGTGCAGTCGCTCAGCGAGTCCGGGTTCCAGCGCGGCGCCGTTGCCCTGCGTGGACTCCTGCAAGACACGTTCCAATTGCGGGTTGAGGGTGAACACCGGCAGCTCCGCCGACATTCCGGCGATCTCCTGCACGATGAAGCGGCCCAGCGCGGTGCGCACAGCGGCGGTCAGCGTGGCCGGGTCCTGGCTGTGCGGGGCATGTTCGACCAGGGCTTCGGCGATCTTGCGCAGCTGGCGGATCGGAATGCGCTCGACCAGCAGGTTCTGCAGCACGCGCACCACCGCCGACAGCGGCAGCGCCTTCGGCGTCAGATCTTCGACGAGCTTGGGCGCGCTCTTGGCGAGGTTGGCCAGCAGGTGCTGCACTTCCTCGTGGCCAAGCAGTTCCGGCGCGTGCTCGCGGATCAGGTGCGAAAGATGGGTGGCCACCACCGTGGCCGGGTCGACCACGGTGTAGCCCAGAGTTTCTGCCTGGGCGCGCTGGTGCGGCTGGATCCAGGTCGCATCCAGGCCGAAGGCGGGGTCCTTGCCGGCGATGCCTTCCAGCGGACCGAGCGCACTGCCGGGGTCCAGTGCCAGTTCGCGGTCGGGATGGATTTCTGCGGTGGCCACCGGCACGCCATGCACCAGGACCCGGTAGCCGTTGGCCGGCAGTTCCAGGTTGTCGCGGATGTGTACCGACGGAATCAGGAAGCCGACGTCCTGGGTGAGCTTGCGGCGCACGCCCTTGATACGCGGCATCAGTTCGCCGCCCTGGTTGCTGTCCACCAGTGAGATCAATCGATAGCCGACTTCCAGGCCCAGCGGATCGACCGGGCGCAGTTCATCCCAGCTCAGTTCCGCCGTGGGCGCGGGGGCGGCGGGGCGGCCCAGCGCGTTCAGTGCGTTGGTTTCGCCTGCCGCGGTGTCGGCCTGCGCCGGCGCCAGGCCCTTGCGGTACACCTTCCAGGCGATGAAGCCGAGGATCGCGGCCAGCGTCAGGAAAGCGACGTTGGGCATGCCCGGCACCAGGCCGACCACGCCGAGGATGCCGGCGGTGATCGCCAGCGCACGGTACTGGCCGAACACCTGGCCGGTCATTGCCTGTGCCATGTCCTGCGAACGCGAGGCACGGGTAACCAGCATCGCCACCGCACTGGAGACCAGCAGCGCCGGCAGCTGCGCCACCAGGCCGTCACCGATCGACAGCAGGGTATAGGTGGCCGCGGCCTCGCCGAACGGCATGCCATGCTGCAGCACGCCCACGGCCAGGCCGCCCAGCATGTTGATGAACAGGATCAGGATGCCGGCGATCGCATCGCCGCGGATGAACTTGCTGGCACCGTCCATTGCGCCGTAGAAGTCGGCTTCCTCGCGGACCTCTTCGCGGCGCAGCTTGGCTTCCTCGCGCGTCAGCAAACCGGCGTTGAGATCGGCGTCGATCGCCATCTGCTTGCCGGGCATGGCATCGAGGATGAAGCGCGCGGTCACTTCCGAGACGCGGCCGGCGCCCTTGGTGATGACCACGAAATTGATGATGGTCAGGATCGCGAACACCACGATGCCGACGGCGTAGTTGCCGCCGATCACGAATTCACCGAACGCGGCGATCACCTTGCCGGCCGCTTCGTGGCCGTTCTGGCCGTTGAGCAGGATCACGCGGGTCGAGGCCACGTTCAGCGCCAGCCGCAGCATGGTGGTGATCAGCAGCACGATCGGGAAGATGGTGAAGTCCAGCGGGCGCTTCACGTAGACCACCGCCAGCAGCACCATCAACGAGATGGCGATGTTGAAAGTGAACAACGCATCGAGCACCGGCGCGGCCAGCGGCACCACGACCATGGCCAGCAGGGCCAGCACGATCAGCGGCGCGCCCAGACCCTGGCGGATCATCTCAAGCGCGCGGCGGGTATTGAAGCTGGAGGCCTGGGCGCTCATGGACGGCCCCCGTTGCCGAACTCATCAACCTGGATGTGTGGCGTGGACGGCATCGGGCCGGTCCGCCAGCTGCGCAGCTGGTAGACATAAGAGAGGACCTGGGCGACGGCTGAATACAGTCTCACGGGGATTTCCTTGCCGAGTTGGCCTTCCCGATACAAGGCGCGTGCCAAAGGCGGGGCAGAGACGATGGCGACCTTGTTGCCGTCGGCCACTTCACGGATGCGCAGGGCGGTTTCATCCACGCCCAGGGCGACCACGGTGGGCGCATTCATGGCCCCACCTTCGTACTTCAAGGCCACCGCATAGTGGGTCGGGTTGACCACCACCACGTCGGCGGTGGGGACCGCCTCCATCATCCGGCGGTTGGCCATCTGCTGCTGCAGCTGGCGGATGCGGCCCTTCACCTCCGGGCTGCCTTCGCTTTCCTTCATTTCCCGGCGCAGCTCTTCGCGGGTCATCTTCAGCTTGCGCATCCAGTTCCAGCGCTGGTACGGCGCGTCGATGGCGGCCAGTACCAGCATCGCTCCGGCGGTGGCCAGCAGCAGCCGCAGGGTGAAGCCCAGGCCGTCGCCGATGGCGGTTTCCAGTGGCTGGTGGATCAGCCCGCGCAGGGTGTTGAAACTGGTCCACACGACCATGCCGGCGGCGACGCCGACGAAGGCTACGCGCAGCAACGACTTGATGAACTCGGCCACGGCTTCGGGGCCGTACAGGCGCTTGAGCCCGCTCATCGGGTTCATGCGGTTGATGTCGGGCATCATCGCTTTGGCCGACCAGCGCAGGCCGCCCATCACCACCGGCGCCAGGAAACTGGCCAGCAGGCAGACCAGCACCAGCGGGGCGATCACCCACATCAGCTGCAGCAGCAGGTCGCCGAAGTGGCCGAACAGGGCCTTGGGGTGCTGGCGCAGGCTCTGTTCGGGGCTGAGCGCATGGCGCATCCAGGCGCTGGCGCCGCTGGCCATCGAGCCACTCATGGCCATCACCGCGATCACCCCGGCGCCGAATACGGCGGCCGTGCCCAGTTCACGCGAGCGCGGCAGGTTGCCCTGTTCGCGGGCGTCGCGCAGGCGTTTTTCTGTCGGTTGTTCGGTTTTTTCGCCGGCGGATTCGTTCTCGGACATCACAGGCACTGCAGCAGGGGATGCCGGGGTGCGTGCAAGAATCGTTCCGTGACGGGTGCATGTGCCAACCGAAGTTGGCGCCTGCCGGAGCAGGTACCGGTAGCGCCGGGCCATGCCCGGCGAGCGGGCAGCCTGGATCATTGCATCCGCCGGGCATGGCCCGGCGCTACCCCGGGGGCTGGTCCTGCGGGCTCTGCGCCAGTTCCACCCGTGGCCGCGGCAGGTCGTGCAGCTGCATGAAGCGGGCGGGGTCCACCGGCCGGCCCAGCAGGAAGCCCTGCAGGTAGTCGCAACCCAGGCGCTCCAGGTAGGCGCGCTGCGCTGCGGTCTCTACACCTTCGGCGACGATATCCATGTCCAGCGCGTGGCCCAGCGCAACAATGGCCGACACGATCACCACGTCCTCGGCGCTGTGTTCCAGGTCGCGCACGAATGCATGGTCGATCTTGATCTCGGTGGCCGGCAGGCGTTTCAGGTACAGCAGGCTGGAGTAACCGGTGCCGAAATCATCGATCGAGATGCCCACGCCCAGGGCGGAGAAGCTCTGCAGCAGGCGTAGGCTGGTATCGGTATCGCGCATCACCGTGCTTTCGGTGATCTCCAGCACCAGGTTGCGCGGGGCGATCGCGTAGCGCTCGATCACCTCGCGTACGTCCTGCAGCAGGTGTGGCGAACTGAACTGCACCGGTGACAGGTTCACCGACATCGTCCAGCTGTCGTGGCCGGCATCGTGCCAGTGCCGCAGCTGCTGGCAGGCCTGGTCCAGCGCCCAGCGGCCGATCTCGTTGATCGCACCGCTGCGCTCGGCCAGGCGGATGAAGCGGTCCGGCGGAATCAGGCCCTGTTCCGGGTGGCGCCAGCGGATCAGCGCTTCGGCGCCAGCCACCTTCTGCGTGGCCACGCGGATCTTCGGCTGGTAATGCAGGAACAGTTGCTCGCTGCCGATCGCCCGACGCAGGTCGGCCAGCAGGCGGAACTGCTGCTCGGCGCTGTCGTTCATCCAGTCGGCGAACAGCACGAACGCATTGCGGCCCGACTCCTTGGCCTGGTACATGGCTGCGTCGGCGAAGGCCATCAGCTGGCGTTCGCTGGCGGCGTGGTCGGGGCAGATCGCGATGCCGATGCTGGCGGTCACCTGCAGTTCGTTGTCCGGCAGCAGCGGGCCGCTGCCCACCGCCTGCAGGATGCGCCGGGCCAGGGTCGGCAGGTCCTCGTCGTGCTCGATGCGCACCACCAGCACGAATTCGTCGCCGCCCAGCCGTGCCAGCAGATCGTGTGGGCGCAGCAGCTGGCGGGTGCGTTCGGCCACCGCCACCAGCAGCGCGTCGCCGGCCTGGTGGCCATAGGCATCATTGACCTGCTTGAAGCCATCCAGGTCCATGAACATCACCGCGAAGCGGCTGCCGCCCTGTTCGGCCTCGGCCAGTGCCTGCACGATGCGCCGCTGCAGCAGCAGCCGGTTCGGCAGGCGGGTGAGCGGGTCGTGCAGCGCGGCCTGGGTCAGTTCCTGCTGGGCGTCGGTCAACGAGGTGCTGAGCAGCGAATTGCGCAGGCGCAACAGCTGTGCCTCCACCCGCTGGTCCAGCCAGGACACCACCAGCACCACCGCCAGGATCGCCACGGTCAGCACCACCACCAGCATCGCCAGCCAGTTGTTCTGCAGGCCATCGCCCACTGCGGCGCCGCAGATGCTGCCTTCGGGGAAACGGGCGGCGGCCATGCCGGTGTAGTGCATGCCGACGATGGCCAGGCCGAGCAGGCCGGCGGCAGCCAGGCGGTCGCCGATGCGGGTGTGCTGCGCGCGCAGGCGGAAGGCCACATACAGCGCGGTCCACGACGCGGCCACCGCAACCAGCAGCGACAGCAGCAGCCACACCGGCTGATAATCGATGCCAGGTTGCATGCGCATCGCGGCCATGCCCACGTAATGCATGCTGGCGATGCCGCTGCCCATCAGCAACGCGCCACCGGCCAGGCGTGGATGGGGCAGGGTACGCAGCGACACCAGCCAGAGCGCGAACACCGACGAGCCGATCGCCAGTGCCAGCGACAGCAGGGTGATGGGCAGGTCGTAGCCCAGCGGAATGGGCAGGTCGAAGGCGAGCATGCCGATGAAGTGCATCGACCAGATGCCCAGCCCCATCGCAAAGCCGCCGCCGAGGCGCCACCACCAGGTCGCGCCCTTGCCAGGCGCGGTGACGGTGCGCCCGGCCATCGCCAGCGCGGTATAGGACGCCATCACTGCAACCAGCAATGAGGTCGCCACCAGCCACGGGTTGTACGTGCCTTCCAGCATTCGTCAGTCTCCCGGACCTGCCTGTCAACGGAAAAACTACGGTGGGGCATGCGTAAGGCGGGCGACCAGAGGCCGCCGGTTGCAGCGTCCCCCCGGTCGCTGCCCATTCACTCTAACGCGGGCACCGGGGGGGACGGCAAGCAGCAAAACGTGATGACCGCGTCAGCGGGTCACGGCACCCGCAGCCTCGAAGGCGGCATCGAACAGGCGCTGCACCGGCGGGCCCATTTCACCGACCAGCAGGGTCAGCAGGAACAGGCCCAGCAGCAGCGAGACCGGCAGGCCCAGCTGGATCGGATTCAGCGCCGGCGCCGCGCGGGCCAGTACGCCGAAGGCCAGGTTCACCGCCAGCATCGCCACGGTCAGCGGGATGGCCAGGGTCAGCGCCCCTCGCAGCACGGTCAGCAGGAAGGTCGGGGCGATGCTGAAGAAGGCGTGCGGGTCGGGCAGGGGCGCCCCGATCGGCAGGGCGCGGTAGCTGTCCACCACCAGCGAGATCAGCGCCAGATGGCCGTTGGCGGTGAAGAACAGCAGGCCGAACAGCAGATAGAACCATTGGCCGATGACACCGGAGGTGCCGCCGCGCAGCGGGTCGCTCATCTGCGCAAACGCCAGGCCGGTGCCCTGGGCGACCAGTTCGCCGGCCATCGCGCCCGCCTCGAACACCAGCCGCAGCATGAAACCGATGGCCACGCCGATCGCCAGCTCGCGCGCGATGGTCAGCACGGTGGCGGCGTCGAAGCCGGTCCAGTCCGGTACCGGCGGCAGCAGGGGCGCCAACGCAATGGCCAGGGTACCGGCCAGCATCACTCGCACCCGGCCGGGCACGGCGCGGGTACCGATCATCGGCATCGCCATGGCCACCGCGCCGATGCGCAGCATGGTCCACAGCACGGTGCCGATCATGCCGAAGGCATTCAGGCCGTCGGCAGCCATCTGGGTGGCGGCGTCCATCTGCGTGCGGGTCCGTCTAGCCGATCAGGTGCGGAATGCGCTGGAACAGCAGCGTAGTGAATTCGACCAGATGGCCGATCAGCAGGCTGCCCAGTGCGAACAACACCGCAGTGAGCGCTGCGGCCTTGGCAACGAAGGCGATGGTGGGTTCGTTGAGCTGGGTCGCGGCCTGCACCACGCCCACCACAACGCCGACCACCAGGACGGTCAGCAGCAGCGGGCCAGCCACCCACAGCACGGTGATCAGGCCGCCACGCAGTTCGGTCAAGGCAAGTTCGGGAGACATCAGGGTTCCATCGGTAGCGCCGGGCCATGCCCGGCGGTGGTCAATGCGGCGGCCGGCACTGCCCGGCGTCGCGTCTGTCAGGCCGGATTGAAGCTTGCCGCCAGCGTGCCGACGGTCAGTACCCAGCCATCGACCAGCACGAACAGCAGGATCTTGAACGGTGCCGACACAAGCATCGGCGACAGCATCATCATGCCCATCGACATCAGCACGCTGGCCACGACCAGGTCGATGATCACGAACGGGATGAAGATCAGGAAGCCGATTTCGAAGGCGGTCTTCAGCTCACTGGTGACGAACGAAGCGACCAGCACCGGGAACGGAATCGCATCGGGGTTGGCGTAGGTGCCGTGCCCGGCGATGCCGGCGAAGGTCATCAGGTCGGTCTCGCGGATCTGCGCCAGCATGAAGGCGCGCAGCGGCGTGGTGGTCAGCGTCCAGGCGGTCTGGAAGTCGATCTCGCCATTGAGATACGGCGCCATGCCGGTGCTCCAGGCCTTGTCCCAGGTCGGCAGCATGATCATCGCAGTGAGGAACAGGGCCAGCCCCAGCAGTACCTGGTTGGACGGCGTCTGGCCGGTGCCCAGCGCCTGCCGCAGCAGGCCCAGCACGATGATGATGCGGGTGAAGGAGGTCAGCACCAGCAGCATCGACGGGATCAGGGTGATCGCCGTCATCAGCAGCAGCGTCTGCAGCGGCAGGCTGACCGGCGCACCGCCGACCTTGCCGACGTTGATGTCCGGCAGCGGTGTGGTCGGTGCGCCCGGGGCGGCGAACGCCAGCGCAGGCAGCAGGCACAGGGCGATCAGGCTCAGCCACGGCAGCAGGGCGGCAAGACGGGAACGGGTCACACGCATGTCAGGGGTCCTTGCGCAGCCGCTGTTGCAGCAGCTGGGCGAAATTCGGCAGGTTCTTCAGATCGGGTACGCGCAGCGGCGCAGGCGGCGGCAGTGGTTCGGGCAAGGTGTGCAGGGCGTTGATGCCGCCGGCGGTCACGCCCAGCAGCAGCTGCTGGCCATTGACCTCGACCACCACCACGCGCTCCTTGGCGCCAACATTCAGGCTCGCCACCAGCTTCATGCCCTCGGCCGGGCGGAAGCCGCTGCCGGGCAGGCGCTTGAGCAGCCAGCCCAGGCCGATGACCAGGGCCAGCACTGCCAGCAGGGCCAGCACCGCACCGAACAGGCTCGGTGCGGCCGGCGCATGCTGGCCGACCTGCGGGGCCGTCTTGGCGACGGCCAGCGCGGTGGCGGCGAGCAGGCTCAACGCAGTCTCCGGATCCGCTCGCTGGGGCTGACCACATCGGTCAGGCGCACGCCGAAGCGGTCGTTGATCACCACCACTTCGCCATGGGCGATCAGCGTGCCGTTGACGAACACGTCCAGCGATTCGCCGGCACCACGCTCCAGCTCCACCACCGAACCCTGGTTGAGCTGCAGCAGGTTGCGGATCGGCAGGCGGGCGCGACCGACTTCCAGCGACAACGTCACCGGCACGTCGAGGATCACGTCCAGGTTCAAATCCGGGCCGGTCGCCTCATCGGCCTGCAGGCTGCTGAACTGGGCCGGGGTCGGTTCGAGGGCGTCGATATCGTTCATTGCGGGTCTTCCTGGATGACGGGTACGCGCGGACGGGTGCCCGGCGGATGGGTAGCGGTGATCTTTACGGCGTTCATGCCGTTGGCGACGCCGAACTCACCGGTGAACACCGGGATGTTCTCCACGCACAGCGGCACCTGCGGGCTGAGGTCGATCGGCAGGATGTCGCCGACCTTCAGCCGGGTCAGGTCGCGCAGGGTCATGCGCTTGCTGGCCAGCACGCTGGACAGGGTGACTTCGGCCACGTTGAGCTGCTCGCGCAGGGTGCGGCCCCAGCTCTCGTCGCGGTCGTTGCGGTCGCTCTGGATGCCGGCGTCGAGCAGTTCGCGGATCGGCTCCAGCATCGAGTACGGCAGGGTCACGTGGATGTCGCCGCCACCGCCGTCGAGTTCGACATGCAGGCGGCACACCACCACGTATTCGCGCGGCGTCACGATGTTGGCGAAGTGCGGGTTGATTTCCGAGTTGATGTACTCGAATTCCACGTCCATCACCGGCGCCCACGCTTCACGCAGGTCGGCGAAGGTCTGCTTCAGCAGCAGGTGGATCACCCGCATTTCGGTGGCGGTGAACTCGCGGCCTTCGATGCGCGTCGGGTAACGCCCGTCGCCACCGAAGAAGTTGTCGACGATGGCGAACACCAGGGTCGGTTCGAACACGATCAGGCCGGTACCACGCAGTGGCTTGAAGCGGATCAGGTTCAGGTTGGTCGGCACATACAGCGAGTGCATGTAATCGTTGAACTTGATCAGCTCGATGCCGCGCACGGACAGTTCGGCCGAACGCCGGATCAGGTTGAACAGGCCGATCCGCCACAGGCGCGCGAAGCGCTCGTGGACCATTTCCAGGGTCGGCATGCGACCGCGGATGATGCGGTCCTGGCTGGCGAAATCGTAGGAGCGTGCTTCGCCACTGGGGGCGTCCGGCTCGGTTTCGACCGCGCCACTGTCCACGCCATGCAACAGGGCATCGATCTCATCCTGGGACAGCAGGTCATTCATCGGGGAGCCCTTACTGGGTCACGAAGCTGGTGAACAGCAGGTCGTCGGCACCGTTGCTGCCGGTCTCTGCCTTCAGCACCTTCTGCACTTCGGCCAGCGAATCGGCCTGCAGTTTCTGCTTGCCGGCGATGTCGGCGATCTGCTGCGGGCTGACCTGCGAGAACAGCATCAGCAGGCGTGCGCGGATGGCCGGGGCATGGGTCTTGATCGCTTCCAGCGCGGCCGGATCGCGGGTCATCAGCTGCACTTCCACCTGCAGGTAGCGCGGGCCGTCGATCGAACCGTTGAGGTTGACCACGAACGCCGGTTCCAGTGCGAAGTACTGCGCCGGGGCCGGGGTGGCAGTCTTCTTCGGCGCCTGCGCGGTCTTGTCTTCGTGCTTGGACTGGGTGAAGAACCACACCCCGCCACCGGCGGCGCCGGCGGCCAGTACGGCGACCAGGGCGGTGATCAGGATCGGACTGCGCGGCTTGGCGGTCTTGTCCTTCTCGGCGGTCTTCTTGGTTTTGTCAGCGGCTGCGGCCACGGGGTGAAGCTCCTGAGGGTTGCTTCACCGGGATATGCAAGGGGTGTGCCGGAGTGACCGGCGAGGGGTGCGACGGAATTCTGTCGGGTGTTCATATCGGTAGCGCCGGGCCATGCCCGGCGGGATGTCGGGAATCCGCCGGGCATGGCCCGGCGCTACCGATTGGCGGTTGCCAACCGTCCCGCTCTTGGTAGGTGCCAACCTTGGTTGGCACGCCTGTCAGGCGTACGCGTCCAACAACCCGCGCTGGCGGATCAGCTGCGATGCCGACACTGTGGTGTCGCCCAGTGACGGTTCTCCGTCACCACCGCGACCGCCGCCGGCCTGGCTGCCCGGATTGCCGTCGCCGCTGTGCTGCTGGCCGACATCGGCATGGGCCAACTGGAAGCCCTGCTCGCCGAGCAGTTCACGCAGGCGCGGCAGGCTGCTTTCCAGCGCCTGGCGTACGTCGACGTGCGGGCTGCTGAAGCTGGCATGCACCTTGTCACCGTTCATCTGCAGGCGCACGTCCACCGGCCCCAGGTCTTCCGGATTGAGGCGGATGTGGGCATGACCGATCTTCTGGTCAGCCAGCCAGCCGATGCGCGCACCGATGGCCTGGTCGAAACCATCGTCGCCCAGTACCGGCTTCGGTGTGGGTTCGCCGTTGAAGACAGCATTGCTGGCCAGTGCGGCCTTAAGGTCCTGCAGGGCGGCGGGCAGCGGGGGCTGCAGCGGCGCCGGCGGCGCGCGGTCGCCGATCTGCAGGCTGTCGCCATCCTCGGCCCGATCCAGCGCCTTGCCACCCAGCACCAGTTCGGGCAACGGCAGGCCGCTGGCCTCAGCGTCGCCGGCAGCGGATGCCGATGCGCTGACCGCGGCTGGTGCCGCTGCGGCGGGAAGTGCCGGCGCAGCCAAGGGCAGTGCACCGCCGTCGGCATCGCTGGCCGTCGGCGGCGGCACAACAGGCACCGGATCGACGCCGGTGGGCACGGCCAGCACCAGACCGGCCAACCCCAGCGGCGGCCAAGGCGCGTCGTCCGTGCTGGCCGGGGAGTCCTTGTCATCGGCAGCTGCCGACGTTGCCGGTGCAGCGGGTGTCGAAGTCGCAGGGTCAGTGGCGGCGGTTTCGCCGTCGCCCGGCCGTGGCGTCGTCTTGCCCGGATTACCATCGGAAGTCGATGGAGCGGTGGTAGGTTTCGCCGGGCTGCTGGCGGTGGCCGCAGCACCGGTAGTGCTGCTCGACGCGCTGCCACCCTGCAGCATCTGGCCGAAATCCTTGCCCGAATCACTGCTCGAGGTGCGTGCACCGCTGGCATTGCCGCTGCCGCCGGGCGTCGGTGCGCTGGCGTTGCTGCTCAGGGGGGAGGGCATCACGATCGGCCTCCCTGCTCGCCATCATCCTGGTCTTCGGTCTGTGCCAGGCGCGCGCGACGTGCGCCGATGTCATCCATCTCGCGCTGGTCGCGGCGGTCGGTTACCACCTTTTCCTGCGCGCGGTAGCTGGCGGCCAGCTGTTCCAGCACCGCCTTGTCACGGCTGGCCAGGATCAGGCGTGCGCGCTCGGCTTCGACCTTCTCGCGGTTGCCGTTGACGGTCTGCTGCTGCTGTTCCACCGCGCTGTCCAGCCGGTCCAGGAAAGCGCGCCGGTTCAACAGCTGCGCCGGGCTGGTCGCGGCCATCTGCGCGTCGGCCATCTGCTGCGAGGCATATTCCTCGGCGTAGCGACGCAGTTCGTCCAGGCGCGACAGATGGGTGTCGAGCACGGTCTGGCGCTCGGCCAGGTCGCGGGCGACCGCGTCCTCGTGTTCCTGGGCCCGCTTCAGCAGCGGATCGATGCGCTTGGACTGGATCATGTCAGCCTCTCATTCTCTTGTTCCACCAGGCGCTGCAACGCCGCCTGGCTGTGCGGTAGATCTGCGGCCTTGGCAACATCCTGGCCGAGGAATTCCATGATTTCCGGCCAGCGCTCAAGGGCTTCATCGGTCGCGGCGTCGTTGCCGCGCTGATAGGCGCCGATGGCGATCAGGTCGCGGTTGGCCGAGTAGGCCGAGACCAGCCGTTTCAGCTTGCGGATGCGCAGGCGCCACGGTTCGTCGGCGATTTCCGTGACCACGCGGCTGACCGACGATTCCACGTCGATCGCCGGGTACAGGCCGCTGTCGGCCACGCGGCGCGAGAGCAGGATGTGGCCGTCGAGAATCGCGCGCGCTGCATCGGCGATCGGATCCTGCGGATCGTCGCCTTCGGTCAGCACGGTGTAGAAGGCGGTGATCGAGCCGCGGCCCTTGGCACCATTGCCTGCACGTTCGACCAGTGCCGGCAGCTTGGCGAACACCGATGGCGGGTAGCCGCGTGTAGTGGGGGGCTCGCCCACCGACAGACCGATCTCGCGCTGTGCCTGGGCGAAGCGGGTCAGCGAATCCATCAGCAGCAGGACGTTCAGGCCCTGGTCGCGGAACCACTCGGCGATGGCGGTGGCGCGGTAGGCGCCATGCAGGCGGGCCAGCGGCGGACGGTCGGCCGGGCTGGCCACCACCACGGCGCGGCGCAGGCCTTCCTCGCCGAGGGTGCTTTCAACGAAATCGCGCACTTCGCGGCCACGCTCACCGATCAGGCCGACCACGATCACGTCGGCGGCGGTGTAGCGGGTCATCATGCCCAGCAGCGTCGACTTGCCGACGCCGGAGCCGGCGAACAGGCCGACACGCTGGCCGCGACCAATCGGCAGCAGCGCATTGATCGCGCGCACGCCCACATCCAGGGGCTGGGTGATCGGTTCGCGTGCCAGCGGATTGATCGAGACGCCGGCCATGCCAACGTGGCCTTCCGCACGGATCGGGCCCTTGCCGTCCAACGGCACGCCATCGCTGTCGATGACGCGGCCAAGCAGGCCTTCGCCCACTTCCACGCCGCCACGGCGGGCCGATGGCACCACCCGTGCATTCGGCAACAGGCCATGCAGTTCGGCACTGGGCATCAGGTAGGTGCGTTCGCCGGCGAAGCCGACCACTTCGGCATCGACCCAGCCGCCGTCGACCACTTCCACCTTGCAGCTGGCGCCCAGCGGTGCTTCGCAGCCGACCGCCTCAAGTGTCAGGCCGACCGCCCGGCGCAACACGCCCTCGCGGATCAGCCCGCGGCCGTGCGCGGTGTCGACCTTCAGGCCGTCGAGACGGTTGGCCAGGCGCAGGTTGCGGGGAATGGTCCAGTCGGCCGGCGGAGACGACGGCGACGCGGTGTCGGTGTTCATGCGATGGCTCCGGTCTGGCGGATCACGGCATCCAGGGCGCCGCGCAGGCGCGCTTCCAGCGTGCCGTCGATGCGCACCGCTTCGGCATGCACGCGCAGATCGCCACGGCTCAGGCTGGTGTCGGGCACAAGGCGCTGCTGCGGCGACAGGGTCAACAACGGGGCGAGGGCGGTGATGTCATCCGGATGCAGGCGCACTTCCACCTCACGGTTGCTGCCGCCTACGGCGTCAATCGCCTCGCCGACCAGTTGCCCCAGCAGCGCCGGGTCGGCCTCGTAGGCACGGCCGACCAGCGCACCGGCGATGCGTACCGCCAGTTCGCCGAGCGCGCCGACCACTTCATTTTCCAGACGCGCCAGCGGCCGCCCGAAGTTGTCGAGGATGCCCTCGATCTGTGCGACCAGTCGGCGCACCTCGGCCTGGCCCTGGCTGAAACCATCGGCGTGGCCGTGGTCGAAACCTTCCTTCTCGGCGCTGTCCTGGATCGCCTGGATTTCTTCCAGGGTAGGCAGCTGCAGCGGCGGCTCCGGCTCATGCTCCGGGTCCGGCTCGGTGAGTTCGAAGGCATCGTCGTGGTCCAGCACCGGTTCGGGCTGGGCCAGCAGGTCCGGGGCAAGCCAGCGCACGACGTTGCTCACAGCATCGCCTCCGCGCTGCCACCGATGGTGACGGTGCCCTCATCGGCCATGCGCTTGACGATGGCCAGGATCTCGCGCTGCGCCACTTCCACGTCGGACAGGCGCACCGGGCCGCGCGCTTCCATGTCTTCCAGCAGGATCTCGGCCGCGCGCTGGGACATGTTGCGGGTGATCTTGTCGCGCACCTTGATGTCGGCACCGCGCAGGGCCAGGCCCAGCCGCTCGCCGCTGACTTCGCGCAGCACCAGCTGCATCTCGCGGTCGTCCAGGTCCACCAGGTCGTCGAACACGAACATCAGGTCCTGGATGCGGCCACTCAGCGGCGCATCGATACGTGCGATTTCGCCCAGGATGGCCTGGTCCTGGCCGCTGTCCATGAAGTTGAGGATGTTGGCCGCGCACTGCACGCCGCCGATGTTGGACGACTTCAGGTTCTGGTTGCCGGCGAACTGGCGTTCCATGATCTCGTTGAGTTCGTTCAGCGCATTGGGCGGAATGCCGTCGAGGGTGGCGATGCGCAGCAACACGTCCACACGGGTGCGGTCGGGCAGCAGCTTCAGCGCGTCGGCAGCCTGGTCGGTTTCCAGGTGTGCCATCACGATCGCGATGATCTGCGGGTGCTCGTTGCGCACCAGGTCGGCCACCGCACGCGGGTCCATCCACTTCAGCGCGTCCAGACCAGTGGTGTTGCGGCCCAGCAGGATGCGGTCGATCAGGTTGCCGGCCTTTTCGCTGCCCAGCGCCTGCACCAGCATGTTGCGGATGTAGTCGTCCGAGCCCACGCCCAGCGAGGTCTTCGAGCCCAGCTCACTGCTGAACTGGTCCATCACCCGTTCCACCTGTTCGCGGGTGATGTCGGACATGGTGGCCATGGCGATGCCGATCTTCTGCACCTCCTTCGGTTCCATGTGGCGCAGCACTTCGGCCGCGTCCAGTTCACCCAGCGACAGCAGCAGGACGGCGGCGCGCTGCACGCCGGTCAGGGGGGCGACCTCAGTCATTGGCTACCCAGCCCTTGACCACCTGGGCCACGCGCTTGGAGTCGGTCTTCACGGCTTCACGCGCCATCCGCAGTCGTTCCTCATAAGAATCCACCGGCAGGGCCAATGCTTCCGGCCCGCCCAGGCTTGCCCGATCGGCGCCGAGCGCCGGCAGCGGGGTGCCATCGTCATCGACCAGCTGCACGTCCGCGGTATGCGGTTCCAGCGCCAGTTCTTCGTTCCTGCGGTTCTGCCCGGTGATGCCGCGCAGTGCCGGGCGCAGTACGCCGAACAGCAGCGCCATCACCACCAGCGCACCCAGCAGCATGCGGCCGGCATCGTGCACCCACGGCAGTTCCCACCAGTTCGGGCCTTCCACCGGCGTGGTATCACGCACGAACGGGGCATTCATCACCGACACGGTGTCGCCACGCTCGGCACTGAAACCAACAGCCTGCTTGACCAGCGCTTCGACCCGGGTCAGTTCTGCCGCCGACAGCGGCTGCGGTGCAACCTTGCCGTTGGCACCGGCGCGCGGCACGTTGTCCACCAGCACCGCCACCGACACGCGCTTGATGCGGCCCGCTGGCTGGCGGGTGTGCTGCAGGGTACGGTCCAGCTCGTAGTTGCGGGTCGCGTTCTTGCTGCTTTCGGTTGGCGCCTGCGCGGTGGCTGGTGCGGCGGCCTGGCCCGGCGGGCTGTTGCTGGTGGCACCCGGTACGCCCTGCGGGCCCGGCGTGCTGCTGCTGTTCTCGCTCATCTGCTCGCTGCGCAGTTTCTGCGGCTCGCCGTTGTAGAGCTCGCGCGCTTCTTCGGTCACCGAGAAGTCCATGTCCACGCTGACTTCCGGGTTGACCCGGCCGGGACCGGTCATCGGTTCCAGCAGTTCGCGGATGCGCTGGTTGAACGAGGTTTCCTGGCGGCGCACCTGTTCGAACTGGGCAGCGTTGACCGCCGCTTCGCTGTTCGGGTCGCTGACGCTGAGCATGCGACCGCTCTGGTCGACCACGGTGACGCGTTCCGGCGCCAGATCGGGGATGGCGGCAGCCACCATGTGCACGATCGCATCGACCTGGCTGCGTTCCAGCTGCTGGCCGCCGCGCAGTTCCAGGGTGACCGAGGCACTGGCCACGTCACGCTGGCGGGTGAACGCGCTGGGCTTGGGAATGGCCAGATGCACGCGCGAATCGCGCACCGGGCGCAGCGTGTTGATGGTGCGCGACAGCTCGGTTTCCAGTGCGTGCTGGTAGCGCGCGCTTTCCACGAACTGGCTGACACCGAAACCCGGGTCGCGCTCCATCAGTTCGAAGCCGAGTTTGCCGCTGTCGGTCAGGCCCGAGCCCGCCAGTTTCAGGCGGGCGTCGTGCAGGTTCTTTTCCGGCACGGTGATGCCACCGGTGGCCGGGTCCAGCTGGAACGGAATCTGTGCGGCACGCAGCAGGTCGGTCGCTTCAGCGGTGGCCTTCTGGTCCAGGCCGGTGTACAGCGGCACCATGCCCGGCTTCTGCGACCAGAAGAACACGAACAGGCCTGCCGCCACGGCCACGGCGATCATCGCCATCAGTCCGAGCCGACGGGTGATCTGCAGGCTTTGCAGCCGGTCGAACCACTGGCCCGCCTTTTCGGCGTTCAGGGATTCCTTGGAGAGCGACAGGGCCATGCGTTTCTATCCTTACAGCGGCATGTTCATCACGTCCTGATAAGCCTGGACGAGACGGTTACGGACTTCCACGGTGGCGCGGAAGGCGATCTGGGACTGCTGCGAGGCGACCATCACCTTGGCCAGGTCGGCACCGGGTTCACCCAGTTCGAAGGCCTTGGCCAGCGCGCCGGATTTCTGTTGCGCATCGTTGACGCCGGCGATGGCGCCGCGCAGGGTTTCGGTGAAGCTGGCAGGCTGGACCTGCGGCGCATCCAGCACCGTGCCCGGCAGGGCATTGCTACGCGGCGCTTCGGCCAGCGGGTTGAGCGCGGGCTGTCCCACCTGGGTCTGGTAGGAGCGGATCTGGGAAAGGATCGAAGTGACGGAGTGGGACATCTGCAACGGTTCCAGAAACAGGGATGGGGGTGTCTGCTGGAGCTAGTGCAAGTGCCGTGCCGAAATCGCTGATCGGTTCAGTGACGTGAGGGTTGGGGGGTGTTCGGCAGGGCTGCGCCCTGCACCTGCCGAAGCAACGGCAAAGGCCGGAGCAACAGCAGAAGCTGGCTATCCGTGGGATGGCGGGGTGGGTCCGGTTGCGGGGGACGCCGTGAATACGTCCCTGTAGGCTCGGTCGCGCCATCCATGGCGCTCACGCCCCCGCAACCGGA
>NZ_JACGTN010000002.1:0-38047 GCF_014763005.1 Stenotrophomonas sp. Br8 | reverse complement strand
GCTGCGCAGATGCTCCACCCAGATGCGGGCACCATACAGCTGCGGGTCGTAGGAAGCGGCCATGTCTGCGATGTGCTGGCGCTCGATCACGCGGCCATCGGTGGTTGCGCCTTCGACGGCTACGCGGAAGAACTTCGAACGCAGCTTCTTGTTGTCGGTCTTGTTGGCCATATCGCCCTCTGCTGGTGTCGGTGCGCACCGGTTCTCGATGCGATGACCCATGGTCGATTGAGGGCGAATGCGCAGCAACGCGGTCTGCGTGTAACGCGCTGAACTACGTGGCCTTTCCATGTCGCGCGCGCGAGCGGCGCTGCAACCTGTTCAGGTGACCAGCGTAGCCGAACAACTCCATGTAGATCCACGCCGCCAAGCCAAGTTTCTGTACTGGATGGGCTGGCGCGTGTGTGACATCGCCTCCCTCATTGGTGAGAAGGAAAAGACGGTCCACAGTTGGAAGGCGCGCGACGAATGGGACCGCGCCGACAGCGTCGAGCGCATTGGTGGTGCGCTGGAAGCGCGCCTTGCCATCCTCATCCACAAAGAGGGGAAGACCGGCGGCGACTTCAAAGAGATTGATCTGCTGCATCGCCAGCTGGAACGACAGGCACGCATCCAGCGATACCAGGGCGGCGGCAACGAATCCGACCTGAATCCGGCTGTCGCCAACCGCAATGCCAAGCCAAAGAAGAAGGCCCGCAAGAACGAGTTCAGCGAAGAAGAGGTCGAGCGCCTGCAGACGGCGTTTGTGGATGGGTGCTTCGACTATCAACGCGATTGGCTCCGCGCCGGCAACGAACGTACGCGCATCATCCTCAAGTCCCGCCAGATCGGCGCGACCTTCTACTTCGCCCGCGAGGCGCTGATAGATGCGCTGACCACCGGCCGCAATCAGATTTTTCTCAGTGCCTCCAAGAGCCAGGCGCACATCTTCCTTGGCTACATGCGTGGCTTCGTGCGCGAGGTGCTGGACCGCGACCTGACCGGCGACCCGATCACCCTGGCAAATGGTGCAGAGCTGTTCTTCCTCGGAACCAACGCACGCACCGCGCAGGGCTACCACGGCAATTTCTACTTCGATGAATTCTTCTGGACCCATGGCTTCAACCAGCTGAACAAGGTCGCCAGCGGCATGGCGATGCACAAGAAGTGGCGCAAAACCTACTTCAGTACGCCCTCCACGATGGCGCACGAAGCGTTCGACTTCTGGACCGGCGAGCGCTTCAACAAGGGCCGCCCGGTGTCCCAGCAGATCCAGCTGGACGTGAGCCATGCGCGGTTGATGGGTGGCCGCCGGTGCGAGGACGCCATGTGGCGCCAGATCGTCACCGTGCTGGATGCTGCAGGCCGCGGTTGCGACCTGTTCGATATCGAAGAGCTTCGCCGCGACTACAGCGCCGACGAATTCGCCAATCTGCTCATGTGCGAGTTCGTTGACGATAGCGCCAGCATTTTCCCTCTTACCATGCTGCAGCCGTGCCAGGTCGACAGCTGGGTGGAATGGTCGGACGACTACCGACCCTTGGCGATTCGGCCCTATGGGGATCGTCCGGTGTGGATCGGGTATGACCCGGCCGAAACGGGCGATAGCGCCGGCATCGTGGTGGTCGCACCTCCGCTCGTTCCCGGTGGCACCTTCCGCATTCTGGAGCGCCATCAGTTCAAGGGGATGGATTTCGCCGCGCAGGCCGCGTTTATCCGTCAGATCACCCAGCGCTATTGGGTGACCTATATCGGCATCGATGCCACGGGCATGGGCACCGGCGTGGCGCAATTGGTGCGCCAGTTCTTCCCCGGCGTGACCACGTTCAGCTACTCCCCCGAGGTCAAGACGCGGCTGGTGTTGAAGGCGTTCGATGTCATCAAGAACGAGCGCCTGCAATACGACGCCGGCTGGACCGATCTGACCCAATCGCTCTTGGCAATTCAGAAAACGCTTACCCCCAGCGGGCGCCAGGTGACGTACACCGCCGGTCGCTCGCGCACCACAGGCCACGCCGATCTGGCGTGGGCACTCATGCACGCGCTGCAGAACGAGCCGCTGGAAGGCGGCAGCGTCGCTCGCGGCTCCATGGAGATTTTCTAATGGCAGACATCGACCAGGGCGCGGTTGCGGCCCCCCCGGCCAATATCGAGGCATTCACGTTTGGCGACCCTACACCGGTCCTCGACCAGCGCGGAATCCTCGACTACCTGGAATGCTGGCGCAATGGCCGCTTCTACGAGCCCCCGGTGGATCTGCATGGGCTGTCGCGCACCACCCGCGCCAATCCCTACCTGCATAGCGGCCTGACCTTCAAGCGAAACATGCTGGTGCGCACCTTTCGCCCGCATCGGCTGCTCAGTCGTGAGGCGTTCGCGCAGCTGGCTCTGGACTACACCACCTTCGGGATGGCCTATGTGGAGCGCCGGCGTGCCCTGTCAGGTGTGGCGCACAGCCTGGCGGTCCCGCTCGCTCAGTACATGCGGCGCGGGGTAGAGCAGGGCGAGTTCTTTCAGGTTCGCGCGGGCAGGATCGAACATGAATTCCCCGCAGGCGAGGTATTCCAGCTGCGTGAGGCCGATGCGGATCAGGAGGTGTACGGCCTGCCAGAATGGATGCCGGCGGTGCAGTCTGCGCTGCTCAACGAATCGGCAACGCTGTTCCGCCGCAAGTATTACAACAACGGGTCCCACGCCGGTTTCATCCTGTACCTGACCGACAGTCAGCCCGAGGGCGGCGACGTGGACAAGCTGCGCGAGGCGCTGCGGCAGTCCCGTGGCCCTGGCAACTTCCGCAATCTGTTCGTCCATTCGCCGGGCGGTAGCAAGGATGGGTTGAAGCTGATCCCGGTCAGCGAAGTGGCGGCCAAGGATGAATTCACTGGCATCAAGAGCGTCACCCGTGACGACATGCTCGCGTCGTTGCGCACGCCGCCGCAGCTGCTGGGAATCGTGCCGCAGAACAGTGGCGGCTTCGGCTCGATCCGCGAGGCCGCGATGGTGTGGGCCGCAATGGAGCTGGCGCCGCTGCAGACGCGCATGACGGCCATCAACGAGTGGCTGGGCCAAGATGTGATCCGGTTCGATCCGTTTGAGCTGGGAGCGGCCGCCTGATGGATGCGCGCGTGAATCTGCGATGCGGCGACTGCGCCCGCCTGTTGGCGAAAGCTGCTGGACCGCATGACCTGCAAATGAAGTGCCCGCGCTGCGGGTGCCTGAATCATATGAAGGCCACGAGCCTCTCCATGGATCGCCGCGAGCGACACCACGAAGAAGGCTCTACCAATGAAGAACGAACTGATCCACGGCGATGCGCTGACCGTCCTGCCGACCTTGCCGGCGGCGAGCTTCGACGCCCTCATCACTGATCCGCCCTATGCCAGTGGCGGTGTGCATGCCGCTTCGCGGCAGCAGGCGCCATCGAGCAAGTACGTACGCAGCGGCTTGCATGACGACTTTGTTGGCGACGAGCGCGACCAGCGGTCGCACCTGGCATGGATGCGGCTGTGGCTGGCCGAGTGCAGTCGCGTGTTGAAGGACGGCGCCCCGGTACTGCTGTTCACGGACTGGCGCCAGTTGCCGCTCACCACCGATGCGCTGCAGTGTGCCGGCTTCACCTGGCGCGGTGTGGCGGTGTGGGACAAGACGGAAGGGGTGCGTCCCCAGCTGGGGCGCTTCCGCAACCAGGCTGAGTACGTGGTGTGGGGCAGCAAGGGCAACATGCCGCTGGGCCGGCGCGCCCCGGTATTGCCAGGTGTGATCCGCGAGAGCGTGCGCAAGGCCGACAAGCACCACATGACTGGCAAGCCCACGGACCTCATGCGCCAGCTGGTGAAGATCTGCGAAGAGGGCGGCCGAATCCTCGACCCGTTTGCCGGCTCGGGCACCACGCTTGTTGCGGCTGACCTTGAGGGCTACAGCTGGACCGGTATCGAGATGACCGGCCACTACCACGATGTTGCCAGGTCGCGGCTCGCGGACGCATAGGTTCAGTTGAATCTTAGGAGATCGGAGCCGCCCAACGGCGGCTCTTCTCCGTCAGCAATCAAGGGGCGCGGCGGGAACGACCAAAGATGCTCTGTGGGGAAGCTGGTTCCAACCTCAGAAATGGCTTGAAGAGCGCCTTGGCTGCAGGACCTTGCTCGGAAAACCACGCTTCCAGCGCTTCCATTTCCTGCAGTGGTGTCTTCCTATTGGGCGCGGTGTGTTCGCCGCGGAAGTGGGCAGCCGTGCAATGCACCAGGCGCTGACCCTTGGTGCCCATTTCGGCGATGTAGAGACTGACATTCTCGTCAAACAGGAAATCGACTTGTAGCGTGCCGCTGCGGAATCGGTCCAAGGCCTCTTGGGTGACGGTGCCGTCCGCCCAGAACTCGCCTAGCAGCACCTTCACTGCGCCGTAGACTTCTGATCGGCGGTCATAGAGGTCCAAGCGAAGCTTGCTCGCGTTGATCTCAACCTGCTGACGGGAAACCCGCAGGGCCGCAATAGCGATGATCGGCGCCGCCGCCGCCTTGAGGATGTCGATCCAGTTGGCTGCAAGCCATAGCCCAGCTCGGCCGATGAACGACCAAAACTCCTGTACGTAATCCATCCCTGCCCCCTGCGAAGTGGTGGGCAGTATGCCGCGCGGTGCCGCGACTCCCAAGGTAGAGCCCCCGACCTCCTGCATGTCGAGCGTCTCCATACGAAACGGATGGAGGGCGTACTGTTTTGACTGTTCATCGACCGTCGCGCGCACTCGTCTCCCCGCCACGCCTGCGCACTTCATGGGGTGCTTTTTCTGCATGCCCTGCACAACCGGCCAAGCCCCGCCCGCTATGGCTGCACGGGGCGTTTATAGCCTTCGGTCGGCCCTGCGGAACCCTGCGCGGAACGGCCCTTTGTAGGCGCTCCCAGGGCGCCTGACGGCGTGGCTCAACGTCTGGCCGTTTCTCGATGTGCCCATCGGAACCGGGTAATCGGGTAACCCAAGCGGCGGCGAACGCCGATGGCCCTACTGCCGCAAGGCTTTTCGGGGTTACCTCAGGGGGTAATTCTGGGTAATTTCTAAAGCCAGGAAAGGTTATGTGATTGATTTTAAAGGACTATTTTTGGCCCGTTGGTTACCCTCTCGAAAGGTAACGTGGTTACTCAAAGGTTACCCTATTATTACCTTATGAAAAGTATTCTATCTATCTGAAATATAAGGAATTTGCGAGCAGTTCCCGAGGGTGGTTACCTGAATTACCCTTTTGCCGTGGGCACATCGAAAATTGCCTTATAAAGGGGGGGAGGGGTCTACCCACACCCCCATGCTGCCGCTCTGCCGCCGCTTGTGCCCGGCGCATGCCGCCCCGGCGTCAGGCGACCTGCAGCAGCAGCTGCTGGGTGTTGTTGCGAGGGGTGTTCACTGCCCTGCTGACGCGATAGGCCTCCATTGCCGGCGTCTCGCTGGCTAGCAGCATCGCCATGGCATCGTCCGCGCTGGCGGCCATCCACTCATCGATCTGGCCGGCCTGCAACCAGACGGGCATGCGGTCGTGGATGTCTGCCGACACGCCGCTGCTGTCGCCGGTGATGATGGTGAAGGTGCCCAGGTTCCCCTCGGGCAGCAGGGGGCTGGCGTCCTCCCACAGGCCGGCGGCCAGCAGCGTCCCGGTTGCGTGGATGAACCACGGGTCTTTCTTGCCGTCCTCGGGGCTCACTGACCACTCGTAGTAGCCGGCCATGGGGATCACGCATCGGCGCTTCTTGAACGCCGACCGGAAGGCTGGCTTGGTGGCCACCGTCTCGATCCGGGCATTGATGGTCGAGCCCTGCAGGCCCTTGGCCTTCGCCCAGAACGGCAGCAGACCCCAGGCCAGCCGGGTGACCTGCCGACCTTCGCCACGGTCCAGGATGATCGAGGCGCGCTGCGTCGGCGCCAGGTTGTAGCTGGGCTGGATCTCAGCCAGGCCGGGGGCAAGGTCAGCCAGGCCGGGCTGGCCAAAGTCGACAACGGGGAGCTGGACGAATCGGCCACACATGGCCGAAGCGTAGTCCGCCCGGCCGTGCCCGGCGTGTGATCCCGAACGGTTCAGCCGGTGAACGATCCCTTGTCGCAGCCTTTGCGACCGCCGGCCGTATTCTTCCGGCCATGCAGTCCTCCCATGGCTTCCGCACCGCCCTGATCCCCTCTGGCTGGGTCCAGACGGACGAGCGGTGGGCGCTTTGGTACAACGGCCGGGAGACGGCCAGCGTTACCCCTGACGGTCGCCCCGGAGTGCGCCTGTGGATGGAAGGCCGGAAGATGTGGCACGTGAAGGAAGTACGCGCGGCCAACGTCCGGCAGGCGAAGCGCTACGCCGAGCGCTGGTGCGCCGCCAGGCTCCACCCCGACCTGCCTCTGTGTGAGGCCGTTGCCCGTCTGACCGACAGCACCCCGATCCAGCCGCCGCCACCGATGCCTGGGCTGCCGCCGACCCGCGAGCAGCAGCAACAGGCCCGCCGCTTGGCCGAGGCGGGGACGAGGGAGCTGGAGCGAGTTAAGGCAGCGCTTGATCCAATCCGTCCGCCGGCGGCGACGAAGCCAAGGGCGAGGGACCCGCAAAAGGCGCGAGTGACCGCAGCGCTGCGGGATCTACGGCGCGGGGTCTGATGCACCCTAGCCAGCGTGTAGACCAGGATTGAGGCGCGATCCGACGCTCGATGACCGGAAAAATGCCTCACGCTCACTATGCATGGCAGGCGTTTCACGACGCGGCGCCGGAAAAATTGAAGGCGCCATATCGTTGATTTCAAAGCGTAAACGTGATGCCTTTTAATCTTTTGGTCGATGGTTCGAATCCATCACGGCCCACCAATTGTGACAACAACTTAGGCGCCTTCAGGGCGCCTTTTTTGTGGGTCCGGAAAAATTGGCGGAAAAATTAGAGCGTCCCGCGCTCCACTACGCCAGCTGACAGCTGCATCAGTGATGGATAGTAGTGAGCGCTGCAAGAATCATGCCGAACATGACTGTCGATTCAGCTTGTTAAAATTGCGTTGTGTTAGCCTGTGTCTTCTCGGAATTTGTGTGATGCACATCACGCAATCAAATTCACGAAGGCATCTTCCATGTAGGTCTAGCTTCTGCTGCGTTGATTGCCCTTCACCAAACTGAGGCAGCACGCATGTCATCTCGACCAACCTCTCGTTCGGCGCTCTTCTTCGCGTTTGCAATCGCGCTCGCCGCCCCCGGTGCTTTCGCCGGGAATGCGCTCAATGGCGACACAGTAGACGTAGACCCAGCAACGCCGCTACAGGACTGGTACGTCGCGTACGATTCCACTCTGAATGTACTTCCTGGCGCGCAAACGGGCGCGGTCCTAGTCGAAACAAACTCCGTCGCCAACTTCGACCACGCAAGTGTGAACGCAAGTCCTTCCGCAAATTTTTTACTCGGGGCCGTGGTGGTCAGGGGTTCTTCGGGAGTTCGCTTGTTTTCGAGCAGCATTGTTCATGGCGGGTACAATGGCATTTATCTTTCTCTGGGCGGCGGCACTCTAGATCCTAGCTATGCAGAGCTCTTTGATAGCTCTGTGGTTGGGAAAAACTATGGCATCCTGGCGAATAGCGGCGCGCGTATTCTTCTGTCTAACTCAACCCTCAGCACTACTGAGCCCACCTATTCGTCAGCTGGGCTGCTTGCCAGCAACTCGGCTGGGATCATCGTTTCGAATGGTTCGGTTGTTGAAGGCAGCAAAGGGATTTCATTGGGCTTAGGTGGTAGCTCGGCGGGATTGCGCGGCGATGAAGCGCTGATCATCAATGCGTCGAAAGTGGTTGGCAGGACGGAAGCCGCACTAACCGCCTCGAGCAGCGGCGGAGGGGCGCCGGGTCAAATAATGGCAGTCAACATTTTTGTTGAGAACGGCTCCGAACTGGTTGCCGGGAACGGCATTCTGCTGCACGTAACGACCAGTATCGTTGACGGCGTTGCCAAATCTCCATTTACGACAAACTTCACCGTTACAAACAGTGCGCTTCAAGGCAATGTTTGGGCGTCTCGCGACGGGCTGAGCTTCGGCAATGTGACGCTTGGAGGCGGAGGGAGCATCACTGGCGCATTCGACAACGTGGCAAACGCAACTGTGATGGACGGAGGGCATTGGCAACTTACCGGAGCGAGCGATGTTGCCAATCTGAACCTTCAAGCGGGTGGCACCGTAACCATGGGTGACGGTTCGCAGTTCAATAGCCTTACTGCAGGCTCGTTCGTTGGCAGCGGTGGGACACTCGCGTTCAACACTGTGCTGGCCGGAGATGCATCGGCCACGGATCACCTGCATGTGCTGGGAGACTCCAGTGGCCAGGCGTACGTAAAGGTTGCGAATGTAGGGGGAGCAGGAGCCAAGACGACCAACGGAATTGAGCTGATTCAGGTTGGGGGGCAATCGGGAGCTGTATTTCAGCTGGCCGGGCGTGCGGTTGGTGGCCCGTACGATTATTTCCTCACTAAAAATGACTCCAACGGGAACTGGTATCTCCGATCACAGGTGCCGACTCCGCCAGACCCCTGCGTGGTAGATCCCAGCCTTCCGCAATGTAATCCCGACCCGAATCCGAATCCGAATCCGAATCCGAATCCGAATCCGAACCCGAATCCGAATCCCAACCCCAACCCGAATCCCAACCCGAATCCGAATCCAGAACTGGAGCCGGAGCCGGAGCTGGAGCCGCTGCTCCGTCCCGAACCGGGCGCGTACTTGGCCAACCTGCAGGCGGCGCAGACAATGTTCCGCCTGGGCTACCATGATCGCAATGCAGGCCAGAATGGTGGGCGGGCTTGGGCGCGTGTCGACGGCTCGCGCAACGGCTTCGACGCGATCAGCCGTCAGCTCGACATCCGTGGCAACAGCCAAAGCCTGAGTGTGGGTGCCGATGTGTGGCGTGATGATTCGGGTAGCAGCGTGGGTTTGATGCTGTCCAGCGGAAATGCGACCAGCACCTCTGTCAATGAACTGACTGGCTACTACGCCCGTGGCAAGGTGAAAGGTGAGGCGCTGGGTGTGTATGGCACGTGGCGTCGCGCAGGTATGAGTGATCCGTACGCGGGGTTCTACTTGGACGGTTCTGTGCAGCGTGCCCAGTTCCGCAATCGTGTGGACGGAGTCGGCTTGGCTCAGGAGCGCTACGACAGTCGCGCCTGGCAAGGCGCCGTGGAGGCCGGCTATGCCTTCCGCGCCGGCGGTCCCAGCAATGGTGGGGTGTATCTGGAGCCGCAGCTGCAGATTGGCTACAACCGCTGGGACAGCGGCAGCCATACCGAAGCCAACGGTACAGTGGTGACTACCGAGGATGCTGACGGTCTCTTCGGTCGAGTCGGTGTGCGTCTATCCAGTGTGACGCGCTGGGGCAACGGCGCCGCCGAGGTGCAGCCGTACGTCACGGCCCACTGGCTGCACACCCGCGCCGAATCACAGATCCGTATGGACGGTGAAGCCGTGGATGCGCGCATCCCACGTAGCCGTGGTGAGTTCGGCGCGGGTGCTTCGTTGAAATTCGCCAACGGACTGGGCGCGTGGGGCGGTCTATTGCTGCAGAAGGCAAGCGGATTCCATCAGACGAGCGCTCAGGTTGGTATTGGCTACAGTTGGTGACCTGCATCAAGCACTCCAGAGTGCTTTTGCGCGGGGATTCTTGATCTACTTCGTAGGTCGCTAGGCAAGCACGGCTGCAACTATGCAGCCGTGCTTGGACAAGGAGATTTCATGGAATGGGCACCGGTTAGTTTTGGGTTGGAAGCCGCTCCCAATCTGTGTGCACAGCCCGCAAGCGTGGTCTGCACGGATGATTGGAAATGGGTGATCCCTGTGTTGGCCTTGATCCTGGGCTTTGCGCTGAGATGGGTGCAGGAGAACCTCTCTGAAGGAAAGAGGCAGCAATCCCAGAGGCGCCTGCGGCAGGAATTGCGGCTAGATCACGTAAGGATGCAACGAAGTGATGCGGAAAGAGCCAATCTGCTTGCTCTTCAGCAAGCTGTAGCAAAGTACTATCTAAGCGCGTCCGAAGCGCATGGCGCAATGTTGGATGCCCTTGGTATCAATGGAGTTTGGGCCCGCGTTCGTATGGATCACGCAGTGAATGGCGCCATTCAATCAAGCAAGGCTGAAATGACTGTGCTGCAGTATCGAATTCACGCAGCCAAGGTTTGCATCCGGCTAGACGATCTGATCGATGAGGTGACAGCGGCATTGAAGGCCGAATCTCTTGAAGTCGCTGAGGAGAATTGGAAGCGAGCCGACATCTCATTTGCCAATGCCCAGCGCCTCATCGGGGCCGAAATCCGGCGGCTTGAAGATGATGCTGGCCAGCAGGCTGAACTGGATAGTGAGCAGAAGTAGGTTGCTCGCATGCGAGGCTGATTGTCCCGCATCCGCGCAGTCTGGTCTGCAGAGAACAGGCAGGTCAGCGCACCGGCGGTTGGCCCTCTAGCTCATGTCTCCCGGGATTGGCCCAGGCCCCCCACATTTCGACGGTGTATGGGTCAAATTCACCACTGCCTACGAACTGCATCAACAACGAAGGCGCCCTAGCGGCGCCTTCTTCGTTTCGTAGGGAGGTTCTTCGGAAGAATTAGGTGGTTCCGCAGTCAAGCGCGTTCCTCCTGCCGGGCGGTTGGACCACGGGCAGTTCATGGTCATATCGCTGCCGCATTTGTTCCGAAACGTGGCCGCCCGCAGCCTTGTTGTCACCATCTGTGATGCCCCGGTGCTTCAAGCCGTGCAGTGCGAAGCGCTCGGCCTTGGAAATCACCCCTACGCGAACCGCCTCGGTGATGAAGCGCTGCCATGCACTGTCGAGCGCAGACTTGGTGATCGGCTCGCCGCTGCGCTCCACCAGCAAGAACCTGTCGTTGGCGCGCAGGGGAACAGGGCGCACTCGGCCCTTTCGGTTCCAGATGCGGTGGCGCCGCGCCAGCAGCTGCTCCCATGCTTCGATCATCGCTGCGTCCCACTCCGTCACGTTGTCACGCGATCCTTTGCGGCGATTGCTATGCACCCCCTCGGCCTGGCGGTGCGCGTCGGTCAGCGTGCAGACCTCGATGCCGCGCAGGCGGACGCTGTAGGCCAGGATCATCACCGGGGCCAGGTAGTCGGGAAAGCTGCCCTTGGCGTTGGAAGGGAGCGCGCCGCGTTCCCGTGCGAAAGCCAGCACTGCGCGAAACGCTTCCTGCGACGGCATGCGCGCGTCGCCCCGTTCTTTCGCCTGGCGCACGCCTTTGGCCGGGTTGGTCTTGCAGTAGCCCATGCGTACACCCCACGACAAGGTCAGCCGCAGGAAGCGGTGCAGATGATTGGCCTTGCTGGGGTACGCAGGGAGGGCGGGCTGGGTGCGATTCGCCGGGCGGCCTACAGCAAAAGTCTCCACCAGCCGTTGTACAACCGGCGTTGTGATGCGGTCGACCTGGATAGATCCCAGCGACGTTCCATCCTTGCGGACGTAGGTGGCCAACACCTCCGCGTAGCCCTCGTAGTTCCTGCGGGTGCCGGCGGCGAGTCGTTTGAAATCGCTGGATTCGTGGTAGCGGTCGAAGAGAAAGCGAAGCGTGCCGCGCCCTGCACCTGTGCGCATCTCTTCCACGATGGCGTGCAGCTCCGACAGGCGGGCGCTGGCGTGGGCGACCGTACGCTTTACGCGCCGGCCGCCCTCCGCGTGGTCTTCGTAGATGAACCAGCGGCCGTCGTGCCAGTAGATCCCTTTCGGCAATGCTCCCTGCTCGATGTGCCTAGGTATGGCCGGATTGAACTTCCTTTTTCTGCCGCGTGTCATCAGATGTTGTCCTCTTCCCGTACTTCGTGCTGGAGCGGTTCGACCAGCCCCAGCGCGGCGTTCAGCGCGTCGAGGGTGGTCCAGATCCCGCCGTGGCGGTCGTACTTGTACCGGATACCCTGCCGTTCTGCCCAGCGCCGCACGGTCGCCGCACGGGGTGGGGGGCCGTGCGGGGTGCACAGCTCCTGCAGGATGTTGAATTGCACAATGCGGCTGCTCAAAGCTCGGACGCCTCCATCCACTCGCGCCGACGTAGCCACTGCCGGCGCATTTCTTCCCGTAGGGCTTCGGCGGCAGCGGCGCCACGTTTACCCGCAATGCGGGTAATCAGTTCGTCCACCCATCTGCCGCTGTTGTAGCCCTGCCTGATCCAGTGGCGGGCCTCGCAGGCCCGCCGGTGCTGCTCTGTGGCGTCATCCACACCCGGTGCTTCTGTCGCCCAGCCCCAGCCCCAGCTGGATCACGTTGTTGGTTGGGGAAGCTGCCGGTGTCGCGCGCCCGTACAGGCGGGTCCACTCCTGCAAGGCCAGGTGTGCGCTGGGGTGCTTGTGGGTGCGGCCGCATTGGCATTCGATGTAGTGGCCGCCGCCGGCATCGGCTCTGCGGCGGTCTTCCATCAGTCGTGCCGTATGCCCGGCCCTGCAGCTGGGCATCGGCCACGGCGCCGCGATCTGCCGTTGGGTCGTGAGGTACTTCATACGGTGGCCACCTCGCCGGCATCGAAGTCGTGGGCGGCCAGTGTCGCCAAAGCAGCGTCGACCTGTTGGCTCGCAGCGGCCAGTTCCGTTGCATAGACACTGTGAGGCGAGTGCACCAGGGAGCGATGACGCTTCACCGCAGCGATCACCGCAGCCGTCAGAACCTCCCGGCCAGAAAGCGGCTGGACTGCAGGCGAGGTGCGCGCGGTCAGCACGGCCGCCAGTGCCTGCTGGGCTTGATGCAGGCCAACGACACGCTCGTAGGGGGGGAGTTCCGCTGCGTACTCGGCCTGCTGCGTCAGGTGCTTCACCCAGTGGCGGGCGTTGGCCGGTGTCGTCTCGCACCGTGCGCATCGGCATGGCTTGCTCTCAGACATTGGCCACCTCCAGCGCTGCTGCAGCGATAGCCGCGGATGCGGCGGTGCTGGCAGGCCGAGGCAGCATGTTGGCGATGGCAAGGGGCACGCCGGCATGGTCGAGGAAGTCGGCCAGGTCGTGACCGATGGCGTCCTTCTCCATCGCCCACAGTACCGGGGCTGCGGCCAGCAGAAAGCTGCTGCGGGTCCGACGCGTCCAGCGCTGCTCGATGCAGCGGGGAGCCCCCATGGCGAGAATCGCGGTCACGACAATCTCATCGGGGGCAATGGCGAACTGCAGCACTGCCTTGCTGTCGGTGGCCGTGGTGAATTCTGGCCGCGTGGTAGCCTGCGCGGCGGGTCCGGTGTCGGCCCCCTGCGAACATGCGGCGGCTGGGGGTGACTCAGTTTGCTGATACATGGCTCTTCTCCGAGCGTCGTGGTGGGAAGGCCCAGCGGTGGCGTTGGCGCGCCACCGGCCGGACCCGTTCTTACAGGGTGTCCGCCAGGTCTACGGCTGGCAGCTGGTCGGCCCGGTGGGCATTGCCCAACACATGGCGCAGATCCTCCGCGACGTACGCCGCGACTGCGGCGATGTGGTCGAGAGTGATGGGGGAAGGCTGATCGGTATCGAGCAGCGCGAGCAGGTCAATGGCCTGCTGGGCCTGCCAGAGACGGTCGATGTCGTTTTCGTGCACCACGAAGTGGATGCTGTTCACCACATCCGCCGCTGTGCGGGTGCCGTTGCGGGTGTGTGCGCTCATGACACCGCCCTCGGGCCGGTGCCTTGGCAATCTGCCCACCGGGCCTTTACCTGATCGACGGCGTTCTGGATCTCGCCCAGCGTCAACTCTGCCGGCGTCTTTCCCGCGCCGAGCAGGCGCGCAAAGAGACCCTGCCAGCAGGCGTGGTTCCATTCGGTGGTGTCGGCGATCTGGCCGAAAAAATGTGCGAGCTGGCGCGCGGCATGCGCGGGCGCTCCGTGGCTGTGTGCCATGGGTGACGTCTCCTTCGTTTGAGATGTGACCTCGCAGAGACGTTTTGAGTCGTCGCAACGAGGGTGTCGGGAGGCTCAAAACCGGAACGAAGACCGGCGGGCAGTTTTCCCCTTTCGGGTGTTGTATGGCTGCCGCCCTCCCGACGCAGAAGACGTCGGTGCGCTTGAATTTCAGGCGCAAAAAAACCGCAATGCTGACGGGCGCGGTTTCCGCTTCGTTCTCGGAGTTTTGAGTCTCCTTGCAGCGGACTTTGCCCTCGTTTTTTGCAGGTGTCAAGCATTGGGTGAATGATTCAAGGCGCGCAATTGGCGCCGACTGTCTTGTAGCCGTAGGGCTACAAAATTCTTGACCATTTGTAGCCGGTGGGCTACAGTTGTTCCTATGGAAATGAAGCGCACCCCACAGTTCACCGCATGGATCGACGGCCTGAAGGACTTCACGGGACGCGCTCGCATCCTGGCCCGGATCCGCCGCTTGGGCGAAGGCAACCCCGGCGATCATCGGAACCTGACCGGCGGCATTTCGGAACTGCGCGTCGATGTGGGTCCGGGTTACCGGGTGTATTACACGCAGCGCGGAAACGAGCTGGTGATCCTGCTGGTAGGCGGCGATAAGGGCGCGCAACAGCGCGATATCGACAAAGCAAAGGAATTGGCCCGTTCCCTTTAAGGGGCGGGCAGGAGCAACACGAAGCGATGAAACACCCAAGTCACGGAACAACGAAGCAAACGGAGTCACACAGACATGGCAGCTAAGAAGAAGATTCAGCTGGAGACGTTCGACGTCGCCGAACACCTGCGCACCCCCAAGGAAATGGCCGCGTATCTGGACGCGTGCATTGCCGAAAGCGACGGCGACTCTGCATTCATCGCCAAGGCGCTCGGCGATATTGCCCGCGCCCAGGGCATGAGCAAGGTTGCCCGCGACGCGGGTGTGTCGCGCGAAAGCCTGTACCGAGCCCTGTCCGGCGAGCGCAGCCCGGACTTCGCCACCATCCTCAAGGTGACGCGTGCCCTCGGCGTGCAGCTGCACGCGAGCGCTGCCTGACCGATGGGCCAGGCGGAACCGGGCAAGGTTGCCTTGCACGCGTGGGAGGCTACAGACCACCTGCGAACCGAGGACGACATTCGGTTGTTCTTGGAAGCCAGCGAAGAGCAAGCGGGGGACGACCCGCAGTTCATGGCGCTGGCACAGGCCACTGTTGACTTGGCGCGCACGCGTTGGGGATTGGCGAACGGTTAGGGTGTTCATGCCTTGAACACCCAGCATTTGACCGTGGCGGCGGCACCCATGGTGCCCTGACGGATAGCGCTGTTCACGGCGACGTTCGTGTCCAGGCACTTATGCCGGCGCGAGTCACGCAGCAGCGTACGCAGCACCTTGAGGTCTGCCAGCTGCTGCGAATGGTGCGCTGCCTTGGCGGCGAACTCGTTGAGGTTGATGGCGATCCGCGATGGATCGCGCGAGTGGTTCACCACCGGCATGCCGCCGTTGGTGGTTTCCAGATACTCGTAGACCTCCCAGAACTCGGTGACCAGGGCGTTATCGGCGCTGACCGCGCTCTGGCGCTCCAGTGCGGCCGCAACCAGCGCTTCGCGCGTGGCGACCACCATATCCTCGGGGATCTCCATGACCAGGCGCAGGGCGTCGAACAGCGCCAGCATCTGCGCATGGTTCTTGATGACGCGCTCCATGCGTAGCTCCCCGCGCTCGCGCAGCTTGCCCTCGTAGAAGCGCACGCGCTCGCCGAACTTCTCCATGACCTGGCTTTCGGCGCGGACGGCGCGGATCAGGAAGTGGCTCAGTTCCTCCACCTGCAGGGCGTTGAGGTTGTCGGCTGCGATGCGGCTTTCAGTGGTGACCTGCGGCTTGCGGAAGTGCAGCTTGACGATACGCGTCAGGATTGCCTCGCTGGCGTCCACGGCGGCGTTCTGGCTGATGACAATGGTGCCCCGGAATGGGGGCTCGTAGGTGTCGTTGCCGCCATTGCGCACGCCGCGCGTGGCGAGGGTGCCGCCGCCGTAGTAATCCTTCAGTTCATCCCATTCAAACGACTTGGCGTGCGATCGATCGGCATCGCTGCGGTCGGCCTCCAGCAGCACTACCGGCATGCCGGAAATCTGGCCCATGGCGCGGGCGCGGCCGGCCTTGGATGACTTCGCCGGGTCGAAGCCTTCGTAATCGCTGCGGCCGAGCAGCTTCCACAGGAAGGTCAGCAGCGTGGTCTTGCCGGCGCCCGCCTCGCCGGTCGCTTCCAAGAAGGGGAACGACTTGTGCGCGCTGCGGATCTGGTTGGCGTACAGCGAGCCGAACCAGAACGTGAGCGCGATCATGCCGTGGGTGCCGAAGCACATCCACAGCCACGCCAGCCAGTCGTTGCGCTGCTTCTCGGGGTCGCGCTGAATGTCCAGTCGGATCGACTTCTGCGTGGATTTCACACGCAGGTTCTTGAACTCGAAGTAGTCCTCTGCATTGGCGATGCTCAGTTCGCCGTCGCGCACCGCCACGTCGCCGAGGATGTAGGACTTGTGATCCTCGCTGTAGCCCACGAAGTCGATGGTCTGGACCTTGGTGATGTCATACAGCACGTCGCGGATGATGCAATCCAGCTGGTGGCCGGTGCCGGTGAACACCGCGCCCTGGGCCATGCTGATGAGGCGCTTCTTGAACTCGCTGGCGCTTGCGACCTGCGCACCGGTAAAGGTGCCCTTTACGGGCGGCGCATCGTGCGGGAAGCTGACGCGGAAGAAGTACCAGCTTTCGTCGGTCACCTCATGGCTCTGGAAGTAGAGCGCCTCTGGATAGCAGTTGGCGATTTCTTCCACGCTGCAGCAGGCCCGGCGGATCTTCTCGGCCTCGTCGGCGTCCAGTTCCTCGTCCGGGTCTTCCTTACGTTTGGCGCGCTCCTGGCACAGCTTGTCGAACTTCACGCTGTCGAAGCTGAACCAGAACAGGCGCGAGCGGTGTTCAAGGTGGAACTCGCGGCGCTGCGTGTGGGCATACATCAGCAGGCCCTTCTCGATGGCGGACTTCGCCAGCAGCACGTCGCCGTGATAGCGCGCCTCCGCGATGTCGGCATCCCACTGAGCCTGGCGTGCGTCGGCATCGTTGATGGTCGACGCGCGCAGATGCAGGTCGTTCCAGTCGGTCTTCTTGCCCGGCTTCTGCGGGATCAGTGCTGCACGGCTCTTGAAGCCCAGCGACTGGGCCCGGCGTGCATGCTTGCGCACGTAATCACGTGCTGTTGGCTCGTTGTCGTAGGCCCATACCAGCACCGGCAGCTTGCCGCCGCGCTGGTCGCGCAGGGCGCGCAGCGATTCCTCGGGGTAGCCGTTGCTGGACATACCCGATGCAGCCGCAATGCCATGCTGCAGGAGCGAAATAGCGTCGAAGATGCCCTCGGTGATCCAGACCTCACGCGCGGTCGGCAGCATGTCGGCCGCAGCGGGGGCGATCCACCAGGCACCCGCATAGCTCTGGCCCGGCATGAAGCGCGCTTTCTGCTTGCCGAAGCGGTGAGCGCGGTCGATCAGGCGCTCCCAATAGCCGCCCTTGGTCAGCGGGAACCGTACCGTCGCGGTGCCTTCCCTGGACTTGCGGTCGAAGTAGCTCTCCTGTGTGTAGAGGCCACGGAGCGCGGTCAGATCGAAGCCGCGCGAGTACCGCAGGTAGGCGTCCGCCGCAGCGTGCGGCGCCGTCTCCGTGCGTTCGTGGCGCTTTGACCAGTCATCGAACAGATCGTCGTAGACATCCTTGACGCTGACCTCATGCCCGCACTTGGCCTGTCGCCCACAGCGCAGCACCCACGGATTCTGGAAGCTGGTGTAAAGCTCCTTCTGACCACAGGCGGGGCACTTGCCGCCGCGCATGTATTCCGTGCTGGGACGGTGCTTGAGGCCGTAGTCCCGCTCGATGCGCCGCAGAACTTGCTGGCGGATGTCTTCTTGCATGATCGGTTCAGGCCTTCGCGCTGCGGCGCTTGCTGCTTTTCTGCGGGCGGTAGGTGGGTTCGGTGATGACTTCGACCTTGCCGCCTGCCTTGCGGAACGCGGCTACCCGCGCGGCCAGCGTGGCGGCGTCCTCTGCCTTCTTGGCAGGATCGGTAGGCACGTACCCGGCAGGGCCTGGGACGAGGAAGGGCACCTGTGCGGTCGACCATGCGTCGCGCTGGCTCATGGGGATGTCTCGCCCTGGTCGGTCTCGGCGTCGATTAGGCCCAGCCCCTCGGGCGGGTTCTTGATTTCGACCACGCCGCAGTCGTTCAACTCGATACCGCGATCAGTCGCTTCCAGCAGGCGGTCATTGCCGGGGGCGCAGCGCACAAGGCCCAAGGCCATCAACTGCCACACGGGCGCAGCAGTGAAGGCGTCGCCGGCCTCGGCCTGACGGCCCGTGTAGCCGCGTGCGCCAACCACCAACCCGCCATGACGGATGGTGGATTGCAGGCAAAGCTTCGCCATTGGCGAGAGCATCGCCAGTTCAAGAACAGCCATGGTTTATTTCCTCAGTGGTCGGCGGGGAGCGGCAATGCGTCCAGCAGATCGGGTTGGTTGCCGCTGTGCTGCATGCGGTGAGCGCGCTGGGCGATCTCGCGGGCATATGCGGGGCTTGGGGGAAGATCAGTCGGCCGTGCATCGGGCAGGCCGCTGGGACTGGCAACGCCGGTCAGTTCGGTGTGGCCGGTGAACGCGGCAGAACAGACCGGGTTGGTGCAGTTGAACGAGTCGTGCCGGAGGTGGTCATGGCTCAGGTGGCTGGTGCGCTTCACCAACGGGGAATGGCAGAAGGGGCAGCGGAAGACCACCTTCCTGCGTGCGCTGTACGAAGACATGACCGGCCCTCAGTTCGACGCGGGATCGATAGTGCCGGCCTTGATGCCCAGCACTACGGCGGCCTTGTGCGCTTCGCCACGCCGACCCTTGTTGCGACCGGACAGCACCAGCCACGTGGCGCGCTTGTCGAGGTTGTGGGTGCGGGCGAACTCGGCGATGGAGATGCCCTGCCGGTCGAGTTCCTCTCGCACCTGGGGTGCGGTTTTTAGGACAGGTTTGGACATATCGGGCACCAAAGTGTGATTATTGTGTACTTGGGGCAACGATAGTGCGAAAACGCGCGCCAGTCAACATGGAGAGTTCGAAAAATGTCACTCACTGAAGATCCTAAGCTCGGCGTGGGCGCACGACTGCGTGCCGAACGTGAGCGCCTGGACCTGAGCCAAGAGGAAATGGGCTCGCGCGCCGGCAAGAACAAGAACACGCAGATGCGCTACGAGACGGGCGTCAACTCACCGACCGCCGCTTACCTGCATGAACTGGCCGCGCTGGGCGTTGATATCGGGTATGTGCTGACCGGATTCCCAACCGAACTGGACGACGAAGACGGCGAGATGCTGGCGCGCTTCCGGGCGGCATCGCCTGAAATGCGCTTTGCGGTGCGACTGATGCTGACGGCGCCGAAGGAGGCTGCTGCAAAGCACGCCGAAGCCGGTGCGGCGCCGATGGTGGGTGGTAATAATTCCGGCCAGGTCAATGCGGGCACGGTGACCCAGGGCGATGTCAGCTTCCAGATCGGTTCGCGCAACAAGGGCGGCCGGAAACGCTCGAGCTAAATATCGGGCAACTGATACTGGCTGTTGGTCAAAATATCGACCGGGGCAAGGGCGCCTGTAGAGGCAAACGCGACAGGCGCCTACGCCGTTGCCCCGCGTTCAAGTTCAAGGGACGTCGTAAAGCCGGCGCCGCCATCAATGGTGTGCGTCGCCTTCACCACCAGCCAGTCCGTGCCGTCGATCTCGGGCTTGATGCCCGCGACATTCACCGTCTGACCGGGATAAAGATCGGCACGGCCTAGCGCCAACTTGAACGATAGTGTCGCTGTACCCCGTGCCAACCGCTGCAACTCCGCCGTCGCATGTTGCCGCGCCTCGCTCTCGCTGGCGTAGGTAGCCTGCAGCTTCTTCTCGTTCTTGTCGGTGCCCACCAGCACGGCCTTGCGCCGCGCCGCGCCGCGATCACCCCAGTAGGCACGCACGCCGGTCACCGCATCGCGGTCGACCACGGCGTACCGGTGCGAATCCCCCGATGCGCGTGTCAGCTTCTGCACCGGCAGGCTGATGCCGTCACCGGTCGTAGTGCCATCGATGGGCTTGAAGATCAGAGTACCGGCCTTGATGGTCGCCACGGCATCGAATCGCTTGCCAAGCCGCGTGAGCAGGTTCACGTCGCTTTCGTTTGCCTGATCCAGATGCGGTAACGCCACGCTATCGAGCGCAGGCGCTATGGCTGCTTTCAGCGAGTGTTCCCCGGCCAAGGCGCGCAGCACTGCCCCGAGCGTGGTGTCATGCCAGCTGCGCTCGCGGCGCGTGCGGATCGAGTGCGTCAGATCCGCGCTGCGGGCGCGAATGGTGATGATGTCGGGCGGGCCGCTGTGTTCAGCCTCATCGACCACGAACGTGCCCTTGTTGACCATGCCGCTGTCAGCCCAGCCGAATGCCAGCGCCAATGTCACACCGCGACGCGGCAGCGCCAGGCGTCCGTCATGGTCATGCAGGCGCAGGTCAACCTGGTCGGCCTCATCGCCCCGGCTTTCGGTCAGGCTCAGATCCAGCAGGCGCGGCGCGAGCCGGTCGGTAATGTCGACACCGTCCAGGGTCGCGCGCCACTGCGGAATCGGGTAGAAGGCGCTCATGCTGCCGCTTCCTCCGTGTCATCGTCGGTACGCGCCAGCTGCAGCTGGAAATCAATGCGGCGCGGCGTGCCATCGGAAAAGAACTCTGTCCGACCTTCGTTGATCGAGAGGATGACGTAGGCGCCATAGACCATGCCGTTGCCCTCCACCAGCGCCAGCGGGCGGCCCTCGGCGGCCAGCTCCCGCAGCACATCCAGCGTGAGCAGATCGTCGGCCAGCTCGGCGTGGATCACACCGGACAGGTCGATGGTCTCTTCGCCGGGGCCAACGTACTGCCGGGCCGCACGCGCGCCCACGCGCTCGCTGGTTGGGTGGCGCCATGACATCTGGCGTTGCAGCTGCTGGTAGGCGGCGGTGGAGAGCGAGAAAACGAACGTGCCCAGGGACATCATCATGGTGGCAGTGCTCAGTCAGTAAGGCGGGCGTTGCGCCGTGAACCCGCTTCGCGGTCGCGGCGATCCAGTTCGGCGCGGACGGCCTGCGCAATGGCCTGCGCATCGGCGCCGGCACCGGCTTGGATGGTGATGTGATAGGTGTTGCCACTGGCCTGCGTCATGCCCGCGCCGCCGGCAGACGGCGCCATGACCGGCGCGCTGCTGACAGGCACCACGGGCGTCACAGCGGCCGCCATCGCCATCCCAGCGCCGGCACGCTTCATACGGTCGCCGAGCCCCACCACGGACTGCACAGCGCGATCTTGGCCGCCGTCGAGACCGCCGGCCAAGCCCTGCATGGTGTAGTCGCCCAGCTGTTTGAACACGCGCGAGGGGCTGTGGATGCCCAGCACGCTCTTGAACGCGGAGACGGCGCCGCTGCCGATGTTGCTGACGATATCGCCCACGGAACCGGCCATCGAGCGGATGCCGTCGATCAGGCCAGAGATCATGTCCTTGCCGGACTGCAGCATCTTGGCGGGCCAGCCCACCAGGATCTGATTGATGCCGTCCCACATGGACGACAAGCCGTTGCGGATCAGATCGCCGTCAAGGGTGAACAGGCCCACGATCAGATCCCATGCGCCCTGCAGATACTTCCACGCGCCCCCGATGGCGTTCTTGATGACGGGCAGGATGGTGGTGAACGCGTCGACCAGCCAGCCGATGGCCTTCACAGCCAGCCGCAGGTTCACAGTCAGCACGTTGCCCAGGATCTGGCCGAAGCCTCGGCCGGCGTCAGTGGCGCCCTGCAGCTGCTCGCTGGTGGCCTCAAAGGGTTCGAACAGCTTTTTGACCCAATCCCAAGCCTGGCTCATGGCATTGGAGATCATGTCCCACACCGGGCCCAGTGGCTCCAGCGCGGTCATCAGTTCGTCCATGATCGGATTGACCACGTCGAGGATGCCTTCCCATACGCCGATCATGAACGCCTTGATCGGTTCCCAATACTTCCACACCAGGGCAGCGACCACGGCCACGGCGGCGCCGATGGCCAGCACCGGCAGGCTGATGCCGCCGAGCAGCGGCAGCAGCATGCGTCCCACGTTGAGTAGCATCGGGAACGCGCGGCCGGCCAGCGACGTTACGCGCGTAACCAAGCCGCCCATGCCGCCGCCAGAGGACAGCAGCGCCATGGCAGCACTGATCTGTGAGAACGACATCGCCACCACGCCAGCGGTAACCATCAACGCACCGAAGACGGTGACCAGGGCGGCGCCGACGATGGCCGCCTTGGCGAGCATCTTCACCAGCTCGGGGTTCTCCCGAATCCAGTCGATCACGGTCTTCACCACTTCGGCGGTTTGTTCGGCCAGCGCCTTGAAGTCGCTCAGCAGCGTCTCGCCGATGGCCTGGCCGGTTACGTTCACGGCGTTTTTCAGCAGCTGCAGCGCATTCTCAGACGTCGCCACGCGTGAGGCGTATTCGGCCGACATCGAGCCACTGTATTGGGTGGCATCGGTGACCTTGTCAAAGTTGGTTTTCAGCAGGTCGAGGTTCGTCAGCAGCGGAGCGATCGCGCCGATGGATTCGCGCCCGAACAGCGTCGTCATCGTCGCCGCCTGCTCATGCTTGGGCAGCAGTTTCAGCTTGTCGAGCACGCTCAGGATGGCGCCGCCGGCATCCTTCTGCATGGCCTGCGCCATATCGGTGGCTTTGATGCCCAACTTGCTGAACGCAGCGACCTGCCGCGAGGTGGCGGCCTCGCCCGACGACAGCGTGAGCAGCATGTTCTTGATGCCGGTGGCCGACACCTCGGACTCGATGCCCATACCGGCAACCGTCGCGCCCAGCGCGGCCAGCGGCCCGCTGCCGAGGCCGGCGACCTCGCCGAGCGCGCCGATTCGGTTCACCACTTCGCTGATCTTCTGGACGCTGGCGGGGCCGGTGTTGCCCAGGTAGTTGATCTTGTCGGCCAGCACGACGACATCGTCCTGCCCCATGCGGAACGCAGTGCGCCAGGTCGCCATGGTTTGGCCGGCGTCCTCGGCGGTGGTGTCGAAGGCAACGCCCATCTTGGCCGCGTCCTCGGCGAACCTGACCAGCTCGGCCTTGGCGATGCCGGCCTGACCGGCAGCGGCAACGATCTTGGCAATGTCGGTCGACACCATCGGCAGCTTGGTCGAGAGGTTCTGCACCTCCCGACCCATTTCCTTGAACTGCTCGGGCGTGTCGAAGTCCACCACCTTGCGGACATCGGCCATGGCCGATTCAAAGCTCATGGCCTCAGACAGCGGCAGCGCCCCGGCCATCAGGGCACGTTGGCCGCCGAATGCCAATCCGGCACCGGTGCCGACCATGCCGATGCCGGCGCTCTGCAGCTGGGCTGCGCGCTCCTTCAGCCGATTGGCGGCGGCGAGGCGTGTCTCCTGCCGCTTGATGCTCTCGTTGGTACGGGCAATGTCCGCACGCAGGCGACGCTCATCGTTGCCAAGGTTGCGCGTGCTGATACCGGCGCGGTCCAGACCGCTGCGCAGGCGCTGCAACTCTGCCGCCTGCTGTTGCTGCTTGTCCTTCATCAGTCCGGCGACGCGGGTGGCGTCCTTGAACTGCTTGGTCAGTGCGCGGGAGGGCTGCGTGGCAGCGGCGACGGCGGCAGCCAGTCCGCGCACCTTGGCCTGCTGTGCGGCGTAGGCAGTAGCCGATTCACGCGATGCAGCTACCTGCTGGCGGAAGGCGCCCAGATCGCGTTGGGTTGCATTGAGTTTGCGCAGCGCATCGCGTGACTGCAGCAGCTGGTCGGCAAGCCCCTTGCCGCCGCGCTGGATCTTGCGGAACGGCGCGGTCGCCTTATCCATTGCGGACAGGATGACCTGCATGCGCAGGTTGTCAGCGGCCATCAGCGCAGCCCCTCGGTGCGGGCCGCCGAACGATCACGGCGGGTGGACGGGGAGAGGGCTGCGCTGGTGGGGATCATGTGTTGTTTCCACTACGTTCGACGGCTCGCTCCCGCCATTCCATCAACTCGGTCACGGTCCAGCGGTCCATCTCGCTGGGCTGGAAGTGGAAGATGACGGCCACATCGGCCATCGCATCCTCTACGCGTTCAGGGATTCCCGGTCCGCCTTCTTCATGAAAAAACTGGCGATCTCGGTACCGAGCGTGACCAGGTCGGCGGGGTCCAGCTTGTCGACGTCCGCGGTGGTCAGGCTGGGGGTGGTGATGCGTGGTGCGAGCATGCGGATGGCGGTGGTATCCAGCTGCAGCAGGTCGACCAGCTTCACGCCGCGCAGGGTGCCGGCATCGGGCTTGCGCAGCTGCAGCTTCTCGATGACCTGATCGCCGCGATGGATGGGCGCATCCAGTTCGAACGTGACGTAGTCGGGGGCGTTGACCTTGCCGGTGGTGGTGTCCAGCAGGGCGTTGTCGGGGGTCTTGCGGCTCATAGTCTCTCCAGTGGGAAGCAAGGCCCGGCAGTGCCGGGCCGTGGTGGGCGGATCAGATGCCGATGGCGCGGCGCTGTTCCTGCAGCAGATCGTTGCCGTCGACGATGAAAATCATGGCGACCATGTCGATCTCGATTTCCGTGCGGCCGTTGATCGACAGCTTGTAGTAGCTGGCGGAGGTTTTCACGCTGAACTCCGTGTCGTCGCCGGCCTTACCGGTGCCGGCGTCGATCTCGCTGTGGCGACCGCGCAGCACGATCTCCACCGCATCCACCTCGCCGGTATCGTCGCGCTGGTAGGCGCCGGCAAAGCGAAGCTGCACGCCGTTGTGCGTGGTCTTGCCGTACTGGCGCAACACCTCTCGGGAGAGGCCACCGCACTTCCACTCGGCCTCGATCTTTTCCTGGCCCATGTCGATGTCGATGGGACCAGCCATGCCACCAGCACGGTATTCCTCCATCTTGCGGGTCAGCGTGGGCAGCTTGAACTCGGTCACCAGACCCCGGTAGCTCTCGCCATCGTTGAACAGGTTGAGGTTTTTCAGCTTGCTGGGCATTGCCATGTTCGTGGATTCCTATGTCGTGCCGATCAGCCGTTGATGCGGCTCGGGAAGTCGGCGAAGTAGCGGTCGGTGATGCGCTGGTTCAGCTGCAGGTTTTCCAGCGGGGGCACCGGGGTGAAGTCGTAATCGATGACCAGCTTTCCGCCCGACAGGGACGTGGGCAGGTTGGCGGCTTCGTCGTACCAGGCGTTGGCGTCGATGATGTAGCCGCCGTTCTTCAGCTCGCGGAACTTGGCGTTGATGCTCTCCAAGATGTCCTTGACCTGGCTGGGGTGCAGCGGCTTGTCCATGTAGACCAGCATCGCCTCCGCGATGGTGTCGGCCAGGATGTGCGCGGTGCGCGTGGCCGTTTCGAAGGCGAACAGCGGATCGCTGCTCAGGGTGCGGTTGCCCCAGAAGCGGTAGCCGTTGACGTTGACCAGAGTGGTCACGTCCTTGGAGTTGAGCAGGCCGGCGTCAGTGTTGGGGTCTTGCAGATCCCAATGCACGTCGCGGCTGATGCCGGTAACGCCCGAAACGGGAACGTTGGAGATCGACTTGTGCCAGCCCTGTTCCTGATCGATGCGTGCGCGCAGGCCAGCGGCGCGGGCGGTCGCGTAGGCCATCGCCGGGGTGCTGGTGATGGTGTCCCAGGCGAGGAAGTCTGGCCAGATCATCATCAGTTCGCGCTCGCTGAACTGATCGCGGTAGACGATGACATCGGACACCTTGCCGGCGGCCGACGCGCTGACGTAGGCCATGGCGCGCAGCGTCTTGGCGATGGGGGCCAGCGCAGCGACTACTTCCTGCGTATCCAGCCCCGGCACGGCCAGGATGCGCGGTTTGACGCCCAGCTGCGCCTCGGCCACCAGCAGCGCCTGCAGGCCGGTGTAGGTGCCGGTGTCCTTGCTGCCGATGACGTTCGTGGTCGTCTCCGGATCTGCCGCACCCTCAGCGACACGCACGACCACGGCAACGGGATTGGACTGGTCAGCGATGCCGCGCAGGCTGGCAGCCAGCGTGCCCTTGGTGCCGGCCTTGGCGACGGCGCCGCGTACGTCGGTCAGCAGCACGGCCTTGTTGAGCGGGAATACGGATGCGTCGGCGTCCTCGGCCGTGCAGACGATGCCCAGGATGGCGGTGGCCACCGTGCGGATCGGGCGGGTGCCGCCGTTTACTTCGACGACGCGTACGCCGTGGTGGTACTGGTCCATTGCTGGCTCCTTGGGTCAGGTTTCGCGGTAGCGGAGGGGGACAGTCAGCCGGGTGAACTCGTTGGACTGCTGGCTGCGCACGCGACGGCAGGTGACATCGAGCACGAACGCGCCCGGCCGTTCGCCGCGTGACAGCGACAGCTGCTTGATCTGCAGGCGAGGTTCCCAGCGCATGAGCGCCGTGGCAGCGGCGCCATACAGGCGCAGCTGTGTGGTGCTGTTGAATGGCTGGTCGACCAGCTCGGGCAGGAGCGATCCGAAGTCGCGGCGCTGCACCCGTGTGCCAATGGGCGTGGTCAGGATGCGAGCGATGGACTGCACCAGGTGCGCGTCATCGTCCAGCCAGCGGCCAGTGGATGCATCCATGCCCCTCATTGCACCGCGCTCCACAAGGGAGCGCGACGGCGCAGGCGGGGCAGATGGGGCGAGGTCGAAGCCATGACCTCATTCTGTGGACGGCCTTCGCCGAAGGCGCTCCCGTTGGCGTGTATCAGCTACGCAAACACCTGCGGGCTACGAGCCGGAAAGATTCGGCGGTTCTACGGACGGCAGCTCAGGAACCTCTGGCAGCTTGGGTAGATCGGGGACGGTGACGGACGGCATCTCGATGCTGCAGGAGCCGATGCGCGAAGCGGCCGCATCAATCGCAGCCTGCAGTTTGGCGATAGCCGCGGTTATCTGGGCGATCTGCAGCGGAAGCACCAGCATAGGCTTCACGTACGGCTGCAGGAAGGTCGAGATGAAGCTGGTGATCCACGTAACGATCTGCGCAGGGTTGACGCTCGGCGGGCTGAGCAGCGCCATCATCGGCTGTAGCGCCGCCATCTGCGCGCCGATGCCGGCGAGCAGCGCGTTGGCCGACTGCATGGCTTCGTCGGTGAGGCCCTGCAGTTCGGCGCAGGACTGCACCGCGTTGATCTGGTCCGCCAGGCGGTCGAATGTCTCGGCGTTGAAGGGGAGGGAGCCTTGTGGGTTCATGGGTGCCTCAGTAGATGTTGGTGACGCTGCCGCGTTCCACGCTCACGACCTGGCCCGTGCCGGTAGTGAAGGTGCCCGTAGCGCCGGTGCCGGCGGACACGTTGCCATCCGCCATGACGCTGCCGGTGGCGTGCACCGTGGGCGAATCCAGCACCACCGCCGCGCTCGCATGCACCTCGGCCTGCTGGCAGTTCACGATGACCTGGCCCTTGCCGGCATGGACCGACAGGGTCGAGGTTGCGTGGTTGAACTCGACAACGCTCCCGTCGGGATAGGTTGTGCGGTCGACGTCCTCGCTGCTGGCCGGCTGCGGGTACGCGTCCTGTGACGTGCTGCCGATGATGACCGCCTGTGAGATGTCCCCATCGGGGCAAGCCAGCAGCACCTGCTCGCCTTTGCCTGGCGCGTGCCAGGTGCGGCCGTTCGGCCCGGCCCTGCGTTCCAGCCAGGCGATCCAGTCGGTTTGGATCTCGCCCGTCTGGACGCGGACGCGTGCTGGCGCTGTGGTGCGCACGGCAATCACCGTGCCCCAGCGGAGCATGTTGCTGACCTCGGCTGGAATGTCGCCGCGCGCCATGGCGGTCAGCCCGCCGCAGGATCGGTGGCGGACTCCGGCGGTACCGGGGCGGGTTCAATCGGCTCTGGCGTCGGCACGCTCTCCCAACCGCCCTGAGTCTCGCTGTAGCGCCACGGCCCGGTGTGGTCGCGCGGTGGTGCCAGCGCAGTCGCCGTGGCCGGCAGCGGCTCGCCCACGGCCAACTGCGGCAGGTAGAAGCCGGTTGCCTTGTCCCAGATCGGGGTCTGGGTGTAGTCGGGCACCAGCTCCCACGCATCGAGCGCATCGTTCCAGCGGTTCGCCAGCGGCTCGCCCGGCTCGATAGGCTGCGGTCGCTGGATGGTCACGCTTGGCGGGGGCAGTTCCCCCAAGGCGAGTTGGTTGGGCGCGGGTACGCCCGTGTTCTTGTCCCACAGCATCACGCCCCGGAAGTCGGCGACCGTCTCCCATGCCGTGCGCTCAGCATTGATCCGCCACGCCTGATGGGCGCCGGCCTGCTCCACTGGCGGAAAATCAACCGTGTTGTTGGGAAGCGGGCAACTGCCGTCCGCTTCCGGGTAGATCCGAATTGGCAGTACGTACAGACCGGTCAACGCATCGAACGAGTGGCCATAGATTTCGTGGTCGGTTTTCAGTTGCATGGTTCTCTCTCAGAAGGCGATGCAGAACAGCATCCGGATGCCGGCGGGCAGGTTGCGGGCCGAGCCGGTGCTACCCACGGTGATGGCGTGTGAGTGATCGCCAACGCCTGCAACGTTGATGGTGTGGCTGTGGCTACCGGCACCATTCATGCCGATGTTGTGGGCGTGCGTGCCGTTGCCATCGGTTGAATAGGCATGAGAGTGGCCGCCGGCAGGGCTGGTGTTCGGCCAAGGGTTGTCGTAGTCGACATTGCCGCGTGAACCAGCATGGTTGTTGTAGTCGCCGCCCCACGGATAGGCGATGCCGGCGTCTGCGAACGGGACCAGATGCTGATGGTCACCGACCCAGTTGGTGCCGCCCGTATGGCCGTGGTGGCCCTGACCATCCGTCCAGGCGCCGTGAGCGTGATCGCCCACCGCATCGGCACCGGCAGAGTGAGCATGAGCGCCGGCTGCGCTCGCGCTCGCGCTGTGTGTGTGCGCAATCACTGAGCCGGCGCTGCTCTGGCCGACCTTGGCAGGATCGCCGGTATGGATGACGCCGCTGTCCTCATCGACCTTGGGCAGCTTGAACGTGGTTCCCTCGGCATTGCCGCCGTAGGTGGTGCCGATGGCCGCGAAGAGGCGTGGGTAGTCCGTGCGTAGCAGTTCACGACCGTCACACACCAGCGTGCCCGAGGGCGCGGTCTTGCCGGCGAAGGTAATCACCTGGCCGGGCATGTAGGCGCTGGCAGGCACGCCGGTGAGGTTCTCCCAAGCGAGGTAGTGTGCACCGTGCTTGCCGTCCAGCAGGTCAGCATCCAAGCCGTTGCCCTCGCCATCGTCTTTGAGCGACGCTCCTTTCAGGCCCAACAGCTGGCGTACAGCGCTTTCCGTTGCGGTAGCGATCAGCTTCTTGGCGAGCGCGGTGGGCGCGCCAGGGCCGAACCGCGCGTCGAGCAGTTCGCGCAGGCCTTTCGAATGGACGGCGCGCGTCGCGTCGGTGCCGGTAGCTGTTTCAGTCGGGGTGGCCAACTCCAGCACACCGGCCTTTTCCTCGGTGCCCACGTTGAGGTCGAAGTTGGTGTCGCCGAAGGTGATATCGGTGGCTGCGATGTCGGCGAACTGGATATCGGCGGCGAGCAGCAGAACCGCCTGCGTCGACTTCTCCGCCAGCACGGCCGGCTGGCCGTAGACCGCCAACAGCGTCCCATCGGCCAGGTACAGACCGATGCCGCGTACCGAGTACGTGGCATCGGTGGCATCGCGGGCCGTGACGTGGATCGTGTCCCGCGCCGTGGCCCCTCCCCTGATCGACTGCAGCCGGGTGTGTTCACCGGGCAGTGATTGCATTTCGCGGTGCGCCTCGACCACTTCGGCGGTGAGGCCCAGAGAGTGGGCCAGCACCGGGGCGGTGCCGTTCTGCTCGGCGTTGACGATGGCCTCGCGGCCACGGCGGGTAACGATGAATCTGAGGCCGGTCATGGAGTGGTGGCTTCCGTAGCTTGAAGGCGGACAAACACAGCGGCTCGGGTGGCCGCGATGACGCCCACGCGACCGGCCAGGTTGATGCCTTGGGTGAAGGTGAAGTGGCTGCGTACCGGCTTGGTGAAGTTCACCTCGGCAATGACGTCATCGACGTACTGCGCGGTGGTGGTTTCGCCGTCCTGGCCGCCAAGGGTCAGCGTCAGCGCGAATGTGTGTGGGGTGCCGCGTGGCGTTGTCTGCCACCACTCGGTGATGTCGACCACGCCACCGAAGCTGTCCACCACGTCCGCGATGCTGCGCGCAGTGCCCTTACGGCGCTGCACGATCAGCGAGTTGGCGACGCGGGCGCGCTTCACCGCCAGCGGCCAGCTGTTGCGCCATGTGTCCACGGACATCGTCCATGCCAACCATGGCAGCAGGTTCTCGGGGCAGGTTGCGGGGTTCCAGAGCAGCCCGACGACTGTGCCGATGTCGAAGCTGCGCGCGGTGACCGCCTCGGCGGTTCGTTCCAACGCGGTGGCGTTTGGCGGCAGCAGGCTGGTGCCCACGTCAACACCGACGCTGCCGTCCCACGCCAGTGTCGCCCCAATTGGCGGCGCCTCGCCCAGGTGGATCTGCTTGCGCTCGTCCAGCACATAGTCGGTGACGGTACGCGCGCCGCCGCGCGTGGGAATGTACGGCGTTGGGCCGCTGGTGGGTTCCAGTTGCGGCTGGGATATGCGCAACGTCACGTCAACGCTGCTATCCGGGTCGACTGCCATTCCGATGTAGCACTTGATGCCGGCCACGTCCTCGTGGCTCAGCTTTCGGGTGACGGAAAGGCGCTGCAGCGTGGCCGGATTGGGCTTGGTGCTGGTGCTGCTGACCAGGTACTGACCGTTCCGATCGCACTCAGCCAATACCAGTTGGCGCAGCGGCTCACGGAAGCCTGCCTCCGGGTCACCGGCGACGATCTGCAGACCAACGCTTACCGTCCAGATGCTGCCCCGTGCAGCCGGAAGTGGTGTGGTCTGGAAGATCACATCAAAGAATCGAACGTAGGATGCGACGCTCTTGCCTGCCAGGCGCAGATCGAAGTAGGGGGTGCCGTCCTCCAGCGTTCCGACAGCAACAATTTCGCGGGTCCAGCCGCCGAACGGGCCGGGTGGGAAGGACCAGCCAGGTGGGAAGGCGCCGGTGGTGCCAATTCTGCCGACCTTGGCCGCCAGAACGTCGGAGTCGGCCAGCAGGTTGTGGCGGGGCTCGCGCGACAGCCGCTGCCGGCCACGCCAGTCGCGGCGATAGATCGACGTTACCTCTGTGGCAAGGCGTGTGGGTTTGCCCAGGAACGTCGGTGCGAACACAGTGCGCGCGCCATCGCCGATCCCGACTGGCTCATCGGTCAGCCGCTTGGTGATGCGCTTATTCATGGTCACCCACGTGCACGATGTCGAAGGCGGTGCAGTGCGCGGCTTGGTGATTGGCGATGAACAGGTCATCCACCGGTTCGATCAGGTTCACCCGCTGAACGCCCTCAACATGCAGCGAGGCATAGAGGCCCGAGCGCGGTACGTCACGGCCCAGCCGGTGCGACTCATCCACGTAGGCGCGCAGCCGGCGGTTCGCCTCTTCCAGCACAACGGCGGCATCCGGGCCGGCGTAGGTGACGATCTCCGCCTTCACGGTGTAGCGCATGATCTCGGCGGCCCGGACAGTGACGAGGTCAGTCAGCGGGCGCACGTTGCCATCCATCAGGGCAGCGGCTACGCGCTCGACCAGGCCGGACGGGGGAACGCCATCACCACTGCGCGAGAGCAGCGTCACCAGCACCTCGCCGGGGGTGGGACTCATTGCGCTCACATCAAGCACGTCTGGATCTGCCGACAACGCATGGAAGAGGTAGGCGCCCTCCGGGCCAGCGACGCTGTAGCCCTCCGGGGCGAGCTGGATGCGGCGCCGCAGTTCGACGTCGCTCTCCATCACAGCCGGGGTATTGGTCTTGGGATCGGCAGGCGTGATCTGTTGGCGCACCACGCCGAAGAAGGCGCCGAGGTTGTCCAGATCAGCGCCGCCGGCATAGGCCAACATGTTGCCTTTGCCGCGCACGTTGAACGATTCCCGCAGGTGGACTTCGCGGTACGCGCAGACCTGCAGCAGCACGCTCATCGGGTCCGATTCCAGCAGCGTGGCGTACTCAGGCGCCAGCAGGTACAGGGTGGCTTTCAGATCGGCGTAGGACTGCTCAAAGCTGACCTGTTCGGTCAGGTCCGGGACGGGCAGCTTGGACAATTCGACAGCGGTAAAGGTGGACATGGCGACACCAGGCGCAGGGGCGTATCAAGGGTGTCATCGCCCCATGCCCGTAACCATTCCCGGCGTGTGTAACCGCTACGCCTACGCCATTCCGGCGGTGAGGTGGTCCATGATCGCGTCGCGTACCAGGGCGAGGCTGCTGTCGGAGAAGCCCAGCAGGCGGCGCTGCTCGTAGCGCACGCGCGGGCCGCCGCGGATGACGCTATCTGTTCGGCCTTCCTGATGAACGGTTGCGATGCGGGAGACGCGGCCGACGAAGCCCACCGATACCTGCTGCGCATCAGCGCGCACGCGCAGATGCTTGGCCTGGCGCAGCTTGGCGAACATGGCCGCGCGTTTGATGCGACCCGCCTTCTGCCGGGCCGGAGAGGGCTTGCGACGGGGTGCGTAGGCACTGCCGTCAGGATTGCGCTGTGCAGCGATACGGCGCTGCTCGGCGCGTCGCAGCTGCGTACCTACGCGGCGGGCAAGGCGGACGCGCTCAGCGGGCTGCAGGCGCGCCAGCAGGGGTTCTACCCACTGCTCCAAGGCGCGCAGATCCTCAGACAAGGGGAATGCCAGGCAGGCAGGCGACCAGCGCGCCCTCAGCGTCGACCACCTGGCCGCCGGCCAGCGACGCGGCGTGATAGTCCTCGGTGGCGGGTTCGCCCACGTGGGTGAGCAGGAACGAGCCATCGGGCTGCGGCGTCACCACAACGCGCTCGGTCAGCGGCAGCTTGAGCGCGACGTCGACCAGGTTGTCGGCGAGTACGTCGACATCGAAACCTATATCGTCGCGCCGGGCCGGATTGGCCAGCAGTTCCGGCTGGTGCCGGGTTAGCCACTGCAGCACCGGCAGCATCAGCGAATCGGGGCTGCCGGCGTAGTCGGTGAGGATCAGGGCCAGCGTGTATTGGTACTGGAACGACAGGCCGGGCTGGTAGCTGCTTTGCAGCTTTCCATCCTCCACGAACACCAGCAGGCGCTCGGCGCTTTCCTGCAGACCGGGGACGGCCGCCAGCAGGTGCGTGCGCAGCGAGTCCGGCTTAATCACGGCCGGACGCCTGCCGCTGGCGCACCGCGTCCTGCAGGCCGATCAACTGCTCGCGGATGGCGTGGCAGGTGGTGTAGTTGTCGGTGACGGTGCTGGCGACGGTAGAGAGCGCAGTGCCGGCGGCGGGCGCATCAGGATCTCCGGCAGGTCCGGCCAAGGGGCGGTTTTCGGCGGCTGCGTCGTGCACGCGGACAAAGCCAGCAGGCACAAGGCAAGCGCGATCAGCTTCGGGCGTGACATAGACGGGAACCTCTTTGACGATGGTGGCGCCGGCTTCGCGCACGTACTGCACGCGGTCGACGTAGCGCGTGACGACTTTGGCGTCGCCGCTGAGCGCATCGCGCTCCTGTTTTGCCGCATCACGCTCGGCCTCGGCGTTGTCGCGCTGACGGCCGATGCCATCAATGCGTCGCTGCTGCACCAGCGCGACCGCAACGCCCAGCAGCAGCACGATCACCAGCAACGCGGCCAGGATCGCCGCTAGGCGTCGGGAGATCACGCAGCCCCCAGGACTTGCAAGGCGCGATTGGTGCGGCTGATCCGGTCGGCCATGCCTTCGGGCGTGGCCTTGGACGTGACCGAGCCGAGGTTGACGCGGCGGCTGACCGCCAGCACGTCGCCGCCATCGGCGGTAGTGTTCAGGCCGGCGTCCTTCCAGTACGCGGCAGCGGCTGCGGCGCCCACTTCCACATCCAGCAGCAGCTGCGGCTGCTGTTCCAGCGGCTGGCCGATCAGCTGGCCGATGTGCCGGTAGTTGCCGCGTCCGGTGATCTGCACGGGGCAGCGGCCACGATAGAGGTAGCCATCGCCGCTGGCCTCGTTGCCGTTGCCGTTGCGGCCGGCATACACGCGGTTGCCAAGCTTCTCCGGCTGGTGGACGAATGCGTCGAGCTCGGTGGCGGCGATGCGCTTGCCGAATACTTCCGGCAGGCGCTTGCGGCTGTAGCTGAGGTTCTCTTCGACCCGCGACAGGCTCAGGCTTTCGTGGCCGATCTGCGCGAGGAAGTGCGCGGCACGGCGCTTGGTGGTGATGCTGAAACGCACCATGGCCGCGTTCAGCGCGGGCGCCCAGCGCTGCGCACGCGGCAGCGGGCATTGCATGATCTGACTCAGTTGCTCGGCGGTGACCACTACTCGACCCTCAGAATGCGCGCCACGTTGCCTCGGGCGCGGTAGGTCACCAACAGTAGGACAAGCAACAGGCCCAGCTGCCACACGCTGACGTGTGCGGCTGCGCCAAACAATGCGACGTTGATGGCAAGGCCACCGGTACAGGCGATCAGCAGCCACGCACAGCACGACACGCCTATGCGGTGCCGGGCATCCGGTCCCGGTCGGTAGGTAATCAGCAGTACGCAGATGGCGAGACTGCTGACCAGGGTGGCGACGACAAGCAGGTTATGCACTGGGTGGCCCTCCGCGACGGATACGGGACAGGTCGAAGGTTCGGCCGCGCTCAATCAGGCCGAGCGTGACGGTGATGCCGCAGGCTGCGGCGGCGAAGGCGGCCATGCCGGTGGACTGCAGCGGCACCCAGCGCAGTACCTCGCCGGCGCCGTAGTATCCGGCGATCACGCTGACGATCAGGTACACAAGGCGCTTCCAGATGGGCAGATCCTTGGCCGAGACGACGAACAACGTGCCCCCGGCAAAGGCGCCAATCAGGGCGTCGCCGTCGATGCCGGGCACCAGGGAGGCCAGGCCGAGGCCGGTGGCGACCATTACGGTGCCGGTGAGGGAGGTTGGTTCGGTCATTTCAGTCCCAGAGCTGGATCAGCGGTCGCTCGGTGGCGATCAAATGGGATGGGGGGAGGGCCGGCAGCGTTACCGGCGTCCCCATCGGAAGGATTGGCCCGTGCAAGGACAGGCCGGGATTGAGCGCGAACACCTGTTCGGTCATGCCCGCCGTGGCGCCCAGGTGACGCCAGCACAGCTGGTCGATGGTGTCGCCTTGCTGGGCATGAACGCGCATCAGATCAACTCGACTGTGACGCGCCGGGTGCCCAGCAGGTCGCTGATCGCGTTGCGTAGGTCGCGGCGGATCTCATCGATCGTGGGCGCCAGATCGTCTGCACGCTGGTTACCTTGGCCCGTAGCGTCATAGGAGCGGTAGCGTTCGTGCAGTTCCACTGCCGTGGCGCAGTACACGGCGCGCAGATACAGCTGGACCAGGCGTGATGTGCCGTCGACCTCCTGTGCCGGCACATCGCCCAGGGTGGCGTAACCGGCGGCCACCTTGGCCGCCTGCCACTGTTCCAGTTCCCGCGTGACGGACATAACCGCCATGACCACCGTGGCCCGCATACGCGGCGCAGGGACATCGCCTGCGACGCGCACCGACTCTCGCAGCACGCCGACGTCGATCTCCGGCCAGAACGGCCCGGCAGTGACAGGCTGCTGTTTGGCGACAGGTGACGTGTTGGCGGTGAAGCTGCTCATGGTTGCCTCGATAGGTCGCCGGTGGTCGGGGCGTCACACCAGGGAGAGATGCTGGTGATCGGCCCCGAGCCGGCGGGGTCGCGGGGTACGCTCGGTGTGAGGGTCAGTCGTCGGACTGATTACCCTCGATCTTCCTCAGCAGGCGCTCGGCGCGCTTGAGGTCTTCCTTGCCGCCGCAGCTGTCGTGCAACTGGATGGCCCGGCGCAGATCATCAATCGCCGTGGACATAGCCTCAGCATCCAACGGCGCCGCCTCGGTGCCGGTTGCAAGCAGGCCGCGTGCGCGAGCCAGCAGCAGCCGGGCTCGGACCTGATCGGGCATATCCTGGCCCTCGGTCAGTTCCATCGCACGGGTCAGCACCGCCGGATCGAACTCAGCGCCGGTCTTCTGGGCATTGAGCGCGGCCACGCCGATTTCTTCGGCAACCACGCACCCAGCCGTGCGGCTGAACTCATCCGGCATCGGCAGGCCATGGGCCAGGACGTACTCGGCCAGATCCAGCCCTTGGGAATACTCGCCCGCGTCCAGACACCACAGCATGATGGTGGACACCACCAGGTCAGCACCGCCCTGATTGGCGGCCACTACGCCTTCGACGTACGGCGCGTAGGTCGGGAGCAAGGCCACCTTGAGCGCCGCCTTGGATTGGGTGGACTGGATCTGTTTCAGGCGGGCGCGGTCGTGGGAGAGCTGCAGCAGCATCTGCTGGTATTCGGTGGTTCCTTCCATCAGGGCGCTGCCGGCCGAGCGCGCCGCCGCTTCCTCGGCGGCGACGCGCTGCAGGTGGCGCTTGGCGGGGCTATCGGCCATTGGCTCAGTCCCCGACCTTGATGTTCTCGACCACCGCGCCACGGCCGTAGTCCTCGACCACGTAGTCGTCGTTGGACGATTCGAAGTTGGCGATGCGGTTCTTCTGCGGCTGTTCCTGAATGTAGCGGCGGCGACCGCCGATCTGCCAGTACAGCGACAGGTTGTCCAGGGAGGTGACCATCAGCGCGTTGGCTGGCATGAAGGGCACGATGACCGGCTGCAGGCCGCCGATGCGCTTGGTGCCCAGCACCAGGTCAGCGGCCAGCTGTTCGGTGGGCGCGTTGTCCTTGTCGATGATGGGGAAATACTTGTCGAACACCAGGTCGCGGCCCAGCACTACGACAAGGCCCGGATCCTGTTGGTGCCACGGCTCGATCAGCGAGGACACCACGTCCATCACCAGCGAATCGAGGTTCGCATAGTCCCGCTTCGCGTTGTCGGTACCGCCGATCTGCACGACGCCATCGGTCTTGCCCTTCGCCATGACGCGCTTGGCGGCATGCTCGCGGTACTTCTGCAGCCAGCCCTTGTTGACGTCCTGCAGCAGCGGATTGGTGGCCCGGTTGGTGGTCTTGGCGACGCTGGTGCCGTTGAAGCCGATCATGATGCGATCCAGTGCCTGACGCTGGATGATCGAATCGCGCACGAAGGTCTGGAAGTTCGGCTGACGCGCCCAGGCGTCAAGGCGTGCGTAGGGGATTGCAGTGTCGTAGTCGGTCTGCACGCACTCGTAGCCGAAGCTGTCCAGTGCGGTGACATCGGCCGGGGTGCGCTCGGCGTCGCCGCTGGTGTCGGTGCGGCCGGCGATGGTGCCGTTGACGCCGACGCCGATCTTCTCGCCCTTGAGGTCGATCACACCGGGCATGTTGATCGCAGAGAGGAACGCGCTGCTCTGCTGGATGCGCTGTTCCATGGTCTGCTGCACGGACGGTTCAACCGAGAACGCCAGGCTGGCGGTCTCGACGTTGTTCAGTTCGGCAACTCGCCGGGTGAACTGGCTGAATTGGGTGCGGGTTTCGGTACGCATAGGGGTGCTCCGTTAGGTGGGGGCAGAAGGGGATCAGCAGTCGGTGGCGTCGCCGGCCTTGCTGCCGCCGGGGCCAGCGACCGGTGGGCGCTGCGCGAAGGTCTGGGGCGTGCTGTCGAGCGTCTCGCGGACGGATGCAACCTGCGCGGAGAGTGCCTGCACCTTCGCGGTCAGGCCTTGGTTCTCTGCGGCGAGCTTCTCGATGCGGTCGTCCTGGGCGGCGAAAACGTCAAGCAACTGCTGGCCGAACTTGGCGGTATCGGTGTCGTCGTCCTTCGGCTCGGGCGCGGCGGCTGGCTTTCCGAGCAGCCCAAAGCCCGAAAGCAGCACGGCCAGAGTGTTCTTGCGCGGTGCCGGCTGCTCGATTTCATCGAAGGTGATCTGCGCCTCTTCGGCGGCAGTGAACAGGTTGTCGGCATCGATCTTGCGACCGGCCAGCGGGTTTGCATCCGGATGCTGTGCCGCGAAGGCGAGCATTTCGGTGCCCAGGCTTGCCGGGGTGTCGGTAACCGCCAGGCCCTGCAGGTATGCCTTGCCGGTGTCGGCGAACTTCGGGGCAATCTCGATGCTGGTGTAGAGCTTCTGCTTGTCGTTGTTGACCATCGCCACCAGCGCGGGGGTCGGCTCGATCTGCGCGAACAGGGCCAGCTTCTTGACGCCGCCCACATCGACTTCCTCGGCCTTCACGGCCAGGACGTCACCGTATGCCTTGAACGGGCCATCGGGCATCAGGCT
>NZ_JACGTN010000019.1:0-151929 GCF_014763005.1 Stenotrophomonas sp. Br8 | reverse complement strand
TGTAAGCTCGGTCGCCGCATCCGTGCGGCTCACGCCCCTGCACAGCCCACCCGCCCGGCCTTGGACAATTTCCGTGCGCGTCCAGCCACGTAAAGAGAAAAGAAGAGCAGAAGCGGGTCGCTGCGCTCGGTGGGGCGGTGGGTTCAGCGCTGGGTGGCGAGGTGGTGTGCGACCAGGGCGTTTGCGTGGCCATGGCCCAGCCCATGCTCGGATTTCAGGAAGCTGACCAGCTCCATGTGCTTCAGCCCCGGCCGTTTGGCCAGCAGCCCCAGCCAATGCGTCACCGGCTGCCCGTAGGTCTTCTCGATGGACGGAAAGTAGGACGCCGGGCCCTTGGGTTTGCTGTCGGTGCTCATGTGCTGCTCCCTGTTGTTTGGAAAGTACCCATTCGACGAACCACGGAACCACAAATCGACATCGGCATTTACCGACCAGCGCCGGTACCACCGGGCACGCATCCACGCATGGCGTGGATCCATGTGTCGACCAAGGTCGACACCTACCAAGAGCAGGCCATGCCATTCCGACAGCATGCCATTCCGAAAGATCGCGGAGCCCTGTCGAAGGCGGGGTGGGTCCGGTTGCGGGGGTGTCCGCGGCATGGATGCTGCGGCCAAGCCCCCATGGATGGGTTTACGGCGTCCCCCGCAACCGGACCCACCCCGCCAAACCCTGGAAACCGATGTTGCTGTTGCTTCGGCTGTTGCTGTTGAGGTTGCCGGCCAGCGGCCGGCAGTGCCGCGGGCGCCGGGCGCAGCCCGGCCGTATCATCCCCTCATGCCGCGTGAAAACCTCAACGACCTGCAAGCCTTCGTCCACGTCGCCCGCGAAGGCAGCTTCACCAAGGCCGCCGCCCAGCTGGGCGTGTCCCAGTCCGCCCTCAGCCATGCCATGCGTGGGCTGGAAGAACGACTGGGCGTGCGCCTGCTGACCCGCACCACCCGCAGCGTCGCCACCACCGAGGCCGGCGCCCGTCTGCTGGAGACACTGGCCCCGCGCCTGGCCGAGATCGAAGACGAACTGGCCGCACTGGCCGAGTATCGCGAGCGACCCGCAGGTACCATCCGCATCAATGCCACCGGCCACGCCGCCGAATACCTGGCCTGGCCAAGGCTGGCGCCGCTGCTGCAGCAGTACCCCGACCTGAAGGTCGAACTGACCACCGATTACGGCCTGGCCGACATCGTCGCCGAGCGCTATGACATCGGCATCCGTCTCGGTGAGCGCCTGGCACGCGACATGGTGGCGCTGCCGATCAGCCCGCCGCTGCGCATGCGCGTGGTGGGCGCGCCGTCGTACTTCCGCCAGCACGTGGCGCCGGTGCACCCGCACGATCTGGCCGGGCACAACTGCATCACCCTGCGCCTGCCCACCCATGGCGGCCTGATGCCGTGGGATTTCGGCCAGGACGGCAACGAGCTGAGCATCCGCGTCTCTGGCCAGTGGACCTTCAACACCATGGGCATGACGCGGGCGGCAGCACTGGCCGGCAGTGGCCTGGCCTGGCTGCCTGAGGACCAGGTGCAGGCGGCCCTGCAGGAGGGCCGGCTGCAATCAACACTGGATGACTGGTGCCCGCACTTCGATGGCTACTACGCTTATTACCCGTCGCGTCGGCATGTCACCGTGGCGATGCGCACCGTGCTTGATGCGCTGCGCGGGCCGATGATGGGGTGAGGCGTGCGGACCAACGGTCCGCACCCACCACAGGGCGAGAGCCCGCACCCACCACAGAGCGCACCCACTGCGATCAGCCCTTGGCCTGTGCCGCACGCTGCGCGTTGTAGCGCTCGCCGACGATGGCGATCTCCTGCAGCGTCTGCGCGATACGCTCCAGCTCGGCCGGCGACAACTGCAGGTCGGCGGCAGCCAGGTTCTCTTCCAGGCGATGGACCTTGGTCGTACCCGGAATCGGCACGATCCACGGCGCCTGCGCCAGCAGCCAGGCCAGCGCGACCTGTGCCGGGGTGGCACCCCGCGCCGCCGCGATCGTGGTGATGCGGTCAACCAGGGCTTGATTGGCGCGGCGTGCTTCCACTTCGAAACGTGGCACGGTATTGCGGAAATCGTTGTCGGCGAAGGTGGTGTCGGCGTTGATCGCGCCGGTCAGGAAGCCGCGACCCAGCGGACTGAACGGGACGAAGCCGATGCCCAGTTCCTGCAGCGCCGGCAGCAGTTCGCGCTCCGGCTCGCGCCACCACAGCGAGTACTCGCTCTGCACTGCGGCCACCGGTTGCACGGCATGGGCGCGACGCACCGTGGCGGCACTGGCTTCGGACAAACCGAAGTGGCGCACTTTGCCCTCGGCGATCAGGTCACGCACGGTACCGGCGACGTCCTCGATCGGCACGTTCGGATCTACACGGTGCTGGTAGAACAGGTCGATATGGTCCGTGCGCAGGCGCTTGAGGCTGGCTTCGGCCACTGCGCGGATGTTCTCCGGGCGACTGTCCAGGCCTGTGTCGACCTGTGCGTCCTTGAAGCCGAACTTGGTGGCAATCACCAGCTTGTCGCGGTGCGGTGCCAGCGCTTTGCCGAGCAGATCTTCGTTGGTATACGGCCCGTAGACTTCGGCGGTGTCGAAGAAGGTCACCCCGCGTTCGACCGCCGCATGCAGCAGGGCGATGCCCTGGCTCTGCTCGACGGCGGGACCATAGCCGTGGCTCAGGCCCATGCAGCCCAGGCCCAGGGCGGAGACTTTCAGGCCGCTGCGGCCGAGTTCACGTGTCTGCATCGTCGTGCTCCAGTAGGGGAGCGATGACGATACGCCTGCAGGGCCGGCGGATTGAACGACCTGGATGGCAGTCGGTCATGACTGGATTTCATGAATGCACTGGCTGAGACCTCAATGCCGCCGGGCCCCACGCAGGAGGCCTAGGTCGCTTTGGCTGGAAGCTGGTATCGCACCGCTTGGCCTTCCAGCACGATCCACTTCTTCTGCTGCAGCGCGTGGATTAGCGCGGTGACGTCACTGTCCGGCAAGGTCTTCTGGAACATGGTATGAACAGCGCTCCCAAGTGACTTGAGTCTGGTTGGTCTGGCCTTTCCTTGCTTGAGAAGCTGCGCACACACATGCTGCAACCGCAACGCCTCGCTCAACTGCGCGGGCTTCGGCTTTGGCGGCGTCGGCGGCGGTGGCTTCTTTGGCGGCGGTGGCACCGCCGCTGGGTGCTTCGTCGCGGCACGAAGCATCGGCAATTCCGCCACCGACGTGCTTCGGCCGACCGTCAGGCCACGCGAGCGCAGGTGCGCGAGTAAGGGATCGAAACCGGTGTCCTTGGATACGATGTGGAAACACGTGCCGGGATCGGTGGCAGCCATCTCACCGATGTAGAACGCGATATGGAAATCGAGTGCGTTGGAACCATGACCATTGCAGCGCACGTACCGGCCCTGTGTACCGAGCGCATGCATCGCCTCGACCACATCCATGCTGATTTTGGCCTGCGATGCGCCAACAAACACCAGGACACTGAACCCCGGCGCGAGCAGCTCCTTCAATGAAGGAGGCTGCACGTTCTCATAGTCGATCAGGATGACATTGCGAGCCAGCGGCATATCCATATGCATCTCCTGTCATGACATGGCGATCAACGAACCTCTGAAATCTCCACCCCATCCAGCCCCTGCGACAGGGTGCGGGCATCGCCGCCCTGGCTGAGCTTGATGCGCAGGCGCACTTCGTTCTGCGAATCGGCGTAGCGCAGTGCGTCCTCGTAGCTGATCTCACCGGCCTGGTACAGCTCGAACAGGCTCTGGTCGAAGGTCTTCATGCCCAACTGGACCGATTCCTTCATCAGCTCCTTCAGCTTGTGGATCTCGCCGTCGCGGATGTAGTCCTGCACCAGCGGCGTGCCCAGCAGGATCTCCATCGCGACCTTGCGCGAGCGGCCGTCCGGCGACGGAATCAACTGCTGCGCGACCACGCCCTTGAGGTTCAGCGACAGATCCATCAGCAGCTGGTTGCGGCGATCTTCCGGGAAGAAGTTGACGATGCGGTCCATCGCCTGGTTGGCGTTGTTGGCGTGCAGCGTGCACAGCACCAGATGGCCGGTTTCAGCGAAGGCGATGGCGTGGTCCATGCCCTCGCGGGTACGCACCTCGCCGATCATGATCACGTCCGGCGCCTGGCGCAGGGTGTTCTTCAGCGCGGCTTCCCAGCTGTCGGTATCGATGCCGACTTCGCGCTGGGTGATGATGCAGCCCTCGTGCTTGTGCACGAATTCGATCGGGTCTTCGATGGTGATGATGTGCCCGGTCGAATTCTGGTTGCGGTAACCGATCATCGCTGCCAGCGACGTGGATTTACCGGTACCGGTAGCGCCGACGAACAGGATGATGCCGCGCTTGGTCATCGCCAGCGTCTTGATGATCGGCGGCAGGCTCAGCTCTTCCACGGTCGGGATGCGCGTCTCGATGCGACGCAGCACCATGCCGACCTGGTTGCGCTGGTAGAAGCAGCTCACACGGAAGCGGCCGACACCGGACAGGCCGATGGCGAAGTTGCATTCGTGGGTCTTTTCGAATTCCTCGCGCTGCGCCGGCGTCATCACGTTCAGCACCAGGTCGCGGCTCTGCTGCGGCGTCAGCGGAGTCTGGGTGATCGGCGAGATCTTGCCGTTGACCTTGATCGCTGGCGGCATGCCAGCGGTGATGAACAGGTCCGAGGCGCGCTGGTGCGCCATCAGCTTGAGGAACGAGGTGAAATCGATGGTGGTCGCGGTGGTGTTCACGGCGGGCTCCCAATGGGGCATGTACCAGGAATCGGTCGGTGGAGGAAACAGCGCGGGGCCGGCGGCATAGTGGTACGCCCTGCCCCGCCATTGCCTCGCCTTACTCGAACAGACGCTTGTCCTTGGCGTATTCGCGGGCCTGGTTGCGGGTGATCAGGCTGCGCTTGACCAGGTCCTGCAGGTGCTGGTCCAGGGTCATCATGCCGTACTGCTGACCGGTCTGGATGGCCGAATACATCTGCGCCACCTTGTCTTCGCGGATCAGGTTGCGGATGGCCGGGGTGCCGACCATGATTTCCCACGCAGCGGTACGACCGCCACCGACCTTCTTCAGCAGCGCCTGCGAAATGACCGCGCGCAGCGATTCGGACAACATCGAGCGCACCATCGGCTTTTCGCCGGCCGGGAACACGTCGATGATGCGGTCGATGGTCTTGGCCGCCGAACTGGTGTGCAGAGTGCCGAACACCAGGTGGCCGGTTTCCGCGGCGGTCAGCGCCAGGCGGATGGTTTCCAGGTCACGCAGTTCGCCGACCAGGATGATGTCCGGGTCCTCACGCAATGCCGAACGCAGCGCCTCGTTGAAGCCATGCGTATCGCGATGCACTTCGCGCTGGTTGATCAGGCACTTCTGCGAGGTGTGCACGAATTCGATCGGATCCTCGACAGTGAGGATGTGGCCGTATTCGTTCTTGTTGATGTAGTCGATCATCGCCGCCAGCGTGGTCGACTTGCCCGAACCGGTCGGGCCGGTCACCAGGATCAGACCCTGCGGCTGCTGGATCACCTCGCGGAACAGCGGCGGGCAGGCCAGGTCTTCCAGGGTCAGCACTTCGGACGGAATGGTACGGAACACCGCACCGGCGCCACGGTTCTGGTTGAACGCATTGACACGGAAGCGCGCCAGCGACGGGATCTCGAAGGAGAAGTCGACTTCGAGGAATTCCTCGTAATCGCGGCGCTGCTTGTCGGACATGATGTCGTACACCAGCGCGTGGACCTGCTTGTGGTCCAGGGCTGGAATGTTGATCCGGCGAACGTCGCCGTCCACGCGGATCATCGGCGGCAGGCCTGCGGACAGATGCAGGTCGGACGCTTTGTTCTTTACGGAAAACGCCAACAGCTCGGCGATATCCATGAGCGGCTACTCCCCAATAACGGCTTCGACTGGAAGGATCTTTCCCCGGGCGGCAGTATAGCCTCCTGATTGAACGGAACGCGTTACGTGGCCACTCCCCTGCCCCAGATCCTGAGCAACCTGCACAACGCCGCCGATGCCGCCGGGCGGCCACCGCCGCGCCTGCTGGCGGTGTCCAAGACCCAGCCGGCCGAAGCCGTCGCGGCCCTTGCCGCGCAGGGCCAGACCGCCTTCGGCGAGAACTACGTGCAGGAAGCGCTGGCCAAGATGCAGGAGCTGCAGCGTCTGGGGCTGGAATGGCACCTGATCGGCCACCTGCAGTCGAACAAGGCCGAGCCGGTCGCCATGCACTTCGACTGGGTGCAGAGCGTGGACCGGCCCAAGCTGGTCACCGCCCTGGCCCGCTACCGCCCCGCTGAACGCGGCCCGCTGAACGTGCTCATCCAGATCAACATCGATGACGAATCGAGCAAGCACGGTTGTGTGCCGGAGGACGTCGAGGCGCTGGCCGCGGCCATCCTCGCCGAACCCAACCTGCGGTTGCGCGGCCTGATGGCGATTCCTGCGCCGTGGCCCGAGGCCGAGCGCCGACGCGATGCGTTCGTGCGCATGCGCACACTTTTCGAGGCACTGGCGGCCCGTCATCCCCACGTGGACACCCTGTCGATGGGCATGAGCAGCGACTACGCTGAAGCCATTGCCGAAGGTGCCACCCTGGTGCGCATCGGCACCGCCCTGTTCGGCGCGCGTCCGCGCCCGGCCTGATTCCAAGGAGATTCCCATGGCAGCTGATTCCATCACTTTCATCGGCGGCGGCAACATGGCCCGCAGCCTGATCGCCGGCCTGATCCGGCAGGGCGTGCCGGCCGCGCACATCCACGTGGCCGAACCGGTGGCCGGACTGCGGGAAGCACTCGCTGCGGATTTCGGCGTACAGACCCATGACAACGCGGCCGACGCGGCTGCTCAGGGTGACACCTGGCTGCTGGCAGTGAAACCGCAGGTGCTGCGCGATGTCTGCCAGTCACTGCAGGGGCTGGCGCAGGCGAAGAAACCCTTGCTGATCTCGATCGCCGCCGGCATCACCAGCGCGCAGCTGCAGCGCTGGCTGGGTGGCTCGCTGCCGGTGGTGCGCGCGATGCCAAACACTCCGGCGCTGCTCGGTGCCGGGGTTACCGGTCTGTATGCAACGCCGTCGGTGGATGCGCAGCAGCATGCGCAGGCCGAACGTGTGTTGGCCAGCGCGGGACGCACGGTGTGGATCGACGATGAAGCACAGATGGATTCGGTCACTGCCGTATCCGGCAGTGGCCCAGCCTATGTGTTCCTGCTGGCCGAAGCGATGGAAGCGGCGGGGATCGCACAGGGCCTGCCTGCAGAGGCGGCGCGCGCGCTGGTGGTGCAGACACTGCTGGGCGCCTCGCGCATGCTGGACGAAGCCGGTGAAAGCCCGGCCGAACTGCGTCGCCGGGTGACCTCACCCAACGGCACCACGCAGGCGGCGATCGAGAGCTTCCAGGCCGGCGGGTTTGAAGCGCTGGTGGGAAAAGCACTACGTGCGGCGCAGGTGCGTGGGCAGGAATTATCAGCGGCCAATGATTGAAACAGGTGTGCCGACCAACGGTCGGCACCCACCGTCATCCACGCATGGCTTGGATCTACTGACACCTGTCGCCGCTGGAATGCATGGTGCTCTTCAGTAGATCCACGCCATGCGTGGATGCTCATTGCCCCAATGTGGCCATGACGAAATCGACGAAACACTGCAGCCGCGGTCGAGGGCGACGATCGGGCAGGTAGATCAGGTGCATCGGCCGTGGCTCAGGCAGATGCTCGCGCAATAGTGGTTTCAATCGTCCTGCCGCGATTTCACCAGCAAGCAGCGCGGTCGGCTGCAGCACCAGGCCCGCACCCGCCACGGCTGCTTCACGCAGCGCGTAACCGTCATTGCTGGTCAACCGCGCTTCCCAGTCCACCTGTTCGCCGTTGGCCAACTGCCAACCGTGACCACCGCGCCAGGCCAGGTGGCTCAGGCAATCATGTCCTTCGAGATCGGCAGGCGTGCGCGGCGTACCGCGGCGGCGCAGGTACGACGGTGATGCGCACAGGCTCATCGCATACGGCGGCAGCGGCCGTGCGACCAGTTCCTGCGATGGCAGCGGGCCAACGCGGATCGCTGCATCGAAGCCATCCTCGATCAGGTCGATGCGGCGATTGCTCAGGTCCAGTTCGATGTTCAACAGCGGCTGTGCCCGCAGCAATTCGGCCAGCAATGGCGCCAAGACACAACTGCCCCAGGTGGTCGGCGCACTGACCCGCAACAGTCCGCGTGGCTGCACCTGCAGCCCGGCCACGTCTGCCTCGGCCTGCTGTACCTGTTCCAGCACCTGCCGGCAGCCGGCCAGATAGGCGTTGCCTGCCTCGGTCAGGCGTTGGCGCCGGGTGTTCCGCTGCAGCAGCGCGGTGCCCAAGTGCGCTTCCAGCTGCTGGATGTACTTGCCGACCATCACCGCCGAGACCTGCAACTGGCTGGCCGCAGCGGAAAAACTGCCGTGCTCGGCCACGGCGATGAAAGCCTGCATGCAGCGCAAGGTGTCCATTGCAAACCCATGGTTAGGAATATGCGAATCATACGCTCCTTACCAAACCACCCAGTGACGGCGCAGACTGCGTCCATCCCCTCTCGCAAGGAGCTGTCATGAAGATTCTTCTCGTCGGTGCCAGCGGCACCCTCGGCCAGGCCGTTGCCCGCCACCTGGGCCAGCAGCACGAGATCCTCGCAGCCGGCCGCCGCAGCGGCAGCCTGCGCGTGGATCTCACCGACGACGCCAGCGTGCGCGAGCTGTTCGCGCAGACCGGCCCGGTCGATGCAGTGATTTCCACCACCGGCAAACTGCATTTCGGCCCCCTGCAGCAGATGACACCCGAACAGTTCAACGTCGGCCTGCAGGACAAACTGCTCGGGCAGGTGCGTCTTGCGCTGGCGGCGCAGCACCACCTCAACGCGGGCGGCTCGATCACACTGACCAGTGGCATCGTCAGCGCGCAGCCGATCCGCGATGGTGCCAACGCCACCGCCGTCAACCATGCGCTGGAAGGTTTCGTGCGCGCGGCGGCGCTGGAACTGCTGCCACGCGGGCTGCGCATCAACGTGGTCAGCCCGAATGTGCTGGTGGAATCGATGGAAGCCTACGGTCCGTACTTCCCCGGCTTTGAAGCAGTCACCGCACAGCGCGCGGCGCTGGCCTTCCAGCGCGCGGTGGAAGGGATCCAGAGCGGCGAAACGATCACTGTCTGGTAACGAGCGTGCCGACCAAGGTCGGCACCCACCAGCGCGCTCAGCCCCAGCGCATCGGGCCGTCGCCACGCTCGCCGAGCACGTCATCCGGGTTGGCCAGGCGGCAACGCTTCAGTGACAGGCAGCCGCAGCCGATGCAGCCGGTCAGCTCGTCGCGCAGCAGCTGCAGCATGTGGATGCGTTCCTCCAGTTCCACCTGCCAACGTGCCGACAGCTTGGCCCAGTCGGCCTTGGTCGGCGCCCGTCCCTGCGGCAGGCTCTCGAACGCACGCGCCACCGCTTCCAGCGGCATGCCCACGCGTTGCGCCACGCGGATCACCGCCAGCCGCCGCAGCACGTCGCGGGCGTAGCGGCGCTGGTTGCCCGACGTGCGCAGGCTGCTGATCAACCCCTTGCGCTCGTAGAAATGCAGCGCAGAGACCGCCACGCCACTGCGGCGGGCGACATCGCCGACGCTCATGTCCTGTGCAAGCATCGATTGACCTCAACTTTGGTTGAGGTGGCATGCTGCTACCATCGCCGCCAGATGACAAGCGCGGCCCGTCCGCCACCCGCAGGAACCCGATGCCCTCCCCCGCTGCCACGGCCGATCCGGCCGATTCCTCCATCCTGTCCGCGCGCTATCGCGCCACCACCGTGGGCATGGTCGCCCTGGTCTCCCTGCATGCCTTCGAGGCGCTGGCGGTAGCCGCCGCGATGCCGACCGTGGCCGAGGCCCTGGACGGCCTGCGCCTGTATGCGCTGGCCTTCGGTGGCACCTTGGCCACCAGCGTGATCGGCATGACCCTGGCCGGCCGCTGGGCCGACCGCCACGGGCCGGCACGGCCGCTGTGGTGGGGCCTGGCCTGCTTCGTGCTGGGCCTGCTGCTGGCCGGCTTCGCGATGCGCATGGGCATGCTGGTGGCCGGCCGTCTGCTGCAGGGCCTCGGCGCCGGTGCCATCTCGGTCTCGCTGTATGTGATGGTCGGCCGTACCTATCCCGAGCATCTGCGGCCGAAGGTATTCGCCGCGTTCTCTGCCGGTTGGGTGGTGCCCTCAATGATCGGCCCGGCACTGAGCGGGGTGATCGTGCAGCATCTGGGCTGGCGCTGGGTGTTCCTGGCGGTGCCGCTGCTGGCGATACCGGCCGGCCTGCTGCTGCGACCGGCGCTGGCGCGCATGCAGGCTGCAGCGACCGGTGCTGCCGATGATGGCCGCGGCAGCATCGTGCGCTGGGCCACCGGCGCGTCCCTTGCTGCCCTGCTGCTGTACCTGGGTGGGCAGCAACAGGGCGTGCCGGCGCTGGTGTGCATCGGCGTGGCGATGCTGGCGCTGCTGTTCTGCGTGCATCGCCTGTTGCCGGCCGGCACCCTGCGCCTGCGCCGCGGCCTGCCCAGCGTGATCGCACTGCGTGGTGTGGCCGCTGCCGCGTTCTTCGCCTGCGAGGCCTACCTGCCCCTGCTGCTGCAGCGCGAGCGCGGGCTGTCGCCCAGCTGGGCCGGTGCGGTGCTGAGCCTGGGCGCACTGGGCTGGTTCACCGGCTCGTGGCTGCAGGGTCACCAGCAGCGCGGCTGGTCGCGCCAGCAACTGCTGCGCGTCGGCACGCCGCTGATGACCGTGGGCATCGCCGCAACGCTGGCGGTACTGTTCACCGCGGTGCCACTGCCGGTCGCCCTGGTCGGCTGGACGCTGACCGGTTTCGGCATGGGCATGATCTACGCCAGCCTGTCGGTGCTGACGTTGTCGTTGTCACCGCCGCACGAACAGGGCGCGAATACCTCGGCCCTGCAGTTGAGCGAAGCGCTGTCGGTGACCACCGCACTGGCGGTATCCGGCGCGCTGTTCGCGTTGTTCGTGGAAAGCGCCCCGCATACCGGTTACATCATGTGCCTGGCCATCACCCTCGGCCTGGCCGCGTTCGCCACCGTGATCGCCAGGCGGGTGTAGACACGCCGCGGGTTCCGCCGGGGCACGCCCGGCGGACGCCGCGATCAGGGCTTCGCCACCGTGCCCACTTCATCGATGTCCTGGTGCAGGATGCGGCGCACTTCCAGCACCGCCTGCGGGGTTTCCTGCACGCTGTGACCGGAAATGATCACCTTCTCCGACAGCGCGCCGGGCAGGTGCGAACTCCAGTACGGCACCAGCCCATCATCGGACTTCTCCACCGGCAGTTCCGGCTTGCGCTGGGCGATGATCGAGTGGTACTTCAGGCCCGGCGTGATCGGAAGCTGCGCAGCGGCTTTCACGAACGGGTCGCTGGCCTTGAGGTTGTCGATGCTGTTGGGGATCTTCGGCTTGGCCGTGCCATCCACCTGCTGCTCGGCCTGCGCCAAGGCCAGGAACACATCCTCGAACTTGCCGAGGATGGTCAGCGGCAGGCGAACGAGGCGGCCGATCAGGCGACCGACCTTGTTGCCGGCGATGTCCGTGCCCTGGTGCGGGGCTGCGATGAAGATCGCACGCTCCACGTTCGGTTCGGCCTTGAAGTGCAGCAGCGGCCCCAGCTTGGACTGCACCCGCTTCAGGCGTTCGCCCTTCAGGTCATAGTTGGCCAGTAGATCGTTCCACAGCACGTCGCCAGAGTCGCTGACCAGCAGCCGCGCCAGTACGCCGCCCATGCTGTGGCCGATGTAGACCATGTCCTTGGACGCACGCGTGCTGTTGTTGGGGTCGAAGTGCTTCAGCGTGTCGTTGAATGCGTTGGCGATCTCATAGCGGTTCAGCGCGATCGGCGCATTGGTCGGGTAGTACACCTGCCACACCTGGAACTCGCGGCGCAGTTCAGGGTCACCCATGATCTCGTTGGCCAGGTTCACCCAGGCTTCCGGGCTGCTGCCCAGGCCATGCAGCATGAAGATGATGCGGCGGTTCGGATCCCATGGCTGCATCAGGTAGATGTGCGGCTCGCCGATGCCCTCGCTCATGCCGAACAGGGTACGCAGCGACTGCGTGGCGAACCCGCTCTGCGCCAGCCACAGGCCGTAGGCGGCGGTGAAGTTGCCCGCCAGCGGCACCTCTTCGCCATGCAGGGTGATGCGCTCGGTCGCCTCCGGCGAATAGCCATCCAGCAGCACCTGGCGGGTGCGCATCACGTCCTCCAGCGTGTTGCCTTCAAAACGCAGCAATGCGGTAACGTTGATCGAGGACATCTCGCTGTACTCGGGCACCGAATCGTCGTGCTGGTGGCGGCGTCCGCGACGGACGCCCTCCTCCTGCTCGTCCTTCGTGGCCTGCGCCTGTGCCGTTTCGGCCTTCGGCCCTTCCGCGGCGACCACCGGCACCACCAGCTTCGGCGGGTCCATCACCATCACCAGTTCGGCGCCGAAACCATCGCGGCGATAGGTGCTGCGCATGCCGACGAAGCTGACGGTGCCTGCCGGCACCAGCTGCTTGGGAATGCTCTTCAGCGACAGCCGCTGGAAATCGGAAGCCAGCGTCCAGCTGCCTGCCGACACCGGCTTGGTGTAGTCCTCGCCGGCCAATGCGGCGGCGCGGGCGCGCGCGAACAACACCACGGCGGCCTTCTCGGCAGCGTAGTTGTAGTAATCGCGCACCTGCGTCTGCCGGTCCTCGAACGCACGATCGGAGGGCGAGCGTCCGCTGTAGAACAGATAGGCGTAGCCATAGCGCGCCGCCTCCAGCCACGCATCCAGCGCCGCATCGCTCATCGGCGGCTCGTTGGCCGCCTGCTTCTTCGGCGTCAGTGCCAGAGCGGCCTTCACCCACAACTCGGACAGCGTCGACAAGCGCTGCTCGACGTTGAGGTCATCGGTCATCAACAGCGTGCTGCGGCAGACCAGGAAGTCCTTCTCGCACTGCGATTCGTCCAGCCCGGCCGCACTCAGCGTCTCGCGCGAGGCGGGGCTGAGCTTGCCGGTGTTGAGCACGTCGGCACGCTTGTTGACCAGGTAATCGCTGGACGCCACCTGCTTGACGGTGACCATCGCGCAGCCGCTGCCACCCAGCAGCAGGAAGGCAGCCAACAGCGCCGGCAGCACGCGCTGCCAGCGGAACGGGATCATCGGGGTCATTGCTGCGGGTCCTGCTCGGTGCCGGGGATGCCCTGGCGGATCACGGTGGAGAAATCATCGTCGGGGGCCATCTTCAGCGCGCGCTCGGTGATGCGGCCCTTGGCGTGCAGTTCGGCGTACGGCACGCCGGGGGTGAGCGCGCCCACCTCCTGCGCGTACTCGGCCAGGTAGCCCGAGGCCAGCAACCGGTAGTCCAGCGGCAGGCGCGGGGCGATATGCCGCGCCAGATCGAAGACGATCGTGGTGCAGTTGCTGGTCAGGGTGTTGTAGAAGCCGGGCGCAGCATCAAGCTGGCGTGCCTGGTCGATGTAGGCAGCGAACAGGGTCTTGAGCAGGTTGCGGTCCATGCCGTGCAGGCGGTACAGGTAGACATCCTCGCCGCGCGCGTTGGTGCGGGTGCGGATGATGTCGGTTTCCTCGGAGGCGACCAGGGTCATCTCGAACTTGCGGAAGAAGCCGCCCAGCGCCGAGAACGATTCACCGCGCTCCTTGCGGATTTCCAGTGAGAACACCAGGTGGCGCCCGTCCTCGAATCCGAACGAGATCAGGGTGTGGGCGATTGCCGGGCCCATCCAGTACGACAGCACCAGATCGGCCGAACGCAGCTGGTCGAGGTCGTAACTGCGGCGCACCCAGCGCGCGTCGTAGTCGGTCTCGGTACGCCAGGTGAAATCGCGCACGTTGTCCAGCACCACGTGGCGGCCATCGAAGGATTCCACGTGCAGGCGCTGCGCCACGTCATCGGCCCAGTCGCGGTCCTGGCGTGGGGTCAGCAGCAGCCACCACAGCCCCGCAAGCGCCAGAGCGCCGGCAAAGGCCGCCCACAGCCTGCGCGTGCCACGGCCGCGCGCCACCTGCCAGGCCGCCCAGGCGGCGGCCAGCAGCCACAGCAACGCCGCGGTGGCGCCCAGCCAGCCCGGCCCGGGCATCTGGTAGGTCAACAGACCGGCCACCCACAGCGCCAGCAGCACCATCACACATCCTGTCATCCATCGTCCTGCGGCTTTCACTGGCGTCCTGTCGAGGTCCCGGGGCGGCATAGTTAGCCACAAGCCGCCTCACGGCGACATCTACAACCGGTTCAGGCTGGCGTGGCCGGGGGGCATACTGGCACCCACCAAGGGCGCGCAGGGAGCAGAGATGGGCATCACCACCGTGGCCGGCGTAGCCGTGCAGGCGCAGCACCGGGCCAGTTGTCATTGCGGCACGGTCGAGCTGCTGCTGGACCTGCCCGAGGGCATCGTCGACCCGCGCCGCTGCGATTGTTCGATGTGCCGGCGCCGCGGCGCCATCGCCGCCAGCGTGGCACGGGACGGGCTGCAGATCGTGCGCGGCCAGGCTCATCTGCGCCTGTACCAGTTCAACACCCACGTGGCCGAGCACTATTTCTGCGGCGTCTGTGGCATCTACACGCACCACCGCCGCCGCTCGAACCCGGACCAGTACGGCTACAACGTGGCCTGCCTGGAAGGCATCGATCCGTTCGCGCTGGGAACGATTCCGGTCAATGACGGGGTGAACCACCCCGCCGACCGTACCGGTTAGTGCCGGCTGCGCCGCAGCGGCGGCGCGATCTTCTGCCACGGCGCCATGCTGGCCCGGCCGACGCGCAACGGGCGCTTCAACGGCGCTCGACGCGAGGGCATGTCCGCTGCAGGCGGCAGCGTCTCGGCGGGCAGCACAGGGCGCGGGGGCCAGAGTCGGTCGAGCAACCACATGGCAGGTCTCCGTTGGGGGCGGGGACGATCTACCGTACCGATGCCCAGGCCAAGACCGGGTGATGGCGCTGCGGCATACCGATGACAGCTGGCGGCCCTGCCCTCAGTGCACCGGCCGCGCCCTGCCCAGCCGCCGTACCAGCACGAAGAACAGCGGCACCAGCACCACCGCCAGCACCGTTCCCGAGAGCATGCCGCCGATCACGCTCATGCCGATCTCACGGCGGCTGACCGCGCCGGCGCCGGTGGCCAATGCCAGCGGAATGACGCCTGCCACGAAGGCCAGCGAGGTCATCACGATCGGCCGCAGGCGCAGGCGCGCGCCCTGCAGTGCCGCCTCCACCGCCGAACTACCTGCGCGGTAGCGCGCTTCGGCGAACTCCACGATCAGGATCGCGTTCTTTGCCGATAGTCCAATCGTGGTCAGCAACCCCACCTGGAAGTAGATGTCATTGACGAAGCCCGCAGCCGTGGTCGCCAGCACCGTGCCGATCACGCCCAGCGGGATCACCAGCACCACCGCCACCGGAACCGTCCAGCTCTCGTAGAGCGCGGCCAGGCACAGGAAGATGAAGGCGATCGACGCGGCATAGAGGTACAGGGTCTGGTTGCTGGCCAGTTGTTCCTGGTAGGACAGCCCGCTCCATTGCAGATCGAACCCAGGCTGATCGGCCACCAGCGCCTGCATGCGCTGCATCGCTTCACCCGAGCTGCGCCCTTCGGCCGCACTGCCCTGGATCTGCATCGCAGGCAGGCCGTTGAAGCGCTGCTGCAGCTGCGGCCCACGCGCCCAGTGGCTGCTGGCGAAGCTGGCGAACGAGGCCATCTGACCGTTGCCGCCGCGCACATACCACTGACCGATGTCGTCGGGCACGCTGCGGTAGGGCTGGTCGCCCTGCATGTAGACACGCTTGACCCGACCGCGGTCCAGGAAATCATTGATGTAGCTGCCGCCCCAGGCGGCAGACAGCGTGGAATTGATGTCGGCCTGGGCCAGACCCAGCGCACTGGCCTGGGCGTGGTCGATGTCCAGCCGCAGCTCGGCCTTGTCACCCAGCCCGTTCAAGCGCACCGACGTGAGCCCATCATCTTCGCCGGCCGCGCGCACCACCTGTTCCTGCGCCGCCTGCAAGGCCACGCGACCGGCCGCGCTGGTGTCCTGCAGCCACAGTTCGAAACCGCTGGACTGGCCCAGGCCACGCACGGCCGGCGGAGCGAGTACATTGACCTTGGCATCGGGCAGCTTGCGGAAATAGGCATTGGCGCGCGCGATGATCGCCGCCGCAGTGTTGTCGCCGTTGCGCTCGTCCCAGGGTTTGAGAGCCAGGAAGCCCTGCCCCGCATTCTGGCCGGTACCCGCATTGTTGCGACCGACCACCACGAACACCACGTCCAGGTTCTGCTTTTCATGCTCCATGAAGTAGCGGCTGATCTGCTCACCCAGCGCCTCCGTGCGCGCCATCGGCGTGCCTTCCGGCGTGGAGAACTGGAAGGTCACCTGGCCCTGGTCCTCCACCGGCAGGAAGCCGGTCGGCATGCGCGCATACAAGGCAATCATGGCGATCACCAGCAGCAGGTAGAACGCCATCCAGCGCCGCGGATGGGCCACCACGCCCCCCAGCCTGCTCTGGTAGGCCGACTGGCTGCGTTCGACGCCGCGATTGAACGCAGCAAAGAAGCGCCCCGGTGGCTTCTGTGCCGACGAAGGCTTGAGCAGGGTCGCGCACAGCGCCGGGGTCAGGGTCAGCGCGACCAGCGCCGACAGCGCCATGGCAGATGCAATGGTGATCGAGAACTGCCGGTAGATGATGCCGGTGGAACCACCGAACAGCGCCATCGGCAGGAACACCGCGCCGAGCACCACGGTGATGCCGATCAGCGCACCGGTGATCTCGCCCATCGACTTCTCGGTCGCCTCGCGTGGCGGCAGATGCTCTTCGTGGATGATGCGCTCCACGTTCTCCACCACCACGATCGCATCATCGACCAGCAGGCCGATGGCCAGCACCATCGCAAACAGGGTCAGCGTGTTGATGGTGAAGCCGGCCACCGCGAGGACGCCGAAAGTACCCAGCAGCACCACCGGCACCGTGATCGCCGGGATCAGGGTGGCACGCACGTTCTGCAGGAACAGGAACATCACCACCACTACCAGCACGATCGCCTCGATCAGGGTGTGGATGACCCCTTCGATGGAGACCCTTACGAACGGCGTGCTGTCGCGTGGATAGGCGACCTGCAGCCCGGGCGGGAACGTAGGCCGCAGCCGCTCAAGCTCCGCGCGCACTGCATCGGCGGTGGCCAGCGCGTTGGCGCCGGAGGCCAGGGTCACCGAGAAACCTGCGGCCGGATAGCCGTTGAGGTAGCTGCTGGTCTGGTAATTCTCCGCGCCGATCTCGACCCGCGCCACATCGCCAAGGTGCACTGCCGCGCCACTGGGCAGCGTGCGCAGGATGATCGCGCGGAACTGTTCCGGGGTCTGCAGGCGCGACTGCGCGGTGACGGTCGCATTGAGGCTCTGCGTCGCACTGGACGGCAGCGCCCCCAGTTCACCGGCCGTGACCTGGGTGTTCTGCGCCTGGATCGCACTGCGCACATCAGACGGCATCAGGTCGTATGCACGCAGCTTGTGCGGATCCAGCCACACCCGCATCGCATAGGCCGAACCGAACACATTGATCTCGCCGACGCCGGCAATGCGGCTGATCGGATCCTGCACGTTGCTGACCAGGAAGTCGGAAACGTCCACCCGCTCCATGCGCCGGCTGGTGTCGTACAGCGAAACCACCATCAACGAGTCGCCCTGCGACTTGGCCACGGTCACGCCCTGCTGCTGCACTTCCTGCGGCAGGCGGTTGATGGCCTGGTTGACGCTGTTCTGCACCTGCACCTGGGCGATGTCGGGGTTGGCGCTCTGGTCGAAGGTGACCGTGATCCGCGCCTGCCCCGAAGACGAGCTGGTGGAAGAGAAATACAGCAGGTGGTCGATGCCCTTGATCTGCTGTTCGATCACCTGGGTGACGCTGTCTTCCACCGTCTGCGCAGACGCGCCGGTGTAGTTGGCGGTGATGTTGACCTGCGGCGGTGCGATGTCCGGATACTGTTCGACCGGCAGCTGGGTCACCGCAATCGTGCCGAACGCCATGATGCAGATCGCCAGTACCCAGGCGAATACGGGGCGGTGGATGAAGAAGCGCGGCAGCATGCGCTCAGTCCTTTCCGGCCGGCGCGGCCACGGGCGCGGGCTTCACCCGCACCGGCATGCCGTCGGCAAGGCCCTGCGCCCCCGCCACCACCACCTGCTCGCCGGCGCTGATGCCATCAAGCACCAGCCACTGGTTGCCGACCGCGCGTGCGGTGCGGAAGATACGCAGCCGCGCCTTGCCCTCCTTGTCCACCAGCCACGCCTGCGCCTCGCCCTTGGCACTGCGGTCCACCGCCGACTGCGGCACCAGCAGCGCCTGCTGCTGCGTGCCCTGGCCCACCTGCGCGCGCACGTACATGCCCGGCAGCAGTTGTCCTTCGGGGTTGGGGAACTGCGCACGCAGGGTGATGCTGCCGGTCTCCTGCTGCACATCGATGTCGGCGAACTCCAGCGTGCCCGGCAGCGGGTAGTCGGTGCCATCGGACAAGCGCAGCCGCACCGGCGCGCTGTTGGCCTGCACCCCACCCTCGGCAATGGCACGACGCAGCGCCAGGTACTCGTTGCTGGACTGGGTGATATCCACGTTCATCGGATCCACCTGCTGGATCCGCGCCAGCGGGTCGGCCTGCGCCGACGTCACCAGCGCACCGGGGGTGAACAGCGCGCGCCCGATGCGACCGGCGATCGGTGCGGTGACTGTGGCAAAACCCAGCCGCGTGCTGGCGGTATCGCGCGCCGCCTGCGCAGCCTGCACTGCCGCAGCGGCCTGCTGGCCACTGGCGATGGCATCGTCCACGTCCTGGCGTGCGGCCAGCTGGTCCTTGCCCAGCGCCTGCATCCGCTGCGCCCGCAGACGCGCGGTCACGGCCGCCGCTTCGGCGGTCTTCAGGTTGGCCTGCGCCTCGTTCAGGGCGGCCTGGTACAGCGCCGGCTCGATCTGGAACAGGGGCTGCCCGGCCTTCACCAGCTGCCCCTGCTCGAACAGCCGCTTCACCAGCACCCCGTCCACCTGCGGGCGTACATCCGATTCCTGCGAGGCGATGGTGCGTCCCGGCAGCTCCTGCTCCAGCGCCAGCGACTGGTTCTGCAGCGTCAGCACGGTCACTTCCGGCGTCGCGGCGCCTGGTTTGGGCGCGTCCTTGCCACAGCCGGCCAGCAGGGTCGCCAGGGCCAGCAACAGCAGCGGCAGGCGCCAGGTTCGGGGCAGGCGCCTGGCCGCAGCCGGCAGGACGAAATACGGAAGGGTCATCGGCAGCAGGTTCCACGCGCCGGGGGGAGCGCTCGGCGCCGAATATAGAAGACCCCGCGCTGCGATCCAGCGAAAAACGCATGAAACATTTTTCATTTGCAGTGCACGCCCGTGGTTGCGAGGATGCGCTGGTCCCAATCTGCAAAGTGGCCCATGCCGCGCGTACTCACCATCGAGGACGACCTTGTCACCGCGGAGGAAATCGCCACCGAGCTGCGCAGCCACGGCTTCGAGGTCGACCTGGCGGCCGATGGCAGCAATGGCCTGGCACTGGCACGCGCCGGCGACTACGCCGTGATCACCCTGGATCGCATGCTGCCGGGCGTGGACGGGCTGACCCTGGTCACTACGCTGCGCCGCGAAGGCGTGACCACGCCGGTGCTGATGATCAGCGCATTGTCGGACGTGGACGAGCGCGTGCGCGGGTTGCGCGCCGGTGGCGACGACTACCTGACCAAGCCGTTCGCTTCGGATGAAATGGCAGCGCGGGTGGAGGTGCTGATCCGCCGCCATGGACAGACGGGCACAGCCGACAGCGTGCTGCGCGCCGGTGATCTCGAACTGGACCTGATGAGCCGCTCGGTGCGCCGCGGCGGCCAGGAGATCAGCCTGCTGCCGACCGAATTCAAGCTGCTCGAATTCCTGGTCCGCAATGCCGGCCAGGTGGTCACCCGCACCATGTTGTTCCAGGAAGTCTGGGGCTACCACTTCGATCCGGGCACCAACCTGATCGACGTGCATATCGGCCGTGTGCGCAAACGCATCGAGCAGCCCGGCCGCACGCAGCCGATCAAGACCGTAAGGGGAACCGGCTATGTCTTCGACGCGCAACCCTGATCAGTGGCGCTCGTCCAGCAGCCGCCTTCTTGGCCTGTACTGCATCCTGTTCGTGGCCTGGTCGAGCATGCTGCTGGGAGTGATGTACTGGCGTATCTCGGACTACCTGAACGACCTGACCGAATCGGGTCTGCAGCAGCGCGCTCATCTGTTCATGAGCTTCGACGGCCCTGCCCTGGATGACGCGCTGCGCGACAGCCAGCGCTTCGACCTGCACCAGGTGTATACGTACGGGCTGTTCGACAACGCCGGCATGCCGATGGCGGGGCCGCTGACGGCCATTCCCGAGGGACTGCCGTTGGATGGCAACTCGCATCCTGTGGCGGGTTGGACACTGGTCGATGGCCCGCATGAGAGCGGTGGCAGCGCGCTCGGCGTGGTGACCCGCGATGGCCGCACACTGGTGTTCGTGCGCCAGAACGGCAAGCTGATGGCGGTCAACAGCATCATCCTCGATGCGCTGCTGTGGGGCGTGTCACTGACCGTCATTCCCGGGCTGGTGGGCTGGCATCTGCTGCGCCGGCGCCCGTTGAAGCGGATCCAGCAGATCGAAGCGGCCACCAACCGGATCATCGCCGGCGACCTCGGGCAACGGCTGCCGGTGTCCAACCGGCGCGATGAAATCGATCGGCTGTCGAGCATCGTCAACGCCATGCTGGAACGCATCGAACAGCTGATGACCGAGGTCAAAGGCGTGTGCGACAGCATCGCGCATGACCTGCGCACGCCACTCACCCGGCTGCGTGCGCACCTCTACCGCATGCGCGTGGGCCTGGACGAGCACGACCCGCATGCGGACCCGCTGGACAAGGCGCTGGCGGAGACTGACATGCTGATGGCGCGCTTCGCTGCGCTGCTGCGCGTGTCCGAGCTGGAAAGCCACCAGCGCCGCTCCGCCTTCGACGAGGTCGACATCGCCGACCTGCTGCAGGAGCTGCACCAGTTCTACCTGCCGTTGGCCGAGGAGAAACAACAGGAGCTGCAGCTGCAGGTCGCGCCGCAGATCGGCGTGCTGCGCGGCGATCGCGAGCTGCTGTTCGAAGCGGTGGCCAACCTGCTGTCCAACGCCCTGCAGTTCACGCCCGCGCACGGGCGCATCCTGCTGCGCGCGGTGGACGACCACGGCGCGCCCCGCATCGATGTGATCGACAACGGGCCGGGCATCCCGCCGCAGGACCGCACCTTGATCTACCAGCGCTTCTTCCGCGGCAGCAGCAGTGCCGGGCAAGCTCCAGGATTTGGCCTGGGGCTGTCGATCGTGGCCGCCATTGCCGGACTGCACGGCTTCCGCGTCCGCGCCGGCAGCGCGCCCGACGGCGGCGCCTGGATGAGCATCCGCGGCGCCGCAGACGGCCTTCCCTGAGGCCCGGCCCACTACCCGCAATCGCGTTTGGGAATCATTTGTATTTGGGCACGGGCATCCGGATAATCCGCCGTTACCGCCCTTGCCGGATTCCCCACGATGCCCGCCCTGCCGTCGCGCCGCCCGCTGCTGTACACGCTGTTCCTGCCCACGCTACTGGCGTCGGCCATCGCCCAGGCCCAGGACGGCACTACGGCCCGGACCCTGGACAAGGTGACCGTGGTGGCCGAGCGCGCCAGCACCGCGACCAAGACCGACACCGCCCTGACCGAGACGCCGCAGGCGATCAGCGTGGTCACCGAGCAGCTGTTCACCGATCGCGGCGCACACAACCTGCAGGAAGTGCTGCGCTACAGCGCCGGCGTCACCGCCGATGCCTGGGGCCTGGACACCCGCAATGACGCCAGTTCGGTACGCGGCCTGGACCCGGTGCAGTACCAGGATGGCCTGCGCCGCAGCTACGGTTTCAGCCCGTTGGCGCGCCCGGAGGTATATGGCCTGGAACGGGTGGAAGTGCTGCGCGGCCCGTCGTCGGTTCTGTACGGCGCGGGTGCCACCGGCGGCATCATCAACGCGATGAGCAAGCGCCCGACCTTTGGCGCCGCCCGCGGTGAAATCGGCCTGCAGCTGGGCAGCTTCGATCGCCGACAACTGCAGGGCGACATCGGCGGTGCATTGAATGACGAGGGCACGGTTGCCGGGCGCTTTGTCGGCCTGGTCCGCGAATCGAACATGCAGACCGATGTCCTCAAGGACGACCGCGTCTATCTGGCGCCATCGATCAGCTGGCGCGGCGAACGCAGCACGTTGACCGTGCTGGCCAGCTACCAGCACGACAAGACCGGCTCCAGCCAGCAGTTCCTGCCACTGGCCGCCACCCTGCACGCGGCGCCCGGCCGTCGTCTGGATCCGACCACCTTCATCGGCGATGCCGGTTTCGACCGCATCGATTCGCGCGTGTACAGCCTCACCGCCCTGTTCGACCATCGCTTCAACGACGCGGTCAGCCTGCGCTCGGCGGTGCGCTACATCGACGGCAAAACCACGCTGCAGCAATTGTATGTGGACAGCTACAGCAACCCGGAAAACCCCTTCATCGACGCCGACCGGCGCGTGGTCAACCGCACCGCCTACGGCACGCAGCCGGACATCCAGGTGCTCAGCGCCGACAACGCGGTGCAGTTCGACTTCAGCACGGGCGTGTTCCAGCATCTGCTGCTGGCCGGCGTGGACTACAGCCAGTACAAGGAACAGCTGCAGCGGCTGGATGCCATCGGCACGCCCATCGACATCTACGCGCCGGTATCGATCGCGCCGACCGTACGTGGCTGGGAACGCCAGCCGGACCAGACGTCCTCCCAGCTGGGCGTGTACGTGCAGGACCAGATCCGCTGGGCCGATCGCGTGTCGCTGGTGCTGGGCGCGCGTCGCGATCACGCCCGTTCGAAGACCGAAGGCCAGCCGAGCCAGACCGACAATGCCACCACCTACCGTGCCGGCCTGATCGGCGAACTGGGCGGCGGCGTGTCACCGTACCTGAGCTACAGCGAATCGTTCCTGCCGGTGTCCGGCCAGGATCTGTTCGGCAATGCATTCAAGCCAATGCGCGGACGCCAGACCGAAGGTGGCATCAAGTGGCAGCCGGCCCGCAACATGCTGTTGACCCTGGCCGCCTATCGCATCACCGAGACCAACCGCCAGACCAACGATCCGGACAACGTGCTGAACGTGGTGCAGACCGGCCAGATCCGCTCCAAGGGCGTGGAGCTGGAAGGCCAGTTCCAGTTCGCCAACGACCTCACCGTCACGGCGGCCCTGGCGCGCAACGAAGCCGAGGTCAGCCGCAGCAACTTCGCACTGGAAGTGGGCGAACGCCTCAACGACACCCCGCAGGACCTGGCTTCGGCCTGGGTGTCCAAGGGCTTCCAGCTGGATGACGCCGCGCGGATGAAACTCGGCCTGGGCATACGCCATGTCGGCAACACGGTGTCGTTGGGCAACAGCGGCCGCGTCATCACCCCCAGCTACACCCTGGCCGATGCGCTGGTGGAAGTGCAGGTGACCAATTGGACCTGGGCCTTGAACATCACCAACCTCACCGACAAGCGTTACTACGCGCCGTGCCGCACCTTCGGCGATTGTTTTGCCGGCTACCCGCGTGTGGTCACCGGCACCATCAGCTATCGGTTCTGACCCCTGCAGCTACCGATGTCCCGCCCCAAGGCACGCGGTTCCCTGGTTACCCCGGACAGATGCACCGCCCGCCGCCGCTCCCCATGCACGACGCGCATTGCCACCCCCGAGGCAAGCGCGATCAACGCATTCGTGGCTGACCACGAACAGGCGGCGGGCGATGCGGGTTGGCGTACCGGACAACTTTGGGACTGACCGGCGGATCATGGTGATCCCCACACATCGCCCACCACGGACAGCGGGTCACGTGACCGGAAGGCGCCATCCGTGCGCCTGCCGATCACGTGCCAGAGTTGATTGTGGGACGCCAATCCCAGCCGGCCGATGATGGCCGACGGCGATATGCTGGTCGTTGTCGCCGAGGCGGTATGTAGGAGTTGCCCGCGCCTGTGCATCAGGCTTGCGGCAGGCGCGATTCCCAGGGTCAGAACTGCAGGCCGGATCACATTCCAGAGGCATGCACGACGCAGACAACTGCTCTACCCGTGCATGCAGCACGGAAGCTCAACGGGCAATCACGACACTACCGGTTGCGCTGCCATCGCCAGGAAATTCTGCAGCACCGGCGTCGGCGATTCCGGGCGCATGCAGAATTGCAGCTCGAACGCAGCATTGCCACCGCCCAGTGGCCGGTAGACGATTTCTTCGGGACGGAACCCGCTCATGCTTGCCGGCACGATCGCCACACCTGCTTCCACGGCCACCAGCGACAGCACCGCGTGCATGCCCTGCGCTTCCTGCACGACCCGTGGCGTGAAGCCGGCAGCGGTACACAGGCTCAGTACCTGTGCATGGAAGCCGACACCTTCGGCAGATGGCCATGAAACGAAGGGCTCGTCCATCAGGTCTGCAACATCCAGCCGTTGCTGTGCCACCAGCCGATGCGCGCGCGGCAGGGCAATGGCCAGTCGATCATGGTCGAACGCCCGTAGATGCAATTCTGCGGAAATGATCGGCGGAATCAGGATACCCAGGTCGATGCGCCCTTCGCGCAGCCACTGTTGCTGCTGCCGCGAGGTGGCTTCGTGCAGATGCAGCTGCACCTGCGCAAACGCGTGGCGGAACTGGCGGATCAGCGCCGGCAGGCGCCCATAGAGTGCGCTGCCGACGTAGCCTACGCGCAGACTGCCGGTCTGCCCTGCCGCCGATTCGCGCGTGCGCTGCAACGCCTGTTCGGCCTGTTGCAGCGTCGCGCGCGCTTCCACCAGCAGCGTCTGCCCCGCTGCGGTCAGGCCCAGCGTACGGTTGCCGCGCACGATCAATCCCGTGCCCACTTCGTCTTCCAGGCGCCGCATCGCCGCCGTCAACGGCGGCTGCGACATGTGCAGGCGTGCAGCGGCGCGATGGAAGTGCAGTTCTTCGGCCACCGCCACGAACTGACGGAGCAGGCGCAGATCGATCATTTCATCGCAGGCAGGTGGAGACCCGCCTAGGGTACGCGCTCAGCCGCGCGCGTCGACACTCGGCCGTGCAATGACCGGCCACTGCAGGGCCACCGATTCGATGCTGTCGGCGGCCACCGCGCGCAGGTCGCGTGGATAGTCCACGTGCTCTGCTTCCTGCAACCGCAGTGCATGGAACTGGCCGTTGCTGGCACGCAGAATCCAGCCACCCTGCCGGCAGCGCGTGGAAACCAGGAACGCCACCCCGGTGGCCACGGCATCGGGATGCAGTTCATCCGGCTCTCCGTCGATGCCCCACATGCGGGTCTTGGCCACCGGCGATACCGCGTTGACCACGATGCCATGTTCGGCGCCTTCCAGGGCCAGCACATTGACCAGCCCCTGCGCGGCCAGCTTGGCCATCGCGTAGCCGCACAGGCCGCGCTGCGCATACTGCGGGTACAGCGCGCGATCGGAGGTGGTCAGCACGATGCGTCCGCCGCCGGCAGCGCGCATCGCGGGCCATGCCGCCTGCGCCAGCCACAGCGGTGTCTTCGCGGCCAGGCACAACATCTGCTCCAGCGCATCGTCCTCCACCGCTTCGATACCGGCATAGGCCACCCAGCCGGCGTTGTGGATGATGAAGTCCAGGCGACCGTGGCGCTGCAGGATGTCCTGCACCAGCGCATGGCAACCACTGCGCTCGTTGATGGGGCCGCTGGCGGCCTCGACCGGCAGGCCCTGGCTGCCCAGCGCCGCCACCGCCGTGGCGATGCGCTGCGGATCGGCGCCCGTGCCGTCCGTTGCGGCGCCCACGTCATGCATCACCACATGCGCGCCACGTTGCGCCAGCAGGCGGCTGTAGGCCAGACCCAGGCCACCGGCGGCACCGGTCACCAGGCCCACCTGGCCTTCGAACGAGATACTGGAATTGGGTTTCATACAGCCAGCATCGGCGAGCGCCATCCTCCTCGGCCAATACTGTTTGCACGACCGCGCGATACACCAACGGTATCGCGAGACGATGGGGCTGGGCTGTCAGCGGCTGAAGCGACGGGCACCGGCTACGCAGATCACCGCCGCTACGGTCACCAGCAGCATGCCCGCGCTGACGGTCTCGTGCAGCAGCATCGCCGCCAGCGCCAGGCCGAAGAACGGCTGCAGCAGCTGCAGCTGGCCAACCGCGGCGATGCCACCCTGGGCCAGACCGCGATACCAGAACAGGAACCCGATCAGCATGCTGAACACCGCCACATACCCCAGCGCCCACCAGGCCGAGGCAGCGACCGCCGTGAACGAGACCGGGCGCATCGCCACCATCAGCGGCAGCATCACCGGCAGTGCCAACAGCAGTGCCCAGCTGATCACCTGCCAACCGCCCAGATGCCGGGCCAGGCGGCCGCCCTCGGCGTAGCCGAGCCCGCAGACCACGATCGCCGCCAGCATCAGCAGGTCGGCCTGCAGCGAGGCCTCGATGCCGTTGCGTGCGGCGTAGCCGACCACGCAGGCGCTGCCCAGCAGCGAGAACACCCAGAATGCCGGGCGTGGCCGGTCACCGCCGCGCAGGACGCCGAATACTGCTGTGCTCAGTGGCAGCAGTCCCAGGAACACGATGGTGTGGGCTGACGTTGCATGGCGCAGGGCCAACGCGGTCAGCAGGGGAAAGCCCACCACCACGCCCAAGCTGACCAGCACCAGGCCGGGCAGATCGCTTCTGAGCGGGCGCGGCTGCCGCAATGCCAGCAGCAGTACCAGCCCCAGCAACGCGGCAATGCTGGCGCGCGCGGCAGTAACGAAGCTGGCGTCCAGTTCCATTACCGCCAGACGGGTGGCCGGCAAGGAGCCGGCGAAGATCACTACACCGATGAAGCCATTGATCCACCCGCTTGCCGACCGTTCCACACCCTGCTCCAGAAGTACCGGGCGACAGCCGGCTGTGCCCGTCATTGAGCCACCGGGCGCCGGCGATACACAGCTACAATCCAGTACAGTCACAAGTAACTGTACTGCTCACAATTCCCCTACAGTCGCCCTCATGACCCGACCACCCAGCCGCATCGACAGCGTCATCCACGCCGTCCGCTCACGCATCAGCTCGCGCCTGGATGGCCCGGGCAGCCGCCTGCCCTCGGTGCGCGCGCAGGCGGCGGCGATGGGCGTTTCCGTGTCCACCGTGGTCGAGGCCTACGAACGATTGGCCGCCGAGGGCGTGATCGCCGCGCGCGCCGGCTCCGGCTTCTATGTGACTGGCCCGGCAGCACCGCTGGCGCTGGCCGAGATGGAACCGCGCCTTGATCGCGCGGTGGACCCGTTGTGGGTATCGCGGCAATCACTGGAAACCCCACCCGGCCACCTCAAGCCCGGCTGCGGCTGGATGCCCAGCGACTGGCTGTACCACGATGGCCTGCGCCGTGGCCTGCGCCGCATGGCCCGCGCCGACGCCGCACACCTGGTTGACTACGCCGGGCCACTCGGCCTGCCGGCACTGCGGCAGACGCTGCAGCGACGCGCGGCCACGCTGGGCATCGAAGCGTCGATGGAGCAGCTGCTGCTGGCCGAATCGGGAACGCATGCGGTCGACCTGATCTGCCGCTTCCTGCTGAAGCCCGGCGACTGCGTGCTGGTCGATGATCCGAGCTACTTCAACTACCACGCACTGTTGAAGGCGCATCAGGTGCAGGCCATCGGCGTGCCCTACACGCACACCGGCCCGGATCTGGAAGTGTTCGCCAGCGCATTGCAGGAACATGCGCCGCGCCTGTACATCACCAATTCCGGACTGCACAACCCGACCGGCGCGGTGCTGTCGGCGACCACGGCCCATCGCCTGCTGGGCCTGGCCGAACGCAGCGAACTGATCATCATCGAGGATGACATCTTCGCCGACTTCGAGCTGCGTCCGGCGCCGCGGCTGGCAGCGCTGGATGGATTGTCGCGGGTAATCCATGTCGGCAGTTTCTCCAAGACCATCTCCGCGGCATCGCGCTGCGGCTACATCGCCGCGCGCCCGGACTGGATCGAGGCACTGACCGATCTGAAGCTGGCCACCAGCTTCGGCGGCGGGCACCTGGCCGCACACCTGATGCAGATCGCGCTGACCGACAGCGGCTACCGCCGGCACATGCAGGCGGTGCGCACGCGCCTGGCCGATGCGCGCAAGCACACCCTGCGGCAGGTGCAGAAGCTGGGCATCACGCCATGGCTGCAACCGGAAGCAGGGCTGTTCCTGTGGTGCCAGCTGCCCGATGGCCGCGATGCATCGGCCGTGGCACGGCAGTGCCTGCGCGAAGGCGTGGTGGTGGCGCCCGGCAATGCCTTCAGCCAGTCGCAGCTCGCTGCCGACTACGTGCGCTTCAATGTGTCGCAGTGCCGGGACCCGAAGATCTGGCAGGTGCTTGGGAAGGCGTTGGACTAGCGCCTCAACCGGGGCATCCGCAGTCACGCCGCCAGCGGCACACCTTCGACAAACGTCTCGCAAACTCGCAGGCGAATCGGCGTCGCAGCACCGAACGCCTCGAGGAGCGCGCGAACCCGCGGCCACTCGAGCCCCCCCAACCCGGCACCGATACTCGGCAGCGCAATCTCGGGTACCTCGCGTACCTCGGCTTCGCGCAGCATCTCCGACAGCGCTCGCTCTACCGCACTGAACTCAGCCTTCGTGCGCCAGCTGAGCTGTGTGCCCAGATTGAACACAGTGACAGCCCCCTCCTCCCATACAAAGACATCTCCCGGGGCGAATTCACCAGCCATGCAAAGGCGTCGGTAGGCTTCATACATCGCCGGCCAGTGCTGACGGAACGCCACCGCGATGCCCTTGCCCATTGCCCCTGCGCAGTTGCATCCGTGGGCGTAGCTGCTCAACCCCGGTGTAGCGAAGATGTCGCCGGTTTCGAAACTGACGGGCATGCGTGTGATCCTCTGCTGCGGATGCAATAGTGTCCAGCCCAGGTGTCTCAACTCCTGAGACCAGAATGGTATGCGAAGCACTTGATACGCCACGCCGCAAGCACCATGACCTCGGAATCTACCCGCCAGGAATGAGCATGCCTTCCTTCTCCGATCCCCACGCCGTCGCCCGCTATGCCGACGGTCCGCTGCGGCAGGTGCCGGGTTTCCTCGGACTGCAGCAGATGACCCACCTGCTGCTGGCCGAACATGTGCCCGACGATGGCCAGGTGCTGGTGCTCGGCGCAGGTGGCGGCCTGGAGCTCAAGGCCTTCGCCGAAGCGCACCCGCAGTGGCAGATGCTCGGTATCGATCCGGCCGCGCCAATGCTCGCGCTGGCCGAACAGACCCTGGGGCCATTGATGGCGCAGGTCACGCTGCTGGAAGGCTACATCGACGATGCCCCGCGCACCGTCTTCGACGGCGCCACCTGCCTGCTCACCCTGCATTTCCTCACCGTTGAGCAACGACTGCACACCCTGCGCGAACTGCGGCAACGGCTGCGTGCGGGTGCGCCGCTGGTGGTCGCCCACCACAGCGTGCCGCAGGACGCGGCCGGCAAGCATCGCTGGCTGCAGCGCTATGCTGCGTTCGGCGAGGCCTCCGGCATTCCACGTGCCGATGCGCAGCGCGCAGCCGCCGCGATCGCCGAGCGTCTACCGCTGTTGTCGCCCGAGCAGGAAGTGGCGCTGCTGCAGGAGGCTGGCTTCGACAACGTGGAACTGTTCTACGCCGGCTTCAGCTTCAAGGGCTGGGTGGCCCATGCGCCGACCGCGCCGGCATAGCGCCGCCACGCACGCTCAAGGCACCACGGTGATGCCGATCCGCTGCATCAGCAGCGCCACCTGCTGCACATCCAGCGTGGCGCCACGCAGGTTGGTGCTGCGCACGTCCAGCTCACCCAGTTCGGAGTTGGTCAGGTCGCAATCGGTGAAGTTGGCCGTGTTCCAGTCGATGCCATCGAACTGGCCACCGGACAGGTCCGACCCTGCAAAACTGGCACCGCTGACGTTGGCCCCTTCCCAGCGGTTTTCCCACAGCTCGCACTTCTCCAGCGTCACCCGCGAGAAGTTGGCATAGCGCAGGTTGGTCTTCTTGATGAAGGCGCTGCAGAACCAGCTGCGCGTGGTGATCTGGTTCATGAAACTGGCGTTGCTGAAATCGGCGCCCTGCGCGCGGCACTCGCTGATTTCCAGCCCCAGCGCCTTGATGAAGTTGAAGTTGCACATGCTGATGTCGCACTGGCGGAAGCTGGCTTCTTTCAACGTGGCACCACTGAAACGGCACCCGGTGCGCGTGTCGGCGTCGTAGAAACCGCAGTTCACGAACTCGGTGGCGGTGAGGTCCGCGCCGGAGAAATCGCACTCGTGGAACTGCTGGTCGACCACCTTCTGGCCGGTGAACTGATCGGCGCCGATGCGCAGCTTGTGATGAACGGTGGAGGACATGCAGGGTTCCGTGCCGGGTGCCTCGCCATGATGCCGCGCGGGAAAGGGAATGAGCAGCGCCAGCGCCCGCGCGATTCACCATCGCTGCAGTTGGAGTGTGTACAGCCCGTCTCGCCAACTTCTGGCCGGGCACTCGATGTTGCACGGTCATGCACGTTTATGCACAATTGAAGCATGAACTCCGACCCCGCCCTCCCCGCCGAACGTACCCAGCTGATCCTGCAGGAGCTGCGCCAGCAGGGGCGCGTAGTGGCCGCCGAACTGGCCCGCCGCTATGGCATATCCGAAGATTCGATCCGCCGCGATCTGCGTGAACTGGCCGCCCAGGGCCTGTGCCAGCGCGTCTATGGTGGCGCGGTGCTGCCGGCCCCGAAGGCGGTACCGCTGCGCGAACGGATGACCCAGGACCGCACCGGCAAGGATGAGCTGGCCGCCCGTGTCTGCACGTTGCTGCAGCCCGGCCAGGTCCTGCTGATCGATGCCGGCTCGACCAACCTGGCCATCGCCCAGCAGCTGCCGGGTGCGCTGGGGCTGACGGTGATCACCAACGCGCCACAGATCGCCACCGCCGCGGCGTGGCAGGACGGCACCACCGTGCAGCTGATCGGTGGGCGCCTGGCCGCAGGCGGCGGCGCGGTCGGTGCCGAGGCGCTGGCCCAGGTGCAGCACCTGCGGGCGGATGTCTTTCTGCCCGGCCCCTGCGCCGTCGACGTCGATACCGGCGTGTGGGCAATGGACGCCGAGGAAGCCACGCTCAAGCGCGCGATGGTCGCCTGCAGCAGCCGCATCATCGTCGCCGCCACCACCGAAAAACTGGGCGCACGCGGCAACTGGCAGATCGCCGGCCTGGACGACATCGACGATCTGGTACTGACCACCTCGGCACCACCTGCGCTGGCCGCCCGTTTCCGTGCCGCCGGTATCGCCGTACATCCGACACCTCCCTGACCGTACCGCCCATGTCCCTCGCCAACCGACCGCGTGCCGAACAGCACGCGACCCGCGCTGCATTCTTCATTCCCGGCTTCGCTACTGCGCTGTGGGCCACGCTGGTGCCCTTCGCCAAGGCGCGCACCGACATCAACGACGCCACGCTGGGTCTGGTGCTGCTCTGCCTGGGCGCCGGCTCGCTACTGGCCATGCCGTTGTCGGGCCTGTTCGCCGCACGGCTGGGCTGCCGCCGGGTGATGGTCGCCACCACGCTGATCATCTGCGCAACGGTACCCGGCCTGGCGCTGGCCGAGTCGGTGTGGATGCTGGGCCTGGTGCTGTTCGTCTTCGGTGCCGGCGTGGGTGCGATGGACTGCACCATGAACGTACAGGCCGTGGTGGTGGAACGCGAAGCGCAGCGGGTGATGATGTCCGGCTTCCACGCGTTCTTCAGCATCGGTGGATTCCTCGGCGCGGCGACGATGACCCTGTTGCTGAGCGCGCGCATGGCGCCGATCTCGGCGGTGCTGCTCGGCGTATTGATGATGGGTGTGGTCGCACTGCTGTCGGCGCGCTACTGGCGTGGCGAGCGCGTCGCACACGATGCACCGCTGCTGGCGTGGCCGCGCGGCATCGTCATGTTCATCGGCGTGCTTGCCTTCATCGCGTTCCTGGCGGAAGGCGCGATGCTGGACTGGAGTGCGGTGTTCCTCACCGACATCCGCCAGGTCGATGCCAGCCATGCCGGCATCGGCTACGTCACCTTCACCCTGACCATGACCGTGGCGCGCCTGTTCGGCGACCGCCTGGTGGAGCGCATCGGCCGGCAGAAGGCCATCGTGGCCGGTGCGCTGCTGGCCTGCGCCGGCGTGCTGGTGCTCACCCTGGTCACGCCGTGGCAGGCGTCACTGGGCGGCTACGTGCTGGTCGGGCTGGGCTGCGCCAACATCGCACCGGCGCTGTTCTCGCTGGCTGGCAGCCAGAACCGGATGCCGCAGGCGATCGCCATCACTGCGGTCTCCACGCTTGGATTTGCAGGCATTCTTGCCGGCCCGGCGCTGATCGGCTTCGCCGCCAATCACTTCGGCCTCATCGCCGCCTTCGTCGGCGTGGCGATGGCGCTGCTGCTGGTGGCGGTGTCGACGCGGTGGCTGCGGATGTAAACCTGCATGGCAGGCGGTTGACCTGTCCCTGCAAAGAACCGTGCGCGCGAAGGCGCACGGTTCCACACTGCATCGGGCCGAAAAGTCAGTAGGAGGAGAATTCCCAGCGCTGATTCTCTGTGCCCTGGCACATCCACATGTGCACCTTCGAGCCATTGGTGTTACCCATGCCCGGGTCATCCAGGCACATGTTGGTCTGCGGGTTGCGGATCTCGCCTACCAGCCGCCAGGACTGGTGCGCGCCACCATTGCAGGACCACATGCGGATCGGATTCCCGTCATGGCTCGCACCGTCAGCCGCTTCCAGGCATTTGCCGCCCAGCCCACGGATAGACCCGTCCGCGCCCAGTTCGAAGCGCTGCTGCGGCACGCCCGTGCAATCCCACAACTGCACGCGGGTGCCATCCGCGGAATTCGCACCCTCAACATCCAGGCACTTGCCACCGACACCGACAATCGAGCCGTTGGCGGGATTGAACTCCCACTTTTGGTTGCTGGTCAGCGCATTGCTGTACAGCTGGATCTTGGTGCCGTTGGCGCTTGACGCACCGGTAGCATCCAGCACCTTGTTGGCCACACCGACGATGGACGTGTTGGTGAACTTCCACGATTGGTTCCAGTCACCATGCGCGTCGTAGAGCTGGATCCGGCTTCCGTTGCTGGTGCCATAGCCCACGATATCGAGCACGCGATTGCTGGGCACCCCCGTGATGGTCGAGGTATTGGGCTTCACCGTCCAAAGCTGCTGTGCGGTGCCCGGCGTGCAATCCCACACCTGGATGGCGGTGCCCGGCGCGGTGTTGGCGCCCTCGGCATCCAGGCACTTGTTGCCCATGCCGCGGATCTCACCAAAGGTGGGAATGTTGCGCAGGTTGACCGGCGCCGACACAGACCCTTGCGAGAACTGACCATCGCCACTGAACGTCGCGGTGATCGATGCGGTAGTGAAACCTGCCGGAACGGTGTAGTTGATCGCGACCTTGGCCGGTCGGCCGTAGGCGTACTTGTGCGTGCAGACCTGGACGTCACGGATGGCAGCCCAGCACCCCTTGTCCAGGTCGGAAACCGTACCGAGGAACGGCGTGTTGACCGTACTGACCTGCACCTTGCCCACCGCCTGGCCATTGACCTTGAACTCGACCGTCCCACCGATCTGATCGTTGCCCGGAATGTGATACAGCCCCAGCGCCTGGCCATCGACCTGCGCGGAAAGCTGGATAACCTGTCCCGGCGCCGGAAGTGCGTTGGAAACAGAGGCAGTTGTGGTGGTCGGGAAGTTGTACAGACGCGGCAACGATTTGGCCTGTGCGCCTGAAGACGCAGCTGCAATTCCAATTGCGAGAACACCCATCGAAACGTAATTCATCCTTGCTCCATCTACGTTGTGTGGAAATCCTATCCAGGGACTACCATCGAAGCACTGCAAGCATTGAGCCCCTGCACTTTCCTGGCCGCAGACATCGGCTACGGACCGCAGCCCCTCGTTGCCCAGGAACTCCGGATAGTCTCACAGCCTTCCACCCAGAGGTATTGGCGTTACCGTTTCCGCCGCGAGAATGTCATCCGCAACCGCCGATAGCCGATCACCGTGGCCGTCGCGCACAGCGCGGTACCTGCCAGGCTGAGCAACAGCAGCACGACCAAGCGGCTGTTCGGCTGTCGCAGCAGCGCGGGTAGATCCCAGCTGTGCAGGAAGGAAAACAGCCAGCGACCTGCGCGCTCGCGCTTGCCCATCGTCAACAGCGGATCGCCGGTGGCCAGGTCCACATAGACGCGGGTTGCCTCAGCATCATCGAAGTCAGCCATCGCCACCGGAAAGCGACGTACCGCGGCGCCATTCATCACCTCTGCAGCGCGCGGATAGAAGTAAGCATCGGGCGTCTGCAGAATGGTGAACTCACGCAGGCGCGCATCGGACATCGCCGCTACCCTGCCCTGCAGCCAGTCTGCACCGAATGCAGTGGATACCTGCAGTGCGCCGCCACGCTCCGTGACCACCCGTGAATCGGCGTTGCCGTCCAGCGCCACAGCGAACAGTTCACCGCCGATGCGTCGCCACTGGATCTCGACCGGCACGAACTGCGGCGTGTGCACTGCAGCCAGTACCGCAGCCGGCTGTGCGATGACGCCTGCATCCGCCCGAACCTCACCCTGATAGCGCGCAGCGTTGAGCGAGGCGCGTGAGCTGCTGAAAACACCCAGCGGATTCATCGACATCAGGCCACTGAAGATCCAGGTGAACACGAATGCGCTCGCCATCAACCCGATCAGGTGATGCCAGCGCATCCACGGTTCCTGGTACGGCGTCTTCGACCCTGAGCGGTAGTGCCCGCGAAACCGCCAGCGCCAGATGCCGACCACGATTCCGCTGATCGCGGCCACCGTGCACAGCGCCGACAGCACGATCACCGTCCAGGTCCACACCGGGTCCACCGACTGCATGCGCAGGAAGTACAGCCAGTGCAGCCACGCGCCCACATAGTTCCACCGCTGCTGCAGGCGCGGTGCATCCAGCACCACTTCGCCGGTACGCGAGGACACGTAGACATCACCAGGCTGTGCGCCACCCACGCCGACGCGGTACAGCGGCCGATGCGGATCAAGGCCGCGCGAATGCGTCCAGCGATCCTCGTCCAGCGGCATGGCACCAACGAAAGCCGGCCCACCGGCGAACTGCGCGGCGGAGACTTCGGCCAGCTGCGCCGATACCGGCGGCAATGCCTGCCCGGTAAGCGCCGACCATGCGCCCATGTTCGCCCCGGAGCGCACCACGTAGGCGGGCTCGCCACGCAGCGTCGTCAACACGATCCGCTCAGGCTCCTGTCGCACGGCGTCCGGCAGCACGGAAAGTGCCTGCCAGCCGCGCGCATCAACCAGTGTGGGCAGCGCGGCCAAGCGTTCTCCCGGCGTCAGCTTCGGGTAACCGATGAACAGCATCACCATGCCGCTGACAAACCACAGCAACATCAGCAGGCACCCACCGATGCCCAGCCAACGGTGCACCAGGTAGGTCCAGCGCTTGGCAGTGGATCGCAGCGACATGGCGGCCATCCTCAGAAGCGATGGTCGAAGGTGAATTCGATGCGCCGGTCCGCGCCCAGCAGCCACTGCGTACTGGTGTAGTACGCGGTGGCGTAGTACGCCTTGTCGAACACGTTGAACACGCGCGCGGTCACCCGTGTACGTGGCGCTGCCTGCCAGGTCAGGGCCAGGTCGGTGGTGGTGTAGCCCGGCAGCTGCAGCGTGTTGGCGTTGTCGGCATAGCGCTTGCCCACGTAGCGCACGCCACTGGCCACGCTCCAGTCGGGCAGGAACTGCCAGCTCAACCAGGCGTTGGCCAGGCGCTCGGCAACGTTCGGTGGCACGTTGCCATCACGCGAGACAGTCACCGCCGGCGTGCCGGTGGCTTCCAGGAAATCCTCGAACTCGGCCTTGAGTACGGTCGCGTTGGCATCCAGCGACCACTGCGGCGCGAAGGCCCAGTTCAACGAGGCTTCGATTCCCTTTGAGGTCTGTGCACCCACCTGCACGCGACGGTCCGGTTGCAGCGGGTCACGGCTGAGCAGCCCGGTCTTGCGGATGCGATAGGCTGCCAGCGTCCACTCGCCCCCATCGAAGGCCTGCTTCATGCCGATCTCGATCTGCTTGCCCTTGGCCAGATCGAACACGCCGTTGGCCGGACTGATCATCAACAGCCCACTGACCGGGTCCGCCGCCTGCGAGTACTGCGCATAGAGGGTCATCGACGGTTGTACCGCGAACACCGTGCCCGCGCGCCAGCCGGTGCTGTTGTAGGTCTTCGAGAACGCCCGCTGGCCGCTGACCAGGTCGTTGCGATCGATCGTGGCGCGATCGTGACGCACGCCAGCAAGCACCGACCAACGCTCGCTCAGTTCCAGCCGGTCTTCCACGAACAGTGCGACCTGCTCGGCGCTGTTGCGGTAGCGCGGCAGGTTGGGTGCATCGCTGACGAACCCGCCGGGCACCGGGTTGAAGGGATCCACCGGTCCCGAGCTGCCCGCATAGGTGTTGTTGGTGTGCTTGAAATGCGCACGGTTGGCATCGAAGCCAACGGCGAAACTGTTGGGCAGTCCGCCCGCATTCCCCAGCAGGCGCAGCGTGGAGGTCAGCCCTGTCTGGTCCTGGTTGTGGGTGATCTGGGTGTTGCCGGAGCGGTCGATCAGGCCGGTGCGCTCGTTGGAGACATAGGCCTCGGCGTTGCGCCAATCGCGCTGGCTGTCGATCTGGTAGACGCGCGTGCGCCACTCCACGTTCTCGTTCGGCGTCCACAGCGCATCAAGCTGGGTCCAGCGGTCGCGGAAACGAATCACGCTGTCGGCCACGTTGTAGTTCTCGTGGCGCAGTGCATCCAGCTGCCGCCCATCGATCAACGGCGTACCGAAGTAGCGCATCGGCTTCTGGTAGCCCTGCGCATGGGTCAGCGTGAACTGCAGATCCGCCCGTGGCTGCCACAGCAACGCACCGGAAAACGTGGCATCGCCGTTGTGGCCGCGGTCGACCCACCCGCTGCTGTAGTTGCCGCTGACGTCCACGCGGTAAGCCAGCGCCGGCGTGAGCGCACCGCCACTGCCGAATCCGAGTCGCGCGGTGTCTTCGCTGCCCAGGGTGACGCTTACCTCGTTCTCGATGGCACCGCGCGAAGGCTTCTTCGGCACGATGTTGACCACGCCGCCGATGGCGCCATCACCATGGATGACCGAGGCCGGCCCACGCAGCACTTCGATGCGCTCGATGGACCAGGTATCGAACGGAAAGGTGATGCCCACACCGCCGTACTGGCGCAGGCCGTCGTACAGGCGCATCACCGAGGCGCCATCGGTAAAGCCACGGCTGGACAGCGCACTCAGGCCGTTGCCCGGATGGGGAAGTGCACTGATCGCGCCGGCGCGGGTGATCGCGTCGTTGAGATTGGAATCACCGCGCTGCTCCAACTGCTCGCGCGAAATCACGGTCAGGCTGGCCGGGGTCTGCAGCACGCTCAGGCCGAGGGCCGAGCCGGTGCTGGCGGTGGAGGACAGCGCACCGCTGCGGGTATCCACCACGCGGACGGTATCCAGGGTGGTCGGTGGTGCCGCGTCGGCAGCAAGGGCAGAAGCGGAGTGCAGCAGCAGCGCACAAGCGACAGACAGCGCCGCCCGACGCAGGCGCACGGAGTTGGGGTTTGTTTTCATTGTTTCACGGCATGCAAGGCCACCCCGCAGTCGCAGGGAAGCTCAAGGAGTTCGGGAAACGCGCACGCAGTAGTGCCAGGCCATGCCTGGCAGCTCGGGAGAATCAATCCAAGGGCGCACGCGCAGGGCTCAAGCGGCCAGCAGTACCGGTGGCCCACGCGCTCCCAACGTGCCGCTGATCCGCTGCGGCAACGTCTGCACCGCACCACGCAGCGCGCGGCACACCGGTGCCAGCGGCATCATCAACAGCAGCGCCGCCACCAGCAGGGTGATCAGTCGTGCGGCAATCAGGCAGTAGTCGCAGTCCACGCCCATCTCGTGGTCGGCGTGTGGATCGGCCGGCGGCTTCGGTGCGGCTTCGCCATGCTGCATTGCCATCGCGTGGTGGTCGTGGTGCCCTTCCATCGCGTGCTGTGCGTGCAGGGTGTGGTCCATGACCGCCACCGGTGCAGCAACAGCAACGTGCGCATCTGCCAGCCAGCGGCTCACCAGCGGGGCAAGCAGCACCAGCAGCATGGCAAGCCATGCCAGGGTCTGGAACCGGCGGTGGAGAGCAGAGCGGCGCACGCGGCCATTCTACGGGCCCAGGGCCAACCCTGGACCGCGTTCAGGGTTTACCTGCTGCGACACTGTGACGCAGGGCTCTGGCACCGACAACATCGATGAACACGTCTTCGCGACGGATCCAGTAGATCCACGCCATGCGTGGATGCGCTTCGCGCATCAACTCACGTACTGCGCCTGGCCGTTACCGAACGACCAGTTCTCCTTCTTCACTTCCACCAGATTGATGAACACATCCTCGCGGCGGATACCCACTGCCGCATGCAGGCCATCGGCAATGCCCAGGTACAACGCCTTTTTCTGCTCCAGCGTGCGCCCTTCGTTCCAGGTGATCTGGATGCAGATGAAGTCATCGCTGCGGGCGATGCCGAGGTAACCCGGGTCGAACACGAGCGTGCCGCCGTCGTGCTCCTGGAAGATCTGGAAGCGATCGTTTTCCGGCACGCCGACCGCGCGCATGGCCTGGTAGATCGCCTCGCCGACACGCTGGCGGTACTCCACGGTTTTACCTTTGCGAAGATCGATGCGGGCGAGCGGCATGGTGGCATTCCAAGGATGGGAGGGGCACAACAATGGGCCGAGATTACGCCCGCCAAGGGCGCCGGAACAGCGCATGGATGGAACCCTCTGCCTCCATCCGTGACATGTTCCCGCAAGCACCGCGCGAGGTGACGCGATCGCCATGGTGGCGTTCCTGCGGAGTCGTCATATGCACGCCCGGCAGGGGCGGCGATTTGTGCCATCAGTGACGGGCTGCACAGCGGGCTGGTGCTCGACGGCACAGAACAGAAAACGCTTGGCCTGCTTAGGGGTAGTTGAGAACTTTCCTTGCAGACCGACGTGATTGTTCGACTTGATGATCGCCGGGCCGAGGCAAGTTGCCTTGGCCGGGATTGGCGTCTCGAAAAAGCAAACCTGACGGATTGGTTGCGCAGCAGTGCGTAGCCGCAAGAATGCACCGACGGCCCTCAATGGCGGGCGGTGCGTGGGGATCACTCGATCCGCCGGGTGTTTTCTCACTCCGTTGTGTTTGCCCCGGTACGCCAACCCGCACCGTCCGCCACCTTCACTACGGAAGGTGGTCCTACGCCAGTGAGGGTTCCGCCATGACCAACAAAACCGTCCTCCATCCTCGCCTGCTTGCCTTGATCGGCGACATCGCCAGCGACGTGCCTGAAGACCTCGCGCGCGAGATCGAGTGCGCACTGAAGGAGCAGCAGATCCCGTCATCGCAGCCGATGTTCTTCACCTTCCTTGATGCGGTACGCAAGGGAGATGGCGAAGACGGCCAGCCGTGCACCACGCAGACACTCAACGCGCAGACCATTGCCTCCCTCGGCCGTTCACTGTCCGCACTGAACACCATGCTCGATCTTCTGCACGCGGCAGAGCACACGCGCGTGGTCGGCGGCACCGACGAGCAGATCGGCGACTTCCATCGAAACGGTCTGCTGCTGGCCGCACGCCAGATCGCGCGTGCCGCGCAGACCGGCCTCGGCGATGCGATCACAGCCGGGGGAAAGGAGCCCGGTTGAATCACGGGCAACAAAAAAGCCCCCATCGCTGGAGGCTTCTTTCGTTCTGCAACATGGTGGGCGGTACAGGGATCGAACCTGTGACCCTTGCCGTGTGAAGGCAATGCTCTACCGCTGAGCTAACCGCCCGGTGTGTTGCTGAGCCGCTCATTATAGGGCGGTTTTTCAGGGCGTCAACACCTTTTCACATCGTGTTTCCCGGCCCATTTCCCCGAATCAGCCAGGCATGGCCTGGCTCTACCGGGAGGGGCAATCCGCCCACATCACATCGTATGCGTCGGCTTGTCCGAACCGGTCAGGCCGGCCAGGATCGTCTCGATCTTGTGCCGCACCGTCTCGCCTTCCTGGCCGTCCGCCAGCTGCACGCCGATGCCGGCCGTGCGGTTGCCCTGCGCGCCGGCCGGGGTCACCCAGATCACCTTGCCAGCCACCGGCAGGCGCTCGCTGGAATCAGGCAGGGTCAGCAGCAGGAATACTTCATCGCCCAGGAAGTAACGCTTGGGCGTGGGCACGAAGATGCCGCCATTCTTCACGAACGGCATGTACGCGCTGTACAGCGCGGCCTTGTCCTTCACGGCCAAGGACAGGATGCCCTGGCGGGCGTTGCTGGCACTCATCGATTTCCCCTTGCGGCAGGCCGCTCGTTCACCTTGTTCCAGGCCAGCAGCAACTCGACCACCGCAAGGTCTGCGCGCACGGTGGTGCGCAGCAGGTCGCGGGTGCGGTTGGCCGCATCGAACCAGGCTGCAAGCTTGTGCAATCGCTCCGGCGTGGTCAAGGCATCGGTGCTGGCCTGCGCCAGCGCCAGGTCGGCGGCGAAGCGCAGGCGCAGCGCCGCGTTGTCATCGGCGCACCACTTCTGCGCCAGTTCCACCGCACCGGTCTTGCCAGCGGCCAACTGTTCCAGCTCGCGGCCGACGTCGCGACGCAGGCTCAAGCCATCTTCGCGCAGCCAGTTATCGGCCTGCCCAGGATGGCCGCGTGCTGCATCCAGCGCCTCGCGCGCGGCCGCCTCGCTGTGGCCCTGCTGCTGCAGCCAGGCCAGCGCTTCCTCGCGCGGCGGCAGCTTGAATTCCAGGCGCTGGCAGCGGCTGCGCACGGTCTGCGGCAGGCGCGCCGGGTCACTGCTGATCAACCACAGGTAGCGTCCGGGCTGCGGTTCTTCCAGAGTCTTCAGCAACGCATTGGCGGCCGAACGGTTGATGGCATCAGCCGGGTCGACGATCACCACCTGCGCCACGCCGTACTGCGGGGTCAGCGCCAGCTTGTTGGTGATCTCGCGCACCTGCTCGATCACGATCTCGGTGCGCAGCTTGTCGCCGCTCTTGTTCGGAATGAAGCTGATCAGCTGCAGGTCGGGATGCGTGCCGGCGGCAATCAGCTGCCGGGTGCGGGTGGCGTGCGCAGCATCGCCGCGTGCCAGCACATGGTCGGCCAGCGCGAGCGCCACTTCACGCTTGCCCAGCCCGGCCGGGCCGCAGATCAGCAGGCCGTGGCCCAGCCGATCAGCATCCAACGCGGCCACGGTCTGGTCGAACGCGCGCTGCTGCCAAGGCGAAAACGTACTCATGCGCCCTCCCCTTGCTGCAGCCAGCGCTCGACACACGCAACCACATCAGCAGCCACCCGCTCCTGCACCTGGCCGGCATCGACCAGCGCGAAGCGCTGCGGGTCCTGCTGTGCGCGGCTGCGGAACACCTCGCGCACGCGCTGGAAGAAATCGTCCTGCTCGCTTTCGATGCGGTCCGGCCACAGATCGCGGCCGTTGGCACGCGCGCGGCCAACGGCCACGTCCACGTCCAGCAGCAGGGTCAAACCGGGCAGCAGGCCGACGGCGCGGCGCTCGAGGTCTGCGATCCACTGCGGGTCCAGGCCGCGGCCACCGCCCTGGTAGGCGTAGCTGGAATCGGTGAAGCGATCACTGAGCACGTAGGCGCCGCGCTGCAGCGCCGGCTGGATCACCTGGCGCACATGCTGCGCACGTGCGGCGAACACCAGCAGCAGTTCGGCCTCGGCACTGAGCGGCTCAGCAGCGATCTCGGCATCGGGCTTCAGCACCAGCCCGCGGATGCGCTCGGCCAGCGGCGTACCACCGGGTTCGCGGGTCAGCACGACCTCATGGCCGTGGCGGCGCAGGCACTCGCGGATGGCGTTGATGGCCGTGGTCTTGCCCGCGCCTTCGCCGCCTTCCAGGCTGACGAAACGGGGATGGCGAAGCAGCGCGGAACTCATTGCGCCGGGGTCTCCTTGGTGCGTTGCTGGCGCAGCTGCTGCAGGTAGCGGGCTACGGCGGCGTTGTGTTTGTCCAGGCTGGGCGAGAACACGTGTGCGCCGCTGCCATCGCCCACGGCGACGAAGTACAGCGCATCGCCCGGTGCCGGTTGCGCAGCGGCCATCAGCGCATCGCGGCTGGGCATGGCGATCGGGGTCGGGGTCAGGCCAGACCGGGTGTAGGTGTTGTAGGGCGTATCGGTGGTCAGGTCGCGGCGGCGGATGTTGCCGTCATACGCCGCACCGATGCCGTAGATCACGGTCGGGTCGGTCTGCAGGCGCATGCCGATCTTCAGGCGGCGCATGAACACGCCCGCAATCTGCGGTCGCTCGCTGGCCAGCGCGGTTTCCTTTTCGATGATCGACGCCATCGTCAGCAGCTCGTACGGCGTATTGATCGGCAGATCCGGCGCGCGGCTTTCCCAGGCTTCGTCCAGCGCCTTCTCCATCGCGCCGTGGGCACGCTTGAGCACGTCCAGGTCGCTGTCGCCGCGCTGGTAGACGTAGGTCTCCGGCAGGAAGCGGCCTTCCGGATGCTGGCCGGCGAAACCGAGGCGGTCCATCAGCGCTGCGTCATCGAGGGTGTCGGTGGTGTGCAGCAGCGGATCGGCACGCTTGAGCGCGGCGCGCAGCTGGCGGATGTTCCAGCCTTCGATGATGGTGACGCGGTGCTGCAGCACCTTGCCGGCGCGCATGCGCAGCAGCAGTTCGCGCGGGGTCAGATCCCTGCTCAGTGCGTACTCGCCCACCTTCAGCTTGCCGGCGGCATCGAGCTGGCGCGCCAGCAGCTGCCACTGGGTGTCCTGGCCCTCGTCCACGCCGGCCTCGCGCAGCTTGCGCAGCACGCTGTTCATGCCATCGCCGCTGGCGATGACCACGCTGTCCGCACTGGGGGTCAGCGGCACGTCGGCAAACTGGGTCTGCTTGTAGAAGAACCACGCGCCCGCGCCGGCCACGATGGCGGCCAGCACCAGCAGCAGTGTTACCACCCACAGACACCCGCGCTTGGCTCCCGCCATGGACTACCTCTGAACTCGATTCCGTCGTGCAGGATACCGTGCCGCCGGTGTAGGGTCATGACCGAAGCCACGCGTCCGTGCCGACCAACGGTCGGCACCCACCCACCATCTCCAGTAGATCCACGCCATGCGTGGATGAACGACCATGGAAGCATCCGTGCCGACCAACGGTCGGCACCCACCAGGACCGGCAGCGCCGGGCCATGCCCGGCGGCGGCAATCGATCAACCCTGCTGCCCCAGCGCCCGCAGCAGGCCGCGGGCCTTGGCCCGGGTTTCGTCCAGTTCCTTGTCCGGGTCCGAGTCGACCACGATGCCGGCACCGGTACGGAAGCTGACCTCGTTGCCATCCACTTCGGCGGTGCGGATCAGGATGTTCAGGTCCAGGTCGCCATCGCGGTTCAGCCAGCCGAACGCACCGGTATACGCGCCGCGCGGCACCTGCTCCAGCTCGCTGATGATCTGCATGCAGCGCACCTTCGGGCAGCCGGTGATGGTGCCGCCGGGGAAGGTGGCGGCGATCACTTCGCCCGGGGTCACGTCCGCGCGCAGGTGGCCACTGACGTTGCTGACGATGTGGTGCACGTGCGCGTAGCTTTCCACGGTCATCAGCTCGTCCACCACGACCGTGCCAGGCAGGCAGATGCGGCCCAGGTCGTTGCGCTCCAGGTCGATCAGCATCACGTGCTCGGCGCGCTCCTTGGGATGGCCGACCAGTTCCTGGATGCGCGCGGCATCGTCGTCGCCCTCGAAGCGCGGGCGGGTGCCGGCGATCGGGCGGGTCTGCGCGTGGCCGCCATGCACCGATACCAGCCGTTCCGGCGACGAGCTGACCACATGCCGGCCGTGCGCACTGAACAGGCCGGCAAACGGCGCCGGATTGGCGCGCCGCAGCTGCGCGTACAGCGCCTGCGGACTGACCGGTGCTGCGAAATGCGCGCTCCAGCGCCGCGACAGGTTCACCTGGAACACATCGCCGGCACGCAGGTACTCGATCACCCGGCGCACGCCATCAGTGAAGCGCTGCGGCTCGTCTTCGCTGACCGACTGCGGCGGTTGCCAGCCCTGCCCGGCCTGCGGCAGTTCGCTGACCACCAACGCGACCAGCGTGTCCAGCAGTGCCTGCTCGCCCGCCTCGGCAATGAGGAAACTTGTGTCGGCCTGGTGGTCATGCAGCACGGCGGCCGGGCAGCGCAGGGCCAGTGCAGTCGGGTGACCGTCATCGCGCGCGCGCGCCGGCAGCACCGGCTCGACCTGGCTGGCCACTTCGTAGTCCAGCATCAGCGCCCAGCCACCGCGGAACGGCAGCGCGTGGCCGCCGTCGTGCAGCAGGCGCTGCGCGTGCCATGCGCGGTCCAGCGCCTGCAGGAAACTGCCGGGCTGCAGCGCACCGTGCTGGTCGCGCACCTGGCCATCGGCGTCCAACTGCAGGGTATCGCCCTGCGCGGCCAGCAGCAGGCTCCAGCGGCCCTGGGCGGTACCCGAGGCGGTGGACTCCATCAGCAGCGGGAAACGCGCCGGGTCGCGCTGCTGCACCGCCAGCAGGTCGATCGGGTGCGGCAGCGGGTGGATCAGCGGGGCGTGGGTCATGGCGGCCAGTTCGGGAGACGGATACACGGAAGCCGCCTTGCGGCGGCCTCGTGGTTGGCGGAGTCGAGCCTGGCTCGACGCTGCCGGTGCGATCAGACGCGCTTGAAGATCAGCGTGCCGTTGGTGCCGCCGAAGCCGAAGCCATTGGACATCACCACGTCGACCTTGGCCTGGCGTGCTTCGTTGGGCACGTAGTCCAGGTCGCAGCCTTCGCCCGGCTGCTGCAGGTTGATGGTCGGCGGAATCACGTTGTCGCGCATTGCCAGCACCGAGAAGATCGCTTCCACGCCGCCGGCAGCGCCGAGCAGGTGGCCGGTCATCGACTTGGTGGAGCTGACCATCATCTTGTAGGCGTGGTCGCCGAAGGCGGTCTTCATCGCCATGGTCTCGCCGAGGTCGCCCAGCGGGGTCGAGGTGCCATGTGCGTTGAGGTAGCCGACCTGTTCCGGGGTGACACCCGCGTCCTTCAGGGCCATGGTCATGCAGCGCGCAGCGCCCTCGCCGTTCTCGCTCGGCGCGGTCATGTGGTACGCGTCGGAGCTGGCGCCGAAACCGGCCAGCTCGCAGTAGATCTTCGCGCCACGTGCCTTGGCGTGCTCGTACTCTTCCAGGATCAGGATACCGGCGCCGTCGCCCAGCACGAAGCCGTCACGGTCCTTGTCCCACGGGCGCGAGGCCTGTTCCGGAGCGTCGTTGCGGGTGCTCATCGCCTTCATCGCGCAGAAGCCGCCCAGCGCCGTCGGCGAGGAACCGCGTTCGGCACCGCCGGCCACCATCACGTCCGCATCGCCGTACTGGATCATGCGCATGGCGGTGCCGATGGAATGGTTGGAGGTGGCGCACGCCGAGACCGCCGAGAACGACGGGCCCTTCAGGCCGCTGATGATGCTCAGCTGGCCCGGCAGCATGTTGATGATGGTCTTGGGCACGTAGAAGGGAGAGATCTTCTTCCCTTCGTGGAACTCGATGGTCTGCTCTTCGATACCGAGCAGGCCGCCGATGCCGGCGCCAACGATGGCGCCAATGCGGTCGGCGTTGGCGTCGGTGATCTCCAGGCCCGAATCATGCAGGGCCATGAAAGCGGCACCGAGGCCGTAATGGATGAACGGGTCCATCTTCTTGGCATCCTTGCCGCTGACCCGGTACTTGCCGAACAGTTCGTTGTCGGCGGTGATGTCAAAGCCTTTGACCTCACCTGCGATCTTGGTGGTGAACCGTTCCAGGTAGGCATCAGAAACGTTGGTCAGCGGACCGATGCCCGAACGACCGTGGGTGATGCCTTCCCAGCTGCTGGCCAGATCATTGCCCAACGGCGAGACCATACCCAGGCCAGTTACGACGACGCGACGCTTCATTGCTGATTCTCCTGACCCGAACGTTCTTTGCGGGTAACGCGGTTTACTTCGGTGTGGTACGCAAACACACGGGGCCGCAAACAGCGGCCCCATGGGGTGTCGTGCGCGGCGAGCTCAACGCCCGCGCGCGCACTGACGTCCTGCATCAGGCCTTGACGTGGGCCGTGATGTAGGTGATCGCAGCCTGCACGGTGCTGATCTTCTCGGCTTCTTCGTCCGGGATCTCGCACTCGAATTCTTCTTCCAGCGCCATCACCAGCTCGACGGTGTCCAGCGAGTCAGCGCCCAGGTCATCGACGAACGATGCGCTGTTGGTGACTTCTTCTTCCTTGACGCCAAGCTGTTCGATGACGATTTTCTTGACGCGTTCTTCGATGGTGCTCATGGGATATCGCTCCAGATGGAGTAGTGGTTCAAAAAGTGGTCGCCATCAAAGGCGATGGCCGTGGGATAGTGTAGTGGAAACCGGCGTGACCTTGCATTGCAGCAAAAATCCTCGCAGATCAATCACTTGCGGCGCGATCCCTGCGCCCCTTGCTTACGGCATGTACATGCCGCCGTTCACATGGAGAGTTTCGCCGGTGATGTAGCCGGCAGCCGGGCTGGCCAGGAAGGCCACCGCATGGGCGATGTCCTCCGGCGAACCCAGGCGTTCGAGGGCGATGTCGCCGATCAGCGCGGTACGCGCCTCTTCCGGCAGCGCCTTGGTCATGTCGGTGTCGATGAAGCCCGGCGCGACCACGTTGACGGTGACGCCGCGCGAGCCGATTTCCTTGGCCAGCGACTTGGAGAAACCAATGATGCCGGCCTTGGCGGCGGCGTAGTTGGCCTGGCCGGCGTTGCCGGTCACGCCCACCACCGACGCGATGTTGATGATGCGGCCCTTGCGCGCCTTCATCATCCCGCGCATGACGGCCTTGCTGGTGCGGAACACGCTGGTCAGGTTGGTGTCGATGATCGACGCCCAATCGTCTTCCTTCATGCGCATCAGCAGGTTGTCGCGGGTGATGCCGGCGTTGTTGACCAGGATCGAGATCGGGCCGAATTCCTTGGCGATGCCGTCAAGCACGGCGTCGAGCGCGGCAGCGTCGGTGACGTTCAGCGCACGGCCGTGACCGCCGTGGGCGGCCAGGCGCTCGCCGATCGCGGCAGCGCCGGACTCGGTGGTAGCGGTGCCGATGACGGTGGCGCCCTGGGCGGCCAGCAGATCGGCGATGGCGGCACCAATGCCACGGCTGGCACCGGTGACCAGTGCGATTTCACCCTGCAGGGGCTTGCTCATGATGTTTTCCTCAGGCTGGGGCGGCCGCCGCACCCGTGCCGCTTGCAGCGGCCACCGGCACGGTCGGCAGGAACAGGGGCAATCAGGCCGACCACGTCTCGCGGGCGGTTTCGAAGTCGCCCGGGGTGGCCAGGGAACGGCCGTCGATGGCCTTGTCGATGCGCTTGACCAGGCCGGTCAGCACCTTGCCCGGACCGCACTCGGCGATCTGGGTGACGCCACGCGCGGCCAGCGCCTGCACGCAGCCGGTCCACTGCACGGGCTGGTACAGCTGCTGCACCAGCGCGGTGCGGATCGCGTCCACGCCGTCGTGCACCTTGGCGTCGACGTTCTGCACCACCGGCAGCTGCGGCAGCTGCCAGGACAGGCCCGCCATCACTTCGGCCAGACGGTTGGCGGCTTCGCGCATCAGCGGGGTGTGCGAGGGCACGCTGACGGCCAGCTTGACCGCCTTGCGCACGCCCTTCTCGGCCAGCAGCGCCAGCGCACGGTCGACCGCGGCAGCGTCACCGCCGATCACGATCTGGCCCGGCGAGTTGAAGTTGGCCGGAACGACCACCTGGCTGCCGGCGGCTTCCGCGCAGACGTCCAGCACCAGCTGGTCTTCGGCGCCGAGCACGGCGGCCATCGCGCCGACACCGGCCGGAGCGGCTTCCTGCATCAGCTGGCCGCGCAGGCGCACCAGGTGCGCACCGTCGTGCAGGCTGAGGGCGCCAGCGGCGACCAGGGCGGTGTACTCGCCCAGGCTGTGGCCAGCCAGAACCGACGGACGCGGGCCACCAACGGCGTTCCAGGCGCGCCACGCGCCGATGCTGGCGGCCAGCAGGGCCGGCTGGGTGTATTCAGTACGGTTGAGCATTTCCTCCGGGCCACCCTGGGACAACGCCCACAGGTCGACGCCGGCACCATCGGATGCCTCGGTGAAGGCCTCACGCACCTGCGGGTGCAGTTCGGCCAGCTCGGCCAGCATGCCCACAGACTGCGAGCCCTGACCGGGGAAGACAAAAGCGAGGGTGGATAGGGTCACGCGGTCATCCGCTTGTTGCAATCGAAGCGGGCCATGATAAGGGGGAACATGCCGTGTCGTCTGTACGTGCGCGTATGCACGGCGTATGGAGGCGACCTGCCGGATCGGCCAGCGGGTGATGCCGGCCAGCGGCCGGCACTACCCGATGCTGCGGGCTGCCCCGCTGTCAGCAGAGCAGCTGCAGGATGTCCAGCTCGCCGTCGGCAAACCAGTCCATGCACAGGCCGACCACCATCAGCAGGCCCAGCGTGGTGGCACCGTGGGTGATGAAAATGGAGTGGGCCAGCGCACGCGCCGAGCGCCCCAGCTTCATGCACACCCGTGCCAGGCGCTGCAGACGGCCACTGACGGCGTGTACGTGCGCACGCACCGGTGCCTGCACCCCGTTCATCGCCTCGGCCATCATCGCCTGCAGGCATTCGGGGCGGTCGGCGTAGTACTTGGCAACGCCATAGCCGAACATCAGCCAGTCGCGCGCCTGTGCCTCGGCCAGGTCCATGACTTCCAGCGGATCTTCTTCGAAGTCGATGAAACCGACGTTCTGGCCATCCCAGGTGAGGTTGCGCGGCAGCGGCTGGCCGAAATAGGCGCCACGACCGTGCGCTTCGGCAATGGCCTGCATCGCCGCAGCCACGAGGCGATCGCGGCCGGCATCGTCGGCTTCGCGCAGGCAGGTATTGAACGAGCTGCCGTTGTCGCCGATCACCAGCGCGGCATGTCCACTGCCGATCACCGCGGGCACGTTCACGCCCTGCGCCTGCAGTTCCGCCAGCCGGCGGGCCTCGGTTTCGCGCGCGGCGTCGCCACCGCGGTGCGGCGGCGGGCGCAGGGCGTCGAGATGGAACCGGCGGGCAACAAAATTGAGCAGGCCCAGGGCCACTGCTCGGCTTCCTTCGCCGTACTGCTTCAGCCAGGCGCGCTGCCCTTCGATGACGATGGGCTCAACCATGACAGTCTCCTTTAACGCATTACGGCCCCAGAGGGGCCGTAACGACGGTTTCACGTTGTCGTAACTCGCACTATCAATAGCGCAGCAGTGCCGAACCCCACGTGAAGCCACCACCGAACGCTTCCAGCAGCAGCAGCTGGCCGCGCTCGACCCTGCCGGAACGAACGGCCGCATCCAGCGCCAGCGGCACCGAGGCGGACGATGTATTGCCATGCTTGTCGACGGTCACCACGACCTGGTCCATCGACATGTCCAGCCGCTTGGCGGTGGCTTCGATGATGCGCAGGTTGGCCTGGTGCGGGATCAGCCAGTCCAGGTCGGACTTGGTCAGGCCGTTGGCATCCAGGGTTTCGTCCACGACCGAGTCCAGCGCCTTGACGGCGTACTTGAACACGTCGTTGCCCTTCATGTTGATGGTGCCGCCACCGTTGTTGCCTTCACCGAAACCGACCGAGACGCCGACCGGATTCCACAGCAGCTCTTTCTTGCTGCCATCCGAATGCAGGTGGGTGCTGAGGATGCCGGTTTCTTCGTCGGCCTTGAGCACGACGGCGCCCGCGCCATCACCGAACAGCACGCAGGTGGTGCGGTCTTCCCAGTCAACGATACGGGTCAGGGTTTCCGCGCCGATCACCAGCACATGGCGGGCATCACCGGAACGGATGAATTTGTCGGCCACGCTGAGCGCGAACACGAAGCCCGAACAGGCCGCGTTGACGTCGAAAGCGGGGCAGCCGCTCACACCGAGCTTGGCCTGGATCAGGCACGCGGTGGAGGGAAAGATCAGATCAGGGGTGGTCGTGCCGACCACGATCATGTCGAGCTGCGACGCGTCGATACCGGCCGCTTCGATCGCACGCAGCGCGGCCTGGTAGCCGAGATCGCTGGTGGTTTCGCCTTCGGCAGCGATGTGCCGTTCACGGATACCGGTGCGCGTCTGGATCCACTCGTCCGAGGTCTCGACCATTTTTTCCAGGTCGGCGTTGGTCAGGACTTTTTCCGGCAAATAGCTACCGGTGCCCGCGATCCTCGAGTAGATCCGCTTGCTCATCATGTTTCCTGTTGCACGAGCCGCCGTTCACCGGCGTGCCCGGGAAAGAAGGCGAAGGCCGCTGCCCAGCGGGCAGCGACCTTCCGGCACATCAGTCTTCCTGGACAGCCGAAGACTTGGTCTGGATGACCTTCTTGCCGCGGTAGAAACCGTCAGCAGTGATGTGGTGACGCAGATGCACTTCGCCGGTGGTCGGGTCGGTCGACAGCTGCTTGGCGCTCAGGGCGTCATGCGAACGACGCTGGCCACGACGGGACGGGGTAACACGGGATTTCTGGACAGCCATGGGATTGCTCCAAACTCGGTTCGTTTTGCTTCGTCGTTTCGTCGCACAGGACGCCAGCGTCCAGCACACTTTTCGCTTTCGCCGCAGCCGCCGACGACAACCGGCTGCTATTGTTTCTTCAATGCCGCCAACGCCGCAAACGGGTTGGCCTTTTCAATTTCTTCTTCGGTCGGTGCCCAGTCCTTGTCGACTGCCTCACCGTACGGCGACAGGGGTACCACCGGCACCGCCAGCACCAGTTCGTCCTCGACCAGGTCCAACGGACGCAGCTGGCCATCTTCCGGCACCAGCAACGGCTCGTATTCCTCCGGCAAGGACGATTCCTCGTCTTCGTCGCGGATCAGGCCAAGCCTCTGGGTCATCTTCACCGGCAGCAGGAAACGCTGCATGCTGCGCTGACAGGTCAGCGGCAACGCGGTATCGATGCTGAGTTCCACATAGGATACCCGCAAGATCTCGTCGCGACCGAATTCGAGCGAGTAATTACACTCGCCTTCGGTATCTGCGACAAGCCCCTGCAGGCGAGTCAATTCAGCCAGGGAGACCTGACCATCGAAGCGCCTTCGCGCTACGACCATCCGCCAGGCATCCAGCGTTTCGGGTACGTTCGCGGACATAAGCCGCCGAATATTAAGGATCGGCAGGTCGCGTGTCAAATGACTGCCATGAAAGGCTTGCTGTGGCTGGCTGTGCCGGGCCAGACTGCCGCGCCCCGCCCCCGGAATTCCCGCATGCCTGCCCTGGTCCTGGCCTCCACCTCCCGCTACCGCCGCGACCTGCTGGAACGGTTGGGGTTGCCCTTCGACTGCGCACGCCCGGAGGTGGATGAGACCCCGCACGCCAACGAGGCCCCGCTGGCGCTGGCGGCACGCCTGGCCAGCGCCAAGGCGGCCGACGTGGCCGCCCGCCATCCCGGCAGCTGGGTGATCGGCTCGGACCAGGTGGCGGACCTGAACGGTCAGCCGCTGGGCAAGCCGGGTACGGTCGAGGCGGCGTGCGCGCAGCTGGCGGCCATGTCCGGGCAGACGGTGCGCTTCCACACTGCCATCAGTCTCACCCGTGGCGGAGAATCCTTCACGGCAATGGATCTGACCCAGGTGCGCTTCCGCGCGCTGCAGGCGCCGGAGATCGCCCGCTACGTGGCCATCGAACAACCGCTGGACTGCGCTGGCAGCTTCAAGTGCGAAGGCCTGGGCATCAGCCTGTTCGAGGCCATCGACAATCGCGACCCCACGGCCCTGATCGGGCTGCCGCTGATCGCACTGTGCGGATTGCTGCGCAGGGCCGGATTCGTGGTGCCCTGATCCCGGCCCGTGACACGAGGCACGATGCCTCAGCGCTTTTCCACGACGAACGGCTGTTCCTGCCACTGCTCCACGCTGCCATCGCGACCATGCAGGCGCAGGCCCAGCCAGTGTTTTCCCGGTGACAACGTACCCGTATCGAGCGTTGCATCGAAACCGACAGCCGGATGTTGCGGGTCGGTGCTGTCTGGCCAGGCATGTCGGATATCGAACACCCGCCCGTAGCTGGCGTCGCCGATCGAACGACCATCCACCAGCACTTCAACCCGCGACAGGCCGACACCTTCCTTGAACGCCCAGCCCTTGATCGCCAGCGTGCCGCTCACCACGTCGCCGTTGGAAGGGGTGTCCAGCCAGGCCAGTGCGGGGGCTACACATGGGCCCTGCGCGCGCTGCACCGGCAGGCGGAACAGCAGGAAGCGCTGGAATCCATGATCGTTGCTGACCACGCGCGGCGGCGGCAGCGGCCCGACCTGTTCGCAGAGGGCGTGATAGCGGGTGAGCAGATCGCGGAAACGCTGATCGCTGGGCGACAGCACCAGCAGCATCGGCACGTCGCGCTCGCCTTCATGCACCTGGTTCCATTGCGCCAGCTGCGCGGTACGGCCGTGTTTGTCGTTGAGCGGATGCGGCAGCACTTCGATGTCACCGCGGCCCAGCTGGAAGCCCAGTTCGGCGCCCACCTTGAAGTTGCCGGCCAGTACGCGGCTGCCTTCAGGCATCTGCTGCAGTTCTTCGCGGACCGCAGCAGCCAGCGGCTGCCAGCCGGCGAAGTTGCGCGGGTAGTACTTGTCGCCGGCCAACTGCTCGCGCAGCGATGACGAGGACGCCATCAGGTAATAGCCGAAGGCCAGCACCATGCCCAGCCCGGCCAGCCACCAGCCGGTACGCCGCAACCAGCGCGGCCAGCCGTTGAGGATCACCGGCACCGCCACCAGCAGGGCCAGGTAGCCCGGCAGCGGCCAATGGAAGCTGATGCGCTCGACGTCGGTGAAGAAGCCCAGTGCGAAGATGCCCAATGTCGACACACCGCCGACCAGACCGAAATAACGCCACTGCACGCGCGCACCGCCACCACTGCGGGTACCCGCCAGCGCCACCTTCCACATCGCGATGCACAGGATGGGCGTCACCAGCATCGGCTGGATCACCAGGAACCACAGTCCGCGCCACTCGAACGCCCACGGATGACGCTCGACCACCTGGAACTTCAGACCGGCATCGTGATTGTCGGCATTCCAGGCCAGCAGCGGCAGCCATGCCAGTACGCCGACGGCCAGGGCCACCCAGACGCGCGGATCGGCCAGCATGCGCCGGCCCTGCGGCAGCGCCAGCAGGGCAACGAAGCCCACGCCGATCACACCGATGAAGCGATAGTGGCTGAGCGCGCCGATCAGCAGGCCCAGCGCCAGCTTCACCGCCGAGGATGCATCTACGTTGCGCAGCAGGCGTGCGCCGGCATCCAGGCACAGCACTGCCGCCAGTGCCATCGGCACATCGGGTACGGCCAGCAGACCCAGCGTGGCCGACAACGGCATCAACAGCGTCAAGCTGCCGGCCTGCCAACCTGCAACGTTGCCGAACCAGCGCGCCGCAATGCGCGATACCAGCAGCGGCAGCAGTGCACCGATGGCCAGGAATGGCAGGCGCAGCGCAAGCACGTGCTGGCCGCCAAGCTCCACACCCAACCGGGTCAACCAGGCCGTCAGCCCTGGCAGATCCGAATAGGCCGCAGCCAGATGCTGGCCTTCCTGCCAGTAGAACGCCTCATCGACGAACAACGGCAGGCGTGCGGCCACGACCAGCTTGGCCGCTGTGACGAGCGTCCATAACCAGAGAAAAATCGTACGTGCGCGTTGTTCGCCCTGCATTGCTCTATGGATAGAATCGACCGGTTACCGAACTTGAGACGACCATGACAGCTTCGTCCCCCATGCCCAGCATGCTAACCGATCAACTGCGTCAGTCCCTGCGCAACGCGCAGGACCAGGTCAATGCACTGGTGCTGGGCAAGGTGCAGGAGGTTCGACTGGCCTTTGTGGCCCTGCTCTCTGGCGGCCATCTGCTGATCGAAGACCTGCCCGGTCTCGGCAAGACCACATTGGCCCATGCCCTGGCCAGCAGCCTGGGGCTGAGCTTCCAGCGCGTGCAGTTCACCTCCGACCTGCTGCCGGCCGACGTACTCGGCGTATCGGTCTACGACGCCGGCAGCCGCCAGTTCCAGTTCCATCCCGGGCCGGTCTTCACCCATGTACTGCTGGCCGACGAGATCAACCGGGCGCCGCCGCGCACGCAGAGCGCCCTGCTGGAAGCGATGGCCGAGCAGCAGGTCACCCTCGACGGCCAAACCCATGCCCTGCCCGATCCATTCTTCGTGATCGCCACGCAGAACCCGGTGGATCTGTCAGGCACGTTCCCGCTGCCCGATTCGCAACTGGACCGTTTCCTGCTGAGGCTGGCGATGGGCTACCCCAGCGCGCAGGCGGAACGTGAGCTGCTGCGTGGCAGCGATCGTCGCGACCTGATCGCCCGCGCGCTGCCCCAGCTGGACGACACCCAGGTACGCGCACTGCGCGAGGCGGTCGGCCAGGTGCATGTCAGCGACGCGCTGGTGGACTACGTGCAGGCACTGCTGACCCGCAGCCGCCAGCACGCCGGCGTGCGCGTGGGATTGTCGCCACGCGCCGGCCTGGCTCTGCTGCGCGCGGCCAAGGCACATGCGCTGCTGCTCGGCCGTGGCCACGTGGTGCCCGAAGACGTGCAGACGCTGTTCGTAGCGGTGGCTGGCCATCGCCTTGTGGGTGAAGCCGAGTCGAGCTCGGGGCCGGCGCTGGCTCGCGCGATCCTGCAGACCGTCGCGGTCGATTGAAGATGGCATCGCATGCCCGGCGACTGTTGCAGCTGGCACGCCCACGCACGCCGGAGTCGTTGCCGCAACGGCTGGACCGACGGCGCATCTACGTGCTGCCGACCCGCTTCGGCCTGTTTGTGGCCTGCCTGCTGGTCGCGATGCTGCTGGGCGCGCTGAACTACAACAACAACCCTGCGCTGTTGCTGGCGCTGCTGCTGGCCGCGGCAGCGATCGCCAGCGCCATCGCCGCGCACCTGCAGCTGTCGGGTGTGCAGATCGACGCGATCTCCGCCGAACCGCTGCCGGCCGGGCAACCATTGCGCCTGCGCGTGGACCTGTCGCTGCGCGACCCGCGAGCGCGCCATGGCCTGCACCTGCAGCTGGGCGACAGCGAGGCGTGGCTCGACCTGCCCGCACACGGCCGCGGTGAAGCCGAGCTGGAAGTGCCCAGCGAACGCCGTGGTTGGCTGGAACTGCCGCGTATCCGCCTGTCCACCACACAACCGCTTGGCCTGGTCAGGGCGTGGTCATGGGTGTGGCCGGAAGAACCCCTGCTGGTGTACCCGCTGGCCGAAGCGAAGGCGCCGCCGTTGCCACAGCAGGGCAGCGATCCACTGCACACCCGAGCCCACGCCAACGGCGAGGAACTGCATCAGCTGCGCCCGTATCGCGCTGGAGATCCACAGCGCAGCATCGCCTGGAAACACTCCGCGCGCCGCGACACGCTGCTGGTACGCGAATATGAGAAGCCGATAGGCATCGAAGTGGTGCTGGACTGGCGCGCGCTGGCACCGTTGGGCCAGGAGGCCCGCATCGCGCGGCTGGCACGCTGGGTGGACAGCGCCGAGCGCGAAGGCCGCCGCTACACGCTGCTGCTGCCGATGCACCCACCGATCGGCCCCGGCCAGGGTGCCAGCCACCACCATCTGTGCCTGCGCGCGCTGGCGTTGCTTCCCCATGACTGAGCATGCCCTGCTGCTGGACCGCAACTCCCGCACGTGGACGCTGGCCAGCGCCGCACTGGCCCTGTTGCCGCTGCTGCTGCAGCTGCCCACCACGCTGGCCGCGTTGATCGCCGTGGCAGCACTGGTCACTGCAGCACTGTCGCAGCGCGGCATGCTGCCGATGCCGGTGCGCGTACTGCTGGTGCTGGGCATGCTGGCCGCCATCGTCTGGCAGATGGGGGCGGTGCGCCCGGGCCGGGATACCGGTTGTGCACTGCTGGCGGCGATGCTGGCGATCAAGTCCAGCGAGCTGCGCACCCTGCGCGATGCACGCAGCCTGCTCGGCTTTGCCCTGTTTTCACCGTTCGCTGCCTTCCTGCTCGACCAGGGGCCGCTGACCACCGTGCTCGCCGTGCTGGCCGGCATCAGCACCCTGATTGCGCTGCAGCGACTGGCACAGGGTGAAGGCCGCAGTACGCCACCCCCGCTGTCCGCGCAGCTTCGCGGCGTCGGTCGGCTGCTGCTGATCGGCCTGCCGCTGGCGCTGGCCTGCTTCTGGCTGTTCCCACGATTGGCCACGCCGCTGTGGGGCATTCCCGATCGCGCCGTCGGCACACCCGGCCTGTCGGACACGATGGAGCCGGACAAGTGGCTGGATCTGATGGCCGATGACACCCCGGCCCTGCGGGCGCAGTTCTTCGGCGCGGTTCCGGAACCGGCACAGCGCTACTGGCGCGGGCCGGTACTGACGCAGTTCGATGGGCATGTCTGGAAACGCGACCGCCGTACCGAGCGTTTGCTGCCTGCAGTGGTCGAGCACGGCACGGAGGGCTGGGATTACCAGATCGACTACGAGCCCACCGACCGTCGCCAGCTGGTCGCGCTGGATCTCCCGACCGCCGCACCGGAAGGCAGCCGGCTTGATGCAGCCCTGAGCCTGAGCAGCGACCGCACCTTGTCCGCGTTGAGCCGGTGGCGCCTGCACTCGGCCCCGCCGCTGCGCTTTGATGCCAGTTTGTCGTCGTATCAGCGCCGCGCTGCGCTGCAGTTGCCGGAAGGCTTCAACCCCCGCACGGCAACCCTGGCCCGACAGTGGCGGCAGGACGCAGGAAACGATGACGCCGCCGTGGTCCGTCGCGCCCTCGCGTGGATAACCGCGGACTTCTCGTACACGCTGGAGACACCGGCCGCCGGCCGCGATCCCGTCGATGCATTCCTGTTCGACTACAAGGCCGGCTACTGCCAGCATTTCAGCTCTGCCTTCGTGGTGCTGATGCGCAATGCCGGCATTCCGGCGCGGGTGGTCACCGGGTTCGCCGGTGGCACGCGCAACCGGATCGGCGACTACTGGGTACTGCGGCGGATGGACGCCCACGCCTGGGCCGAGGTGTGGCTGCCGCAACGCGGCTGGGTGCGCATCGACCCGACAGCGGCAGTAGCACCCGAGCGCATCCTGGACACGCTCGACGATCGTCTGCAGGCCGGGGCCGATACCGGCCTACAGCAGCGCTGGCTGCAGTTGGGCCAGGTCCGCGACTGGATGCGCAGGGGCTGGAACGAACTGGTCCTGTCCTTCGACGCGCGCCGCCAGCAGCAACTGCTGCAACCGTTCGGGCTGGACGATCTGCAGCCGGGACAGCTGCTGGCCGGCTTCGTGATGGCCGCGTTGCTGGCGCTGGCGTGGATGGCGTGGCTGCTGGCCCGTGGCGAACGCGAGCGCGACCCGCTGCTGCGCGCCTGGCACCGGCTTGGGCAGCGCTATGCGCGGCTTGGGCTGGGCCGCGAACCGCACGAACCCGCCCTGCACTGGGCGCGTCGGGTCAACGCGCAACGACCCGACCCGGGTCTCATCACACTCAGCCAGCGTTTCGCTGATGCACGCTACGCTGGCACTTGTACCGAGCTCGCCCCATTATTGCGGGACCTGCGCAGGCATCGCCCGACTTCCGGAGCCTCCCCATGAATACCAAGTTCCTCCTCACCGCCGTGGCCGCCCTGGCCCTGTCGGCCTGCGCCACGGCTCCCAAGCCGCTGCAGGGACAGTTCAGCCTGGTTTCCCCGCGCGACTCGGTTGCCACCCAGCAGGTCGGCACGCCGGTGCGCTGGGGTGGCCGGATCATCGAAACCAAGCCCGCTCAGGGCGAGACCTGTTTCCAGATCATCTCGCGCCCGCTCAACGGTAGCGGCCGCCCGAACACGACCTCCTCCGATGCCAGTGACGGCCGCTTCATTGCCTGCCGTGCCGGCTTCTACGATCCGGCCGTGTTCGAAGCCGGCCGCGACGTGACCTTCATCGGCAAGATCGATGGCTACGCCAACACCCGAATTGGTGATTACGACTACCGACTGCCGAAGCTGGCGGCCGACGTGATCTACCTGTGGCCGGAGCAGCGCCAGGTCGATGTGGTGCCCTACCCCTACGGACCGTGGGGCCCGGGCCCGTATGGCCCGTACTGGGGCGGTTACCGCGGCTGGGGCTGGTGGTAGTCCAGGCCCGGTACGCATGATGCACAAGGCCGCCCATGGGGCGGCCTTTTTCATCCACGCATGGCGTGGATCTACTGTTGTTGGCGTGCGCTGTAGATCCACGCCATGCGTGGATGACCGCGTCAGTGCCCCGGCGTGCCGAAATGACCCAGCGGCGCGCCAGCCAGCAGATGCATGTGGATATGGAACACGGTCTGCCCGGCATCTTCGCGGCAGTTCATCACGATGCGGTAGCCGTCCTGCGCGAAGCCTTCCTGCCGCGCGTACTCGGCGGCGGCCAGGGCCAGCTTGCCGATCAAGTGCGCCTGCGACGGCTGCAGGTCATCCAGGGTCGGAATGACCTCGTTCTTCGGAATGAACAGCACGTGCACCGGCGCCTGCGGCGCGATGTCCTTGAACGCCAGCACGTCCTCGTCTTCATAGACGATGGTGGCCGGGATCTCGCGACGGATGATCTTGCTGAAGAGGGTTTCGCTGCTCATGGTCGGCCTCGGCGGGGTGTCACCGCATTGTAGGCCGGTAACGCCGGGGCATGCCCGGCATCGACTCAGTCGCGCACTTCGCTGCGGGTGCCGAACGCGTGCGACAGCGTGCCGCGATCGACGTACTCCAGCTCACCGCCGAGGGGCAGGCCCTGGGCCAGTCGACTCGGCCGCACCTGGCGGGCACGCGCCAACTGCGCGAGGTAGTGCGCGGTGGCTTCGCCTTCGACAGTGGCGCTGGTGGCGATGATCAGCTCCTGCACTTCCGCTTCGGCCAGACGCTGTTCCAGCTGCTCCAGACCCAGCTCGCGCGGACCGATGCCATCCAGCGGCGACAGGCGCCCCTGCAGCACGAAGTAGACGCCGCGATAGCCGGTGGCATTCTCGATCGCCAGACGGTCAGCCGGTGATTCCACCACGCACAACTGGCTGCGCTCGCGGCTGCCATTGGCGCAGGTCGGGCACAGCTCGGTTTCGCTGAAGTCGCGGCACTGCGCACAATGACCGATGCGTTCGACCGCCTCTGCCAGTGTCCCGGCAAGGCGTTTGCCACCTTCGCGCTCGCGCTCGAGCAGGTGATAGGCCATGCGCTGGGCCGTCTTCTGGCCAACGCCAGGCAACACCCGCAGTGCATCGATCAGTTGTTCAAGCAGCGGTGCGGACACGGCGGTGTGTTCTGTAGAGCCGAGCGTGCTCGACTGGAAATTGCGGGCAGTCGAGCACGCTCGACGCTACACAGTGCGTGGCACCCGGCGGTGCGGATGCCACGCGGCACATCAGAACGGCATCTTCATGCCCGGCGGCAGCTGCATGCCGGCGGTGGCCGAACCCATCTTCGACTTCGACTCGGCGTCGATCTTGTTGGACGCATCGTTGAAGGCGGCGGCGATCAGGTCTTCCAGCATTTCTGGATCGCTGGCCAGCGACGGATCGATGCGCACCTTGCGGCACTCCTTGGCACCGGTCAGGGTGACGCTGACCATGCCGCCACCGGCGCTGCCGGTCACTTCGATCTTGGCGATTTCTTCCTGGGCCTTCTGCAGGTTTTCCTGCATCTTCTGGGCCTGCTGCATCAGTTGGGCGATATTGCCGCGCATGTCGTCTTACTCGTCAAAAGAACGGATGGAATCGGAAACAACCCGGGCGCCGTGCTGCTGGATCAGCAGCTGGACTTCCGGATCGTCCATGAAAATGGCCTCGGCAGCCTGCTGCCGCTCGCCACGCTGGCGGTCGGCGCGCTGGTGCAGGGTCTCGGCCGGGACCTGCTCGGTTTCCACGGTTTCGACCACGATCTTCAGCGCGTGGCCAAGGGACTTTTCCAGCACCTCGCCCAGCGCTGCCAGCGCGCGCTCGGAGCGCAGGTATTCAAATCCGGGCGAAAGGCCCAGTTTCAAGACCCCATGCTGGCAACTGATGAAGGCCGCATTGGCCGCAAGCTGTCGCGATGGACCGCTCAGGCCACTGTTGGCAATCAGGTCGAGCCAGTCCTCGGCGCAGGCCAGATCGCTGACGCTGCCCACCGCGGAGCGGTCGGAAGCGACAGCCGCGACGGCCGGGGCGATCGGGATGCCCTCCGCACGGAACTGACGCTCCGGCACCGCGACAGCCTCTGCAACCGGCTGCGGCGCCGGCGCTGGCGGCTCGTGCCACGGGGCGACCATGGCCGCGTCGGGCGTCGCCATTTCGGCGGCCAGCGCCTCATCACGGGCGGTGTCCTCGTCGGTCGCCCACGGCGGCAGGTCGTCTGCCTCGGCGGGCGCCTTGGGCGTGGCCGCCTCGGGAGCCAGCTGCACCTTCATCGGCGGCGGCGACCCGGGTTCCTCGACCGGAACCGGTTCAGGTTCAGGCGTCGGATCCGGTTCCGGGGTCGGCTCGGGCTCAGGATCGGGTTCGCGCTGTGGCGCCGGGGTCGGGGTCTGTGCGGTTGCCTCCGCCGGCACCGGTGCTGCAGCGGCCTGGGTGACGGCGACGGCTCCCTGCGCAGCAGCAGCAGCGGCCGGAGCAGCTCCTTCGTGGCTGCCCGCAACGCCGCCCCCGGTCTGGCCCGTACCGGTCGGTGCGCTGCCACCGGAGGATTCCGGGGTACGCGGCACCGACGGCACGGCAGCCGCAGGGCGGAACGCCAGCATGCGCAGCACGGCCATTTCAAAGCCGGCGCGCGGGCTGGGCGCCAATGGCAGATCACGACGACCGTTCAAGGCCATCTGATACCAGAGCTGGACCACTTCCGGGCGCAGGCGCTCGGCGAATACGCTGGCATCCAGTCCTTCGGCAGCGGCGGACGCGCCCGGCACCAGCTGCTGCACCTGGATGCGGTGCAGGCCCTCGGCCAGCGCATCAAGCACGCCGCTCCAGTCCGGCGAGAACTCGGCAAGCGCCGCCACCACCTGCAGCAGACGCGGGCCATCGCCCTCGGCCAAGGCATCGAGCATGGCCGCCACCTGGGTACGGTCGACCGTACCCAGCATGGTGCGCACCACGTCCTCGCGCAGCGCACCGCCGGCGTAGGCGATGGCCTGGTCGAGCAGCGACAGGCCATCACGCAGGCTGCCGTCGGCGGCCTTGGCCAGCTGCACGATGGCGGTCGGGTCAGACTCGATCTCCTCGGCGGCGAGGATGCGGGTCATCTGCCCCTGGATCTGATCTTCGTCCAGGCGCTTGAGGTTGAACTGCAGGCAGCGGCTGAGCACGGTGACCGGCAGCTTCTGCGGGTCGGTGGTGGCCAGCAGGAACTTCACATGTTCCGGCGGCTCTTCCAGCGTCTTCAGCAGCGCATTGAACGCGGCTTTGGACAGCATGTGCACTTCGTCGATCAGGTACACCTTGTACTTGCCACGCGAGGGCATGTACTGCGCGTTCTCGATCACCTCGCGCACATCGTCCACGCCGGTATTGGACGCGGCATCGATTTCCAGCAGGTCGATGTAACGACCGGCGTCGATGTCCAGGCAGGCCGCACACTGGCCGCAGGGATCGGCACTGGTGCCCTGCTCGCAGTTCAGCGATTTGGCGAAGATGCGCGCGATCGTGGTCTTGCCCACGCCGCGGGTACCGGTAAACAGGAACGCATGGTGGACCCGGCCGCTGTCCAGCGCATTGCTGAGCGCACGGACCACGTGTTCCTGGCCCACCAGCTCGGCAAAACGCTTCGGACGCCACTTGCGGGCAAGGACGAGATAGGACATCAGGCCACCGTCTTCCATCGGATGTTCCATTGTGCCACGCCTGTCCAGCCCTCTCGCCCTGCAAACCAGTGCTTGTGTCCTGCCGCTGCGCCCGCTAGAATTTGCGCCCCTGCTGAGGCGTTTGCCGATGGCAGGGATCCGGAGAGGTGTCCGAGTGGTTGAAGGAGCACGCCTGGAAAGTGTGTAAGCGTCTAAACCGCGCTTCGGGGGTTCGAATCCCCCTCTCTCCGCCAGATAAATGAAGAAGCCGCCCTCTGGGCGGCTTTTTTATTTGTCTGGTGGAGAGCATCGGGCGAGAGAAGCCCCGCCGGGGTTCGACGGTTCTGCAGGAGCAGAACCGGACAGCCGAAGGCTGGCCCTGCAGCGCGCAGCGCGGAAGGGCTGGGTGCAGGGATGCACCCAGCAATCCCCCTCTCTCCGCCAGATAAATAAAAAAGGCTGCCCTTCGGGTGGCCTTTTTTATTTATCTGGCTGGGGACGCGAAGTGCGCTGCGCGCGCTTCGCCCCAGACGTTGCTGCGCAACGTCCGGGCCCCTCCCTTTGCCTGCCTCTCCCCGCCCCTGTCGGGGCAGCCCCTCAACAGGGGGGCCTGTTCCTCCAGATACCGCAGTAGATCCACGCCATGCGTGGATACCCGATGGAACCGCTCAGGCAGGGCTTTGACTGTTCTGCAGAAGTAGAACCGGACAGCGGACTCTCTGGTTTATCTGGCTGGGGACGCGAAGTGCGCTGCGCGCGCTTCGCCCCAGACGTTGCTGCGCAACGTCCGGGCCCCTCCCTTTGCCTGCCTCTCCCCGCCCCTGCCGGGGCAGCCCCTCAACAGAGGGGCTTGTTCCTCCAGATACGGCAGTAGATCCACGCCATGCGTGGATGTCTCGGCCCGGTCGAGTCGACTACCCGCCCATGCCCCAGCCTCCCGCTGCCCCCGTCCCCAGCGCCCTCACCTTTCGCTGAACAGCTGGTTCAAGGCCGTATACCCCGGCGCCCCCTCCGGCATCGCCATCGCGTCGCCGAGAAAATCCGTGGTCGCCGCAGCCATCGCCGTCCATGCGAGCATGAACAACGCGGGCCCTGCGCTCAGCCGCCGCACGCCTGCCTGCGACTGCTCAGCAAACGACGCCATCCCCGGCAGCCACATCAGGTTGAGAGGCAGCGGCACGGCACCGGCAACCGCCGCAGCCTCGTCCAGCGCGCGCAGCCCCGGCACGAAGCCGCCGTCGGCACCGGCGCGCGCATAGGCCTGCAGCCGATCGATGCTCATCCTGACCGCCTCATCGCCTTCGGCCAGGCTGCGCAGATACACATCGGTGCGCGCATTGATGAACAGTGATCGCCCGCCAAGCGCAGAACGGATGGCGCTGATCTTCGCCACCAGCACCTCAGGGCTGCCAGCGCCGTCTTCGATGTTGATCCCGACCGCACCCGCTTCCACCAGGCGCAGCACCCTCGCAGCGACCACGTCGGGGGCATCGCTGTAGCCGTCCTCGATATCGACCGTGACCGGCAACGAGGTCACACCAACGATTTCGGAAACCCGCTGCAGCAGCGCGGTATCAGGCAGCGCACCGCCATCGGCATGACCGCAGGACCACGCCATCGCAGCACTCGATGTTCCCACCGCGAGCGCCCCCTGCTGCTGGACCAGGCGGGCGCCACCGGCATCCCATACGTTGGGCAGCACGTAAAGATCGGCGCCTTGGTGGAGCTTTACGAAACGGGCATGAGCATTCGACATGGAACCTCCTGATGACGGGGACCTGCAGTCTGCGCCCGAACCGGTTTCCGGGCTCGCCATGTTCAGACATCAATGGCACGGACGTCGCGCACAATGAGTGCGCCACCACGATGACGTTCCTTCATGACACCTCGCCCCTACGACTGCAGCGACATCACCGTCTGCCTGTCGATCTTCGACAGCAACGTGCCCACCTATTTCGCCCCCCAGGAGCGAGGAGAATTCGAACGCTTCCTCCATGAACACGCCGTGCAGTGCGCATTCCAGGTGATCGAAGTCGAGGGCCAGGTGGTGGCCTGTGGCGGCCTCTGGAACTGTGGCGAAGGCAGCGCCAGCTTCTGCTGGGGCATGGTTGAACGAGGTCGCCACAGACAGGGGCTGGGACGCGCGCTGGCAATGGCCCGCCTGTACCAGGCTGAAGCAGACCCGTCGATCCAGCGCATCACGCTCAGCACCAGCCAGCATACGCAGGGCTTCTATGCCGGCCTCGGCTTCCAGGTGGTACGCGTGGTGGCCGACGGCCACGGCGCCGGGATCGACGCCGTGGAAATGGAGCGGGTGCTGTAGCCCCCGCTCCTGACGGATCCACGCATGGCGTGGATCTACCGTTGGCAAACCAGCTCAGAACCCGACGCGCAGGTTCAACTGGCCGCCGATATCGTTGCGACCGTCGCCATGCTGGCCCTGCACGAACAGCGACAGCTGGCTGCTGCGTCCCAGGCCGACCGCTACGCCGACCTGGCTGACCAGCGCATTGCGCGCCATCACGGCACTGTAGGCATCGAACGCATTGCCACCGACGGCGAAACTCTGCCGGCTGGCTACGTCGGTGTCACCGGACGCGTGCTGCCAGCCCAGCCCGACCGTCAACTGTGCCGGATAGCGCTCGCCGCTGCCCACATCCCAGCGGCCGCGTACGCCGACGGTGCTGACATTGAGCGTGTCCTTGCCGCCCTCCAGCACCAGCGCTGCGCTGCCGCCCTGCTCCACCGCGCGATCGCTGTCCACCCAGTGCTTGGTGAACTGCACGTACGGCTGCAGCTGCGTCCTGCCATGGGTCCAGGTCCAGCTGCCTTCGATCTGGGCGATGGTGACATCCGAATCCTGGCGGCTGTGCAGCGTCTGTGCCAGCAGCGGCACTTCACGCGTGGTGCGCGTGCGGTAATCACCGCGAGACACGCTGCCACCGACCGCAAACCCGTTGTTCCACTCGCCCTGCGCATACAGCCCATAGGTATTGCCACGCAGGCGTGCACGCGACTGGCGATCGTACAGACGCGTGTCCAGCCGCTCGCTGCCTGCCGCCGCACCCAGCACCACATGCTCGCCGAGCTTCCAGTCGACGCCGGCCATCAGTGCATTGCGGTTGGCACGGATCTCGTCACCGTTGCCATCACCGTCCTGCTTGAACACCTTGCCGCTACCGGCCAGCCATGCCGAAGCGCGCTCGCCACGCACCGTCGGCAGCTCGCTGCCCAGACGCTGGCGGATGCCCTCTTCCAGGTAGTTGTCATACAGCAGCACTGCACGGCTGGCCGCATGCACTTCACCGGAGAGCTGGTTGAAGGCGTTGCGCGCGGTGGCGGTGTCGTAGGCCAGCAGCGTGTTGTACAGGCCCAGCGCCGCGCCGGTCTGCGGCAGGCTGTCCAGCGCGGATGCCACGCCCAGCTGGTTGCGGGTCTGCGCAGCCGTGACGAAGGCCGCTGTCTGCTTCACATCGATCTTCAGCTGCGCGGCATTCGGTGTATAGACCGGGCTCAGTGAGAGGAACGCAGAGGTGGTGGTTGGCGGCACGAACTGCCCGCTGACGCCGCCGCCTGCGTTGATGATCGTGTACTGCTGGCCCTGCTGGTAGCTGGTGTTCGGGTCGATGGCATTGACCACCACCGATGCACCGCCGATGTTCGCGCTGCCGCCCACCTGCACCACGTCACTGCCGGTAGCGCCCAGGTCGACCGACAGCGTGCTGCCCGGTGCCAGAGTCAGGTTGCCACCCACGGTGATCGTGCCCGCACCGTTGCCGCCACTGCTGCCATTGCCTGGGCCGTTGCCCGGCGACAGCACGCCGCCATTGCTCACGGTCACGCCGCCAGCGCTGCCACCGATGGTGCCGGTACCCGACAACGTGGTGCCGCTGCCGATGGTCCATTGGCCACCGATGGTGCCGGTGACATTCAGGCCACCGCCGGTGACCTGGCCGGTACCGGTGAATCCGCCACTGTTGCCGCCCAGGTTGAGCGGGCCCGGGCCGGCCTGCACGATGCTGCCCGTGCCACTGATGCTGCCACCCAGTGTCGTGGTGCCGCCGGTGTTGACCACCAGGCCACCGTTGTTGGTGATGTTGCCGGTGATCGCGCCGCTGGCGCCGCCGTTGCCGATCTGCACGGTGCCACCAGCGTTGATCGTGGTGCCGCCGGTATAGGTGTTGTTGCCGGTAAGGGTCAGCGTGCCACTGCCCGCCTGGGTCAACCCGCCGCTGCCACTGACCACGCCGCCAAGCGTGGTATTGCCGCCGACATTGAACACCAGGCTGCCGTTGTTGTTGACGTTGCCGGCGATCGCACCGCTGGCACCACCATTGCCGACCTGCAGCGTACCGCCGGTGTTGATGGTGGTACCGCCGGTGTAGGTGTTGTTGCCGGTCAAGGTCAGCGTGCCGGCTCCGGCCTGGGTCAACCCGCCGCTGCCACTGACCACGCCACCGAGCGTGGTGTTGCCACTGACGTTGAACACCAGGCTGCCGTTGTTGCCGACGTCGCCGATGATCGCCCCCGTGGCACCACCGTTGCCCACCTGCAGGGTGCCACCGCTGTTGATGGTGGTGCCGCCGGTATAGGTGTTGTTGCCGGTCAGGGTCAGCGTGCCGCTGCCGGCCTGGGTCAGGCCACCGCTGCCGCTGAGAGTCCCACCGAGTGTCGTGTTGCCCGACAGGTTGGCTACCAGCGCGCCGTTGTTGGTCACGTCGCCGACGATCGCACCGGTCGCGCCGCCATTGCCGATCTGCAACGTGCTGCCCCCGTTGATGGTGGTGCCACCGGTGTAGGTGTTGTTGCCGGTCAGGGTCAACGTGCCGGTGCCGGTCTGCACCAGCCCACCGCTTCCACCGATGGTGCCGCCGAAGGTGGTGCTGGCATTGCTGCCGCCGGTGGTCAGCGTGGAACCGCCCAGCACCACGTTGCCGCTGGCGACACCGGCCAGGCCACCGATGCTCTGGTTGCCGGCCGCACTGATATCCAGTGTCCCGGCGCCGGCCAGATTCACCGTGCTGGCCGAGGACAGGCTGCCACCGGCGGCGACTGCCAGGGTGCCGCTGTTGATCGTCGTGGTACCGGTGTAGCTGCTGGCACCGCCCAGGGTCACCGTCGCTGCGCCATCCTTGAGCAGGCTGCCACTGCCGGCGATGTCGCCGTCCAGCGTCAGCGGCGTGCCGCCCAGCAGGGTCAGCGTGCCGCTTGCCAACTGCACGTTGTTGCCCAGGGTCAGCGGCACACTGCCGTCCAACGTGGCATCGCCGCCCACGGTCAGCGCGCCGGTACCCAAGGCACCATTGCTGCCCAGCGACAGACCACCGGCATTGAGCGCCACTCCCCCACCGAAGGTGTTGCTGCCGGTCAGGCCGAGCACGCCCGCACCGTTCTTGACCAGGCCACCGGTGCCGCTGATGTCGCCGGCAAACGTGCTGTTGCCCGCTGCGTTGGTGGTCAGTGTGTTGCCGCCAAGGCTGATCGTGCTGCCGGCAGCGCCGGACAACGTACCGATGGCCTGGTTGCCACCGCTGGAGATATCAAAACCGGTACCGGCGTTGGCCAGGTTCACCGCGCCTGTTGCCGCCAGGCTGCCACCGGCACCGATCGCCAGCGTGCCGGCGTTGATGGTGGTGCCGCCAGTGAACGTGTTGGCGCCGGTCAGTGTTTCGGTACCGGTGCCGGCCTTGATCAGGCCACCGGTACCGCCGATCGAACCACTGAACACACCATTGGTGGCATCGCCGATGGTCAGCGTGTTCGCGCCAAGGTTGACCGTACCGTTGCCGATCAGCGTACCGAATACCTGCGTGCCACTGCCCGCTGAAAGATCGAAGGTGGCACCCGTGGCGAGATTGACGATGCCGCCTGCGTTGAGGCTGGCACCGGCACCAAGCGCGAGCGTACCCGCATTGATGTTGGTCCCGCCGGTATAGGTGTTGGTGCCGTTCAACGTGAGAGTAGCAACGCCGTCCTTGGTCAGGCTGCCGGTGCCCGACAGGTCGCCGTTGAGCGTGAGATCGTTGCTGCCCAGTACGGTCAGGCCGGCGTTGAGCACCATGTTGTTGGCCAAGGTCACCGCGCTGCTGGAATCAAGCGTGGAAGCGCCGCCGACAGTGAGCGCGCCCGTACCCAACGCCGCGTTGTTGCCCACCACCAGTCCGCCGGCATTGAGGGTAACGCCGCCACCGAAGGTGCTGGCACCGTTGAGCGTCTGCACGCCGCTGCCATTCTTGACCAGTCCACCGCTGCCGGTCAGGCCACCGTTGAAGGTCGCGTCGGTGGTGCCTCCCAGGGTCAGGCTGTTGCCGCCCAGCGACACCGTGCTGCCGGCCACGCCCGCCAGCGAACCGATGCCCTGGTTGCCACCGGCAGAGATATCGAATGTGCCGGTACCGGCCAGGTTCACCGCACCGGTCGGTGACAGGCTTCCGCCCGCGCCGATCGCCAGCGTGCCGCTGTTGATGACCGTACCGCCGGTGAAGGTATTGCTGCCGGTCAGGGTGACCGTTGCCGCGCCGTTCTTGATCAGGCCACCGTCGCCGGAGATCGCCCCGCCCAGCGTCAATGCATTGCTGCCGAGCAGGTTGAGCGTAGCGCCCGCCAGCAGGCCGATGTCGTTGCCGAGGTTCGCGGCGATGCTGCTGTCCAGCGACGCGTTGGCGCCCACGGTCAGCGCGCCGGTACCCAGCGCGCCATTGTTGCCGACCACCAGGCCACCGCCATTGAGTGCCACGCCGCCACCGAAGGTGTTGGCACCGCCCAGCGTCTGGATGCCCGTACCGTTCTTGACCAGCCCACCGGTCCCACCGATCAGGCCATCGAAGGTGCCGTTGTCGGTGCCGCCGAAGGTCAACGTGTTGCCACCCAGCGCCACGGTGCTGCCGGCGACGCCGTTGAGCGCGCCGATCGCCTGGTTGCCAGCGGCCGAGATGTCGAAGCCGGTACCCGGCGCGGAAAGCGTAACCGCGCCTGTTGCCGCCAGGCTGCCACCGGCACCGATCGCCAGCGTGCCCGCATTGATCAGCGTGCCACCGGTGAAGGTGTTGGCACCGGTCAGTGTTTCAGTGCCGGTACCCTCCTTGATCAGGCCACCGGTACCGGCGATGGAGCCGCTGAAGACACCGTTGGTCGGTCCGCCGACAGTGATCGAGTTCGCGCCCAGGTTGACCATGCCATTGCCGGTCAGGGTGCCGAAGGTCTGGTTGCCGCTGCCCGCAGAGAGATCCAGCGTAGCGCCGGTGGCCAGGTTGACGATGCCGCTGGCGGCCAGGCTTGCACCTGCCCCCAGTGCCAGCGTGCCGGCATTGACATTGGTGCCGCCGGTATAGGTGTTCACGCCATTGAGGGTGAGCGTGGCAGCACCGTTCTTGGTCAGGCCACCGGCGCCGGAGATCACCCCGTTGAGCGTCAGCGCGTTGCTGCCCAGCACCGTCAAACCGGCGTTGAGTGTGATGTTGTTGACCAGCGTCGCTGCCAGGCTGGTGTCGAGCGTTGCCGCACCACCCACGGTCAGCGCACCGCTGCCCAGCGCCGCGTCATTGCCGATCACCAGCCCACCGGCATTGAGGCTGACGCCGCCGCCGAAGGTGTTGACGCCGGACAGGGTCTGCACCCCTGCGCCCACCTTGACCAGACCACCGCCTCCGCTGATCACGCCGCCGAACACCGCATTGGTGGCGGTGCCGAAGGTCAGTGAATTTCCGCCCAGCGCGACCGTCGAATCGAGCACGCCATTCAGCGCACCAATGGTCTGGCTGCCGGTTGCCGCCGATATGTCGAAGCCCGCGCCAGCACCGCCGAGGGTGACGTCACCACCGACAGCCAGGCTGCCGCCTGCGCCAAGTGCCAGGGTTCCAGCGTTGATCGTGGTACCGCCGACGTAGGTGTTCGCATTGGTCAGGGTCAACGAGGCCGGACCGTTCTTGACCAGTGCACCATTGCCGGCCACCACACCGCCGAGCGTCAGCGCATTGCTGCCCTGCAGGGCAAGCGTGGTACCCGAAGCCAGGTTGATCGCGTTGCCTACGGCGTAGGCTGCTGCAGTATCCAGCGTTGCATTGCCGCCGACGCTGAGCGCGCCCGTTCCCAGAGCGCCGGCATTGCCCAGCTGCAGGTTGCCACCGTTCAACGCCAGGCCACCACTGAAGCCGTTGGCGTTGCCGAGAGTCAATGTACCGGCGCCGTTCTTGACCAGACCGCCGGTACCGGACACTACACCACCGAGCGTCAGTGCGTTGCTGCCGATCAGCGTCAGTGCCGAGCCTGCGCCAAGGTTGACCGCATTGGTCAGATCAAGCGCAACGATGCCATCCAGGCTGGCGTTCGCAGCAACGTTCAGCGCGCCGGTTCCCAGCGCTCCACTGTTGCCCAGCAGCAGGCCGCCGCCGGCCAGGCTCAGGCCGCCACCGAAAGTATTGGCACCATTGAGCGTCAACACCGTGGCGCCGTTCTTCACCAGGCCACCGTCGCCGGACACCACGCCGCCCAGGGTGACGTTCTGGCTGCCGGGGAGCGTGAGGATCGCACCGGTAGCCAATGCAACGTTGTTGGTCAGGTTCAGCGCGGTCGATCCGTCCAGCGACACGTTGCCACCGATGTTCAGCGCGCCGGTCCCTGCCGCTGCACTGCTGCCCAGCACCACGCTGCCGGCATTGAGGTTCAGACCTCCGCTGAAGCCATTGGCGCCGTTCAAGGTCAGCAGCGAGGCGCCGTTCTTGGTCAGGCTGCCGACGCCGGAGATGTCGCCGGCCAAGGTGATGTTGTTGCTGCCCCCCAACGTCAGCTCCGCACCAAGGTTGACGAGATTGCCCAGGTTGAGCGCGGTAGTGCCGTCCAGCGTCGCAGCACCGGTGATGCTTAGCGCACCGGTTCCCAGCGCGCCGCTGTTGCCCAGCAGCAGCCCGCCGGCATTGAGTGCGACGCCGCCGGTAAAGGTGTTTGCACCGGTCAATGTCTGTACGCCACTGCCGTTCTTTACCAGGCCTCCGCCGACGCCACTGATCACACCGGCAAAGGTCTGGTTGGTCGCGCTGCCAAAGGCGAGCGTGTTGGCACCCAGGGCCACGGTGCTACCTGCCACGCCGGACAGTGCACCGATGGTCTGATTGCCCCCCAGGGAAAGATCCAGCGCCGCCCCGGCCCCCGACAGGCTGACCGCACCGGTCGCGGCCAGGCCGCCGCCGCTGCCCAGCGCCACCGTACCGGCAGCAACGTTCAGGCCGCCGGTGAAGGTATTGGCGCCGGTCAGCGTCAGGGTCGAAGCGCCGCTCTTTATCAGGCCGCCATTGCCACCCAGGACGCCGCCCAGCGTCAGCGGCTGGCCGCCCAGCACGTTCAGCGAACCACCCGTGGCAAGGTTGATGTTGTTGGTCAGGTTCAACGCCGCGCTTGCATCCAGCGTGGCGGCATTGTTGATGTCCAGCAGGCCGGTACCCAGTGCCGTGTTGTTGCCCAGCAGCAGGTTGCCGCCATTGACGACCACACCGCCGCCGAATGTGTTGGCGCCATTCAACGTGAGCAGTGCGGCGCCGTTCTTGACCAGGCTGCCGCCGCCGGAAATCACACCGTTGAATACCAACGGCTGCCCGCCCAGCAGCGCCAGCGAACCTCCGGTGCCAAGCGAGACGTCGTTGCCCAACGAAAGCGCGGTTGTGCCATCCAGGGTGACTTCAGCACCGACGCTCAACGTACCTGTGCCCAACGCGTTGCTGTTGCCCAGCAGCAGCCCGCCGCCGTTGAGGGCCACGCCGCCGGTAAGCGCGTTGCTGCCCAACAGGGTCTGCACGCCGGTACCCACCTTGATCAAGCCGCCCGTGGTGCCGGTGAAGTTGCCAGCGAAGGAGGTATTGCCAAGCCCGCCGAGGGTCAATGTGCGGGTGCCCAGGTTCACCGTGCCGCCGAGCCCTGCCAGCGAACCCACGGTCTGGTTGGCTGCAACGGTGAGGTCCAGCGTCGTACCGGTGGCCAGCGTCAACGCACCGGTGGACGACAGATTGCCGCCCGCACCGAGCGCCAGCGCCCCCCCGGTGATCGAGAAACCACCGGTCAGCGAATTCGCGCCCCCCAAGGTCAGCGTGCCCGCACCGCTCTTGATCAGGTTGCCCGCACCCGACAGCGATCCGTTCAGGGAAAGCGCATTGCTGCCCAGCAGATTCAGATTGCCACCACCGTTGACGACGATGTTGTTGGCGAGGTTGAAGGCACCGCTGGTATCCAGCGATGCGGTACCGCCTACCGTCAGGTTGCCGCTGCCCAGTGCGCCCGCATTGCCCAGCAGCAAGCTACCGGCGTTGAGGTTGACGCCGCCGGAGAACAGATTCGCGCCGCCCAGGCTCACCACACCGGCATTGGTCACGGTGAGGCCACCGGCCCCGGACAGCACGCCACTCAAACCGAAGCCTTGGGTACCACCCAGAGTCAGCCCGGCATTCAGGGCGAAGTTGTTGCCCAGCGACAGGCCCGCACCACTGGCGGCGATCGCGCCGCCGTTGACGGTGAACAGCCCGGAACCGAACGACGTGTTGCTGTCGAAGTTCACCTGGCCACCGCCGAGGGTGATAGCCCCTGTTCCCGACCACGGTCCCTGCAGATTCCAGGTGCCGCTGTTGACGGTCAGCTTCTGGAAGCCCAGATAGTTGCTCCAGCCGATGCTGGATACCGGACCGTTGTTGCCGGCGTTGTCCTGCAGTACCAGCGTGTTGTTGGCCGCACCGGTACCGGCACCTGCGTTGACCGTGCCTGCTGCCGCAACCTTTACGCCGGTGATGCCGGTCAGCGTACCCGCGCCCGCAACGCCGCCGCTTGCGGAGACGCTGGAACCGGCAACGGCCGTGAAGGTATTGCCGCCGGTCGAATCACCCAGGTGCACGCTGCCGTTGACAGTACCCGCATTGAGGAATGTATTGCCGCCAGAGGCGCCCAGGCCGACGCGCCCGTCGATGGTGCCGCTGTTGGTCACATTGGCTGCCGCGCCACCATAGGTCACCACCGTGGTCGCGTCGGACACACTGCCAACGCCGATCAACGACGTGCTGATCAGGCCGGCGTTATTGATGGTGGTGGTGCCGTTGACGTTCTGCGCCACCAGGGCCTGCCCACCGAAGCCCAGCAACGTTGCGAGATTGACGACACCCTTGATCTGCCCGCCGGTATTGTTGTTGACGGAGATCGCGCTGTTGTTGGCCGAACCATTGCCGACGACCAGGCCGGGCGAGGCGAGGATGATCGAGCTCGGATCGATCGTGCCACTGTTGTTGACCGTCACGTTGTCGCCGCTCAACGTCGCCGCGTTGCCACCACCGATAATCGGGGGCGTGCGCAGCGTGGCCCCCGCCAGGACGTTCAGCGTGATGCCGGAGGTAGCGTTGGTGTAGTTGTTGACCGTAGTGCCGGGGTCGCAGGTAACGACTGCGCCCACCGTGTTGCACGCCGCGAACGCCGAACCACTGGCCAGCGTGGCGGCTAAGGCCACCGCCAACTGGTGCGTCCGCAATCGCGGCAACCTTGCCGAGGTGGCGGCACTTCCGCCGGGATTCTGGGCGACCTCCGAAGCAACCTGCATTACGCCGAGGGCACGATTGAAAACCAGACGGTAAATGCGGTTCATCGGTAAATCTCCATGAAATGACCGGTGGCACAGCAGGCAGGTTTTTTTGAGGTGATGTCGTCCCGCCCTGCCCCACCTTGGGAACAAGACCTGCGGTATCAACCTTGGAAAACAATCACACTTTCACGTCAGAGCACTGCAGGAGCTGCGTGCCCCTGCACGTCCGTCATCGCGAAAACTCCCCGGTTTCGCTTGACGAATGGGCGCACTGTGCGGCCGCCACCGCCAGCACCACGTGAATCCGGCACGTTATTTTCATGATGGCCGTCAAATAATCACGGCAGTCGTCACGACTTTGCCGAATATGCATATTCTCTTGTTCCGGCCAAACGGGAATATCCTTATCCCCGTCGCACCATTTACCAGCCTCAGCTGCTGGAGAGTTTCATCAGCACCAGGCCGGCGACGATAAGCACCGCTGCGCCAATCCGCATCGGGCTGACCTGCTCGCCCAGGAACACGATCCCGACCACGAAGGCGCCGACCGCGCCGATGCCGGTCCAGATCGTATAGGCGGTGCCCAGCGGCAGGCTGCGCATGGCGATGGCCAGCAGCCAGAAGCTGGCGATCATGCCGATGATGGTGATGACGGTGGGGGTGAGTTTGGTGAAGCCTTCAGACTGCTTCATCGACACGGCCCAGACGATTTCCAGCAGGCCGGCAAACAACAGATAGATCCAGGCCATGACAGCCCTCCTTTGGTAGGGCCAGGCCGTCCTGGTCATTGAATCCCGATGTGGGGGAGGTCGTTCCTCCTGCGGCCGGATTCTAGCAACGGCAGCAGCCCCGGGCCGATGCCGCAGGCAACGGGTTACATCGGATTCAGCGCGTGAAGCTGGCATCAGCACCCATGCCTGCGCTAGAATGCGCGTCTGCCATCGGTCAACTGATGCGCAGTCCGGCTGTGGTCTCCGGCGCACGACGCGCTGCTTCCCCTGATCCGTGAATCGGCCGCCTCCGGGCGGCCAACGTCTCTATGGTGGCCCCGTCGGCCCCTCGCGACGCTAGGTCGAAAACTCCGCCAGGGCCGGAAGGCAGCAACGGTATCGATCGACGCGGGCGCCGAGGTCAGCCGGCGGGGCCACCGCCTTTTCAGGCGATACCCCGCCCCTGATGGATGCCAACCTTGGTTGGCGCGCTTCGCCGGGCATGGCCCGGCGCTACCGCGCCTCCGGCGTCCCCTGATGGAACGCCACCCGCCAGCCCGTTGGATGCAGACGCCACAGCGAGCTGCGCAGCACCCAGCGCTGCGGTTGGCCATCGACGTGATAGCGACTGCGGTAACGCACCTGGGCCAGCCCCTCTGCCAGCATCCACACGGCGTACTGGTCCGACTCGATCACCACCTGCGCACGCTCCAGCGGGATCTCTTCCAGCGCGGTCTCACGGCCGTAGCACTGGCCGGAGCTGCCGATCTCGCTGAAATCCTCATCCAGCAATGCCGCCAGACGCGGATGATCTGCGCGCACCTGCGGGCAATGTAGTGCACGTTCCAGTCGCTCCAGCTCGGCAGCCAACGCCGGCGTTGCGGCGTGGCCAGCGCTGCTCACGGCGGATCCTGCGCCAGTACGTGCGGGGCGGTCGGCGGGGCCAGCACAACGCACTGGCCGGGCTGTGCTACCCGGTGCCCGCGCGCGGCCAGGGCCTGGCCATCGGCCACGCTGGCGTAGTGGTACAGCATCATCCGTGCCTGCAGCTCGGCGCTGTACTCGCGTTCCAGGTCATCCACCCCGGTATGCGAAGGATTGCCGTGCAACCCGCAGTCGTGGGCGATCAGCTCATTGTCATTGGCAAAGCGCGCCAGCATTTCCGGAATCGGCCGGGTATCGCCGCTCCAGGTCAGCGCGCCCTGCAGGCGCAGGCCATAGGCCGTCTCCGGCCAGTGGTGGCGCACCGGGAACACCTCCAGGCGCACGCCCTCGTGCCAGAACGCATCGCCCACCACGATCAGCTGGAAGGCATCCCAGAAGTTGGCGCCGCCCTCGGCCAGCACGTTCGGGTAATCGCCGATGCGCTTGTGCAGCAGCGGCACCACCGTGGCCGGCACGTACAGGCGCACCTTGCCGCGCCGCTGCGCGCTGAAGAAGGTGTCCACGAACAGCCGCTCGAAACCCGCCACATGGTCCAGGTGTACATGGGTGACGAACAGCGCCTGCGGCATATGCCCGTAGTGCGCCTTGAACGCGGTCAGGCCTTCACCACCACAGTCGATGGTCAGCCACGGCCGGCCATCACGCTCGATCACCGACATCGGCGACCCCAGCTCGACCGCCGACGCATTGCCGACGCCGAGGAAACGCAACGACCAGTCCATCAGGTGCCCCGGTTCCAGGCCATGTCATAGGCGCGGCGCAGGCGCGCGTAGTCTTTTTCCACGTCTTCCACGCTGCGCTCGCCGCGCAGTTTGATCAGCGAGCGCAGCAGGCGCTTGAGATTGCGCTCGCGCCAGGCCGTGGCCGGGATGCGGATGACCCCGCGATCGAAGTCGATCAGCCAGCCATGGCCGTTGCCGTCGAACAGGATGTTGTGCGCGTTGAGATCGGCATGGTCCAGCCCGGCACGGTGGAAGCGCGCGATCATCCGCCCGGTTTCCTCCCACGGCGCACCGCGCCCGGCCACCAGTGCGCGGTCGGCCAGCGAGCGTACCCCCTCGATCCGTTCCATCAGGATCGCGGCGCGGTAGCGCAGGCCCTCACGCATGTAGAAGGCGGCAATCGGCCTGGGCACCGGCAGTTTCTTCTCGCGCAGTGCGCGCATCAGCCGGAATTCGGCAAAACTGCGGGTCCGGTCCGCCCCCCGCCAGATGTACTGGTCGTGGCTGATCCGGGCCGCCAGCCCCCCGCGCAGGTAGTGCCGCAGCACGCTGGGACCGAACGGCGCATCCACGAACCAGGCACTGCCGCGGCCGCCCTCACCCACCGGCCGGGCCTTGCCGGCCCAGTGCTGTGGCGAGAACAGACCGATGTCGGCTTGCCGCAGCCGCTCGCGGTCGAACAGAATGGCCCCGATGCCGCGACCCTCGCGGCATGGCGTCAGCGCTTCATTGGCGTCGAATGCGACCATTCCTTTGAGTCTAACAACACATGGCATCAGCGTCCTCCTCCTTGTGTCTTCTGCGCCTGTCCGCTCTTGGCGATGTGACCCACGTAGTGCCGCTGGTGCGCACCCTGCAGGCCGCGCGCCCGGACACGCCGATCCACTGGATCATCGACAAGGTCGGGCAGAAGCTGCTTGATGGCCTGCCGGGCGTCACCTTCCATGCCTACGACAAGAAGACCGGCATGGCCGGGGTGAAGGAACTGCGCAAGCAGCTGCCGCCCGGGCGTTTCGAGGCGCTGCTGCAGATGCAGGTGGCGTTCCGCGCGAACGTGCTGTCGGCCTTCATTCCCGCCGAGCGCCGCATCGGCTACGACCGCAGCCGCTCCAAGGACCTGCACGGCCTCTTCATCAACGAACGCATCGCTGATCGCCCGGGCATCCATGTGCTCGATGCCATCGGCAGCTTCTGCGAGCCGCTGGGCCTGCGCCAGACCGACGTCAGCTGGGATCTGGCCGTGCCGCAGGCCGCCTATGACTGGGCCGCTGCGCAATGGCAGGACGATGGCCGGCCGGTGCTGATGATCTCGCCCTGCTCCAGCCACGTGCGCCGCAACTGGTACGCCGACCGCTATGCCGAGGTCGCCAACCATGCCGTCACGCGCGGCTGGCGGATCGTGCTGTGCGGTGGTCGCAGCGAACTGGAGCGCAGCATGGCCGACGCCATCCTGGCCCAGCTGGATGTTCCGGCGCTGGATCTGGTCGGCAAGGACACGCTGAAGCAGTTGCCGGCATTGCTGGCCCGCGCCAACCTGGTGATGACGCCGGACTCCGGTCCGATGCACATCGCCAATGCCATGGGCGCCAAGGTGCTGGGCCTGCACGCGGCCAGCAACCCGAACCGCAGCGGCCCGTACTCGGACCGCCGCTACTGCGCGGACCGCTACGACGACGCAGCGCGCAAGTACCTGGGCAAGCAGGCCGCCGACCTCAAGTGGGGCACCAAGATCGAATTCGACGACGTGATGGAACTGATCACCGTCGAGGACGGCATTGCTGCGTTCGAGCGCTACGTGGCCGACCACCTGGGGTAAGTGGCGGACCGAACGGCTGAGCGGGGCCTGGTGGGTGCGGGCCCTGGTCCGCACTGTCCCGCAGCCCGATGGATCCATTGCATCGGGCTGCCTGGGATTACGCGCGCTGCGTGTAGTCCTGGTAGGACTTCTCTTCCACATAGGCCGAGCCCAGCGCCAGGTTGATCGCCTTCTTGATCCGCGCGCGTTCGTCGTTGCGCAGGTACACGCTGCGCGCCAGGTCGATGAACTCCTGATCGAAGGCCTGCGCCTTGTCCTTCAGGCGGATGTCGTCCTCGATCTCCCACAGCTGCTCGTTGACCGCCTTCAGCTCGGCACGCAGCTTGGCGATGTCCTTCACTGCCGCCGGGTGCGCCATCCAGGTGGTTTCCAGCGCGGACAGCTCCTTGCGTACGTTGGCCAGCTTGCCTTCGTCACTGATGCGCTCGGACTTGATCTGCAGGATCGAGATCTTGTCCAGCAGCTCGCCGAATGAAACGGGGACGAGGATTTCAGCGGTCATGGGGGCGCTCCAGCAAATGATGCGCACATGGTAACCCGCGGCATGCGAACGGCATCCACGCATGGCGTGGATCTACTGAAGCATCCGCGGGGAGAGGCCGGCAAAGGGAGGGGCTCATTCGTTGCGCAGCAACGCATGGGGCGAAGCGCGCAAAGCGCACTTCGCATCCCCGCGCCAGATAAAAAGAAAAGNNGCCCTTTTCTTTTTATCTGGCGGAGAGGGGGGGATTCGAACCCCCGAGGCGCTATAAACGCCTGCCTGATTTCGAGTCAGGTACATTCAACCGCTCTGCCACCTCTCCAGATGTTCCCCGGCGAACCGGGGACGCGCATCATACGAGGAAGCGCGGCTGACGACAAGTCATTGTGGCCCGCGAAGTGAAATTTTCCTGACTGCATGGCTTGCCGGATGTCCGCTTGGCCGTGATGATGCCGTTCTCCCCGGCATTACCCCGTCCCCAGCAGCCACCATGATCGAATTCGGACATCTCACCCACCCCGGCCTGCGCCGCGAGCTCAACGAGGACACCTATTACGGTGACGGCGAGCTGGCCCTGTGGCTGGTGGCCGACGGCATGGGCGGGCACGCCTGCGGCGAAGTGGCCAGCGCACTGGCGCGCGAGACCATCGTCCGCGAGATCCGCCGTGGCGCGCCGTTGGCGCAGGCGATCCGCACGGCCGACGAAGAGATCATCCGTGCCTCGCGCCGGCGCAACGACAGCCTGCCGATGGGCACCACCGTGGTCGCTGCACGGGTGCAGGGCAACCGCTACGAAGTGGCCTGGGTCGGCGACAGCCGCGCCTATCTGTGGCGCGATGGCCAGCTTGCCCAGCTCAGCCAGGACCACAGCGTGGTGCAGGAACTGGTCGCGCAGGGCAACCTGACCGCCGAGCAGGCGCGCGCCCATCCGCACCGCAACGTGGTCACCCAGGCACTGGGCGTCACCGACCCGGCACACCTGAACGTGGCAACCACCAGCGGCGAGCTGCGCCCGGGCATGCAGTTGCTGCTGTGCAGTGATGGCCTGACCGAGGAAGTGGATGACCGCGGCATCGCCCGCACCCTCGCCTTCGACGATGCCAGCGCGCAGGAATGCGTGGACAGCCTGGTCGCCACCGCCCTCGACGGCGGCGGCTCGGACAACATCACCGTGATCCTGGTGCGCTGCCACTGAAGCCGGCTGGAGGGAAGCCCCCTGAGTCAGGGGGCGGCCGCGAAGCGGCGGGGGTATGGATGCTGGTGAGACGGGGCCCACGATTTGCAACGCAAATTGTGGGGCGGCAGCGCGACTGCGCTGGCGCGTCATCGGACAACATCACCGTGATCCTGGTGCGCTGCCACTGACCAGCGCCATCCACGCATGGCGTGGATCTACAGTAGAGCCACGCCATGCGTGGCTGCATTTCGCACCTGTCACCCCCGCCATGCGTAGCTGCCGCGGTCGCCTACGCGCTCGCAGCCTCTTCCACCTTCGGGCCGTCCCACAACGCGTGGCCGGCCTTCTTGCGCAGCCGCTCCAGACGCGCCGCATGCGCTTCCTGTTCCGACGGCGTAGCCACCACGCGCGGGCGCGGCAGCAGCTTGGATGCATCGAACGCCTGCAGCGCCGCAGCGCCACCGGCATCATCATCGCCCAGCCCGAAGCCGATCTCCTCCTGGCCCGAGGTCAGTGCGATGTACACATCGCCCAGGATCTGCGCATCCAGCAGACCGCCATGCAGGGCGCGGTGCGAGTTGTCCACGCCCAGCCGCTTGCACAGCGCATCCAGCGAGTTGCGCTGCCCCGGGAAACGCTCGCGCGCCAGCGCCAGGGTATCGATCACCGTGCAGCGATCGGTGATCTTCCCGTACTGCTCGCCGAGCAGGGACAGCTCGTTGTCGAGGAAGCCCAGATCGAACGCGGCGTTGTGGATGATCAGCTCGGCGCCATCGATGAAGGCCAGGAACTCCTCCACGACCTGCGCAAACTCCGGCTTGTCTGCCAGGAATTCCAGGGTCAGGCCGGTCACTTCCTGCGCGCCCTGTTCGAATTCGCAGTCGGGCTTCAGGTACTGGTGATAGGTGTTGCCGGTCGGGCGGCGCTTGAACAACTCGACGCAGCCGATTTCGACGACGCGGTTGCCCTTCTTCCACTCCAGGCCGGTGGTTTCGGTATCAAGGATGATCTGACGCATGGGCTCAGTTTACCGGGCTGCCGTCGCGGATCTGGATCGCGGCGTTGCGGGCCAGGGTATCCACGCGTTCATTGTCCGGGTCGCCGGAGTGTCCTTTCACCCAGCGCCAATCGATCTGGTGCCGCAGCGTGGCGGCCTGCAGGCGCTCCCACAGTTCACGGTTCTTCACCGGATCACCGCCGGCGGTCTTCCAGTTCTTGCGGATCCAGCCCGGCAGCCACTGGGTCAGGCCCTGCCGTACGTACTGCGAATCGGTGTAGAGGACGATCTCGCAGGGTTCGGTCAGCGATTCCAGGCCGGAAATGGCCGCCATCAGCTCCATCCGATTGTTGGTGGTATGCGCTTCACCACCGCTCAGTTCGCGCTCATGCCCTTTGTAGCGCAGCAGCGCCGCCCAGCCGCCGGGGCCGGGATTGCCGAGGCAGGAACCGTCGGTGTGGATTTCGATGGTTTTCAATACAACTCCAGATCAGGTAGCAACGGTGCCGTGCCAGCGCACGGGCAACGGGGTCGGCCCGGGCAGGGCCAGCGTGCGTTTTTCAGCGTGGAACAGGCAGGCCGCGCGCAGGGGGGCCCAGCCGCCGCGACGGCGGCTGCCGGCCCCCTGCCACATCGGCCCCAGGTAGCGCGTGTCCTCGCATTCCAGCCCATGGCGCTCAAGCAGCTGGCGGATCCGCTGCGGCGTGCGCACCGCCAGCCCGTGCTGGCGCCATCGGGTGCGGAACGGGCTGAACGGATTGAGGCTGGTCAGCCACAGATGGCCGCCGGGCATCAACACGCGTTCGCATTCGTCCAGCAGATGGTCAGCATCACCGACGGTCACATGCTGCAGCACGATGGCGTTGACGCTCTCGTTGGGCAGCGGCAACGGCAGTGCGCAGCGGGTATCGCCGGCGTAACCACTGCCCTGGCGATGCAGGCGCAGGCCGCGCCCGCCCAGCTGCGCATCTGCCAGCCAAGCGGCGCTGGGGGCGATCCACAACCAGGGCCGGGCCGGCAGCAGCGACAGCTGCGGCAGCAGCAGTTGCCGTTCGAGCACGCGCAAGGCCTCCGCCGGTTCGCTGTCGAACCACGGGGCCTGGCTCGCTTGACGGGTGCTCTGCAGCGCGGGCATGGTCCAATTCTATGCGACTGACTGCCCTGCCCGCATTTGCGGACAATTACATCTGGATGCTGATCGCCGACGACGGTGCTGCCGTGGTCGTCGATCCCGGCGACGCTGCGCCGGTACTGGCGCTGGCTGCCCAAGGCGTGCGCGTGGACACCATCCTGCTCACCCATCATCACGACGATCACATCGGTGGCGTGCCGGCGCTGCAGGCGCGTTTCCCTGGCGTGCGCGTGGTCGCACCGGTCGAAGAGCGCATCCCGATGGCCACCGAGCGGGTCGGCGAAGGTGAACGTGTTCAGGCACTGGGCCAGATGTTCCACGTACTATCCGTCCCCGGGCACACCCGCAGCCACATCGCGTTTCACACCGCTGAACAGCTTTTCAGCGGAGATTCGTTGTTCAGCCTGGGCTGTGGACGCCTGTTCGAAGGTACGCCGTCCCAGCTGCTGGCATCGATGCGCAAGCTGGGTGCCCTGCCCGCGCAACTGCTGCTGTGTTGCGCTCACGAGTACACCGTGTCAAATGCCGTCTTCGCGCGGCATGTCGACCCCGCCAACGCTGCCTTGTTGCAGCGCCAAGAGGAGGCTTTGGCCATGCGCCGCGATGACCGTTCCACCCTGCCAGTATCCCTGGCCGATGAAATTGCCTGTAATCCGTTCCTGCGTACCCACACTGCGCCCATCCGCGCGGCCGTGTCGGCGCACCTGGGGCGCGAGGTCGTGGACGACGTCGACGTCATGGCCGGTCTCCGGCACTGGAAAGACGGCTTCCGCGCATGAGTCGCCGAAGTCTGCCGCTGGCCCTGGGCCTTGTCCTGGGGTTGGCCGGAACTGCCGGCGCACAATCGCTGGGCGCCGGCATCAGCCAGAACCTGACCGCCGCCTCGGCCCTGCCGCTGGATCCGTCAACGCTGCCGGCCGCATCGGTCCGCAACGGCCAGGAGATCTTCTCCAGCTTCCGCGACGGCCTGGCCGAACCCACCTGTGACGCCGAGGCCACCAGCCCGCGCTGGCAGAAGCAGTTCGCCCACGCCCCTTCGCGGCTGGCCAACCAGGATGATGACGCGCTGGTGCTGTTCGGCTATGTGGTCGAAGAGCTGCGCAAAGCCAACCTGCCCACCGAATTCGCCCTGATTCCCTTCGTCGAAAGCGGCTACCGGCCCAATGCCCGCAACGGCAGCGGCCCGACCGGCCTGTGGCAGTTCATCGCCACTACCGCACGCAACCATCGCGTGCCGATGAGCAACAACTACGACGGCCGGCTGTCTGCAGTGGAGTCCACCCAGGCCGCCGTGCGCTACCTGAAGACCCTGCATGGCATGTTCGGTGGCGACTGGCGCCTGGCCACCATGGCCTACAACGCCGGCGAGTACCGCGTGCTGCAGTCCATGCGCAAGGCCGGCATGAACGCGCAGAACGCCAAGCCGGCCGGCCTGCCCGGTCTGTCGCCGGTCACCCACGCCTACGTCGAGAAGCTGCATGCCCTGGCCTGCGTGCTGGAAGACGTGGAAGACCAGCCGGGCGTGATGGCCTCGCTGGACCGCACCGTACCGGTGCTGAAGGACCACACCCTGCCGGCAGGCACCAGCGTCCAGCAGTGGGCCGCCCAGCGCGCCCTGGACCCGGCGAAGATCGCCCGCTTGAATCCGGCACTGGCTGCCGGCAACCGCCCGTCGGGCACGGCACGCGTACTGGCCCCGGTCTCAGCGTCCAACGCGAACGTTGCCGACATCGCCAGCACGGCCGTGGCCACCGCACTGGCCAGCACCGCCAGCGCTGCGCCGAGCCCGCAGGTTGCAAAGGTGGTCGCGTCGGCTGCTGATCGCCCGCGCAACCGCCGCCACACCGTGCGCAACGGCGAATCGGCCTGGACCATCGCCCGTCGCTACGGCATGCCGGTGAAGGCACTGTTGTCGCTGAACGGCTTGAGCGGCAGCAGCGTGCTGAAGCCAGGCGCGGTACTGCGCGTCGAAGACTGAGGTCGGCGCGGCGCTGCCGCGCGGTTCACGGCCAACGGCGGAGCCCCTCGCAGGTGCCCGGATCGCTCGTATGCGGCCGGGCAGGCGGGCTGCGCAGGGGCCGCTGCAAGTACATCCCTGTAAGCTCGGTCGCCGCATCCATGCGGCTCACGCCCCTGCGCAGCCCACCTGCCCGGCCGCGGACAAATTCTGGCGGCACCCACGGATTAGAAGATGAAGAGCAGGGGCAGGAGCAGGTCGCTTCGCTTCTGGTAGCGGCCGACCTTGGTCGGCACTCATCGCGCAGGTCACGGTTTGATCGTGGTTGCGACAACAAAAAAAGGCCCGGCAATGCCGGGCCTTTTTCGTTCCTGCTCGCCAGAGGCTTACAGGTTCGCTTCGGTGGTCTGCACCAGGAAGCTCTTGCGCATCGCGTCGATGTACGCCTTGGCAGCAGCCATGCCGTCGATCTGGCTCAGCTGGTCCTTCAGCTGCTTCTGCTGCTCGGCGGTCACTTCCTTGATGTCGCCCGGGTTGACCTTGTTCACCGCGAAGACCAGTGCATGGCCGTTGACGTCGATCTTGCCGTAGCTCGGCTTGCCTTCGGCCGGCACCGGCGCGCTGAAGATCGCGCGGTTGATCTCCGGGGTCGGCACCGGCTGGCTGCGCGGCAGGCCCGGCATCGGGCTCAGCTGCAGCTTCTCGCTGGCAGCCAGCGACTGCAGGGTCGCGCCCGCCTTCAGCTTGGCCAGCAGGGCATCAGCGGCCTTGTCACCGGCCTGGCGCTGACGGTCCGCACGGATCGCGGCGATCACCTGCTCACGCGCCTTGTCCAGCGGCATCGCCTGCTCCGGGGTATGCGCGGCAACACGGATCACCACGCTGTGGTTGCTGCTGCCACCCAGGGCGATCGGATCGCTGGCGGTACCGTCCTGCACCAGGACGTCGGAGAAGGCAGCACGCAGCACGGCCGGATCAGCGGCAATGCCGGTGGCGGTGGTGCGGGTGATCGGGCCCAGCGTCTGCATCGGCAGGCCGACGTCCTTGGCGGCTGCGGCCAGGTCGCTCGGGCTCTTGTTGATGGCATCGACCAGGCGGCCTGCCAGATCATTGAAGCCACGCTCACCGTCGGCCTTCAGCTGCTCGGCTGCCAGGGTGTCACGCACTTCTTCAAACGACTTGCCCTGGCCGCCACGAACCGCAGCGACCTTGATGATGTGGAAGCCGAAGTCGGTCTTGACCGGGCCGATCACTTCACCGGCCTTGGCGCCAAACAGTGCGTCTTCAAACGGCTTGACCATCGCGCCGCGTTCCACCCAACCGAGGTCACCGCCCTGCGCCTTGGAACCGGGATCTTCCGAGTTCGCCTTGGCCAGCGCGGCAAAGTCGGCACCTGCCGCCTTTGCTTCGATAGCCAACTTGGCGGCCTTGGCTTCAGCACCGTCGCCGGTGATCAGGATATGCGCCGCCTGGCGCTGTTCCGGCGTGGTGAACTTGGCCTTCTCGTCTTCATAGCGCTTGCGCAGGGTCGCCTCGTCGGCCGCGGTCGGCGCCGGCAGGTTCGCACCATTGAGCTCGACGTATTCCAGCGACACCGATTCGGCCTGGCGGAAATCCTTGCCATGGCTGTCGTACCACTGCTTGATCTGCGCGTCGGTCACCGGCGCGGTATCAACCGGAACTTCCGGCAGCGCGGCCAGTTCCACATCGCGGGTTTCGCCCAGCAGCTTCAACAGACGCTCGGTCTCGGCCTGGGTGACAAAGCCGGAGTTCTGCAGGCCCGACGGGATCACCGACTGCTGCAGGCTCTCACGTACCAGTTCCTGGAACTGGGTCGGCGTGCGCGGCGGATTGCCACCGGCCAGGGCCAGACGGTAATTGCTCTCGCTGAACTTGCCATCGGCGCCCAGGAAGCCCGGGATGGTGGTGATGTATTCGCGCACAGCGCCGTCGCCAATCACGACACCGGCCTGCTCACCGACCAGGCGCACGACCTGCTCGTCGATCAACTGATCGAGCACGGCCAGCTTGTTCTCGGTGCTTTCGAACGCGCGCGGGTCGAAGTTCTCGCCCTGCTGCTGGCGTTCGCGCATGCGTTCCTGCTCGAAACGGGTGCGGAAATCCTGTGCGCTGATCTCATGGTGCTGCCACATCATGCGCACCGGCCACCAGGACGGTGCCGAGCGCCACCAGGTCGGCGGTGCCGAAACCTTGGCGACGTTCTGTGCGCCGACGCCACCGAGGTAGCTGTTGTCGATGACGAACAGGAACGGAATCATCAGCAGCCCCAGGATCACGGTAACGATCCAGCCTGAGGTCTTGTCGCGGAGTTTCTGCAGCATGGTGAGGAATCACAAGGCTTGATTGGCGAGCCCGGCAGTGTAACCCGCTTCGCGGCGTGGACCAAAAGCAGTGCCGACGGGGCCTGCCGCCATCCTGGCCAGGCGATCGACACGATCGCGCGCATCAAACGATGAAAACGACGCAAAGAAAAAGCCCCCGACTTGCGTCGAGGGCTCTTAGAGTTGGCGGAGCGGACGGGACTCGAACCCGCGACCTCCGGCGTGACAGGCCAGCATTCTAACCAGCTGAACTACCGCTCCGCGCTTGAAACTTTGCAGGCGCTCAGTATATCCGAAGACTTCCTGAAAACCTACCCCGCTGAACACTTTTTTCAAAGTTTTTTCACGAGGATTTAAGAGTTTTGCAATGGCGGAGCGGACGGGACTCGAACCCGCGACCTCCGGCGTGACAGGCCAGCATTCTAACCAGCTGAACTACCGCTCCGTATTGCAGACCTCTTTGTTTTCTCGGCAACCGGGTGGTTGGAGAGAAAACAAGGCCCCCAGCTTTTCGGCCGGGGGCCTCGTTGAAAATGGCGGAGCGGACGGGACTCGAACCCGCGACCTCCGGCGTGACAGGCCAGCATTCTAACCAGCTGAACTACCGCTCCACATTTCAAACTTACCGCGGTGCTGTGGTGGGTGCTGAGGGTTTCGAACCCCCGACCCTCTCCGTGTAAAGGAGACGCTCTACCGCTGAGCTAAGCACCCCAGCGAGCCGCTTAGTTTACAGCATCCTTCAGGGCCTTACCAGCCTTGAACGACGGATTCTTCGAAGCAGCGATCTTGATGGTGTCGCCGGTCTTCGGGTTGCGGCCGGTGCGGGCAGCACGGTCGCGGACCTGGAAGGTACCGAAGCCAACCAGGGTGACCGCATCGCCGTCCTTCAGCGCCTTGGTGACGGCAGCAACGACGGCATCGACAGCGCGGCTGGACTCGGCCTTGGTCAGGTCGGCAGCTTCAGCAACGGCATCGATCAATTCGGTCTTGTTCATTCTTTACAACTCCTTTGGCGGTGGGTTCCGCGTATTCGACAGGGAAGCAACCGCACGACGTCTGCATGCGGTTGCCATGTGGAAACGGTTCGCCGAATTCAGTGAGCGCTGACTGCGATCACTCATTCGCGAGTGCTGCTTTTATACCAGCGGCCCTACCCCCACGCAAGCTGGAAAGCCAGCAACGACGCGGGTTTCAAGCATTTCGACAGGACGCATCAATGCTTGACGCGCGCGTTTCCACTCGGTTTGGCCTTGCTGCGCACCGTGACGCGCTGCGCACTCTTGCGCGTCTTCTTGGGTGCCAGCGGACGTTCCAGCGCCAGATCGAGCACTTCATCGATGTACTTCACCGGCACGATCTCCAGATCGCGGGTGACGTTGGCTGGAATGTCGGCAAGATCCTTGCGGTTCTCATCAGGGATGATCACCGTGCGGATTCCGCCGCGCAGGGCAGCCAGCAACTTCTCCTTCAGGCCGCCGATCGCAGTGACGCGACCACGCAGGGTGATTTCGCCGGTCATCGCCACATCGGCGCGCACAGCCACCTTGGTCAGCATCGACACCAGCGAGGTCACCATTGCCGCACCGGCGCTGGGGCCATCCTTCGGTGTCGCACCATCGGGCACATGCAGATGCACGTCGTGCTTCTGCAGGAAGTCCGCATCGATGCCGAAGCGTTCGGCACGCGAACGCACCACCGACAACGCCGCCGACGCCGATTCCTTCATCACGTTGCCGAGCTGGCCGGTCAGGATCAGCTGGCCCTTGCCCGGTACCAGCGTCGATTCGATCTGCAGCAGATCGCCACCGACTTCGGTCCACGCCAGGCCGGTGACCAGGCCGATCTCGTTCTCTTCTTCGGCACGGCCGAAGTCGAAGCGACGCACGCCCAGGTACTTGTCCAGGTTCTTGCTCGACACGCTCACCAGCGCCTTGGACTTGCGCGCGCCCTTCTTCGCCTTCGCCACCGGCTGCGGTCCACCCAGCGCGATCTCCTTCACCACCTTGCGGCAGATCTTGGCGATTTCGCGTTCCAGGTTGCGCACGCCGGATTCGCGCGTGTAGTAGCGCACGATGTCCTGGATCGCATCGCTGCCGATCTCCAGCTCTTCCGGCTTCAGGCCATTGGCCTTGATCTGCTTGGGAGCCAGGTAACGGGTGGCGATGTTGAGCTTCTCATCCTCGGTGTAACCGGGGATGCGGATCACTTCCATGCGGTCCAGCAGCGGACCCGGAATGTTGAGCGAGTTCGAGGTGGCCACGAACATCACTTCGGACAGGTCCAGGTCCACTTCCAGGTAGTGGTCGTTGAATGCGTTGTTCTGCTCGGGGTCGAGCACTTCCAGCAGCGCCGAAGACGGATCGCCGCGGAAGTCCATCGACATCTTGTCGATCTCGTCCAGCACGAACAGCGGGTTCTTGCTGCCGACCTTGTTGAGGTTCTGCACGATGCGGCCCGGCATCGAACCGACATAGGTACGACGGTGGCCACGGATCTCGGCTTCGTCGCGCACGCCGCCCAGCGACATGCGCACGAACTTGCGGTTGGTGGCCTTGGCGATGGACTGGCCCAGCGAGGTCTTGCCCACGCCCGGCGGTCCGACCAGGCACAGGATCGGGCCCTTCATCTGCTTCACACGCGACTGCACCGCCAGGTATTCAAGGATGCGTTCCTTGACCTTCTCCAGGCCGTAGTGATCGGCATCGAGGGTGTCCTGCGCGGCCTTGAGGTCCTTGCGCACCTTGCTGCGCTTCTTCCACGGCACGCCCAGCAACCACTCCAGGTAGTTGCGCACGACCGCTGCTTCGGCGGACATCGGCGACATCTGCTTGAGCTTGTTGAGCTCGTTGCGCGCCTTGGTTTCCACCGGCTTGGGCATGCCCGCTTCGGCAATCTTGCGCGCCAGCTCTTCCAGTTCGCCCGGCGCGTCGTCAAGGTCGCCCAGCTCCTTCTGGATGGCCTTCATCTGTTCGTTGAGGTAGTACTCGCGCTGGCTCTTTTCCATCTGCGACTTCACGCGGCCGCGGATGCGCTTTTCCATCTGCTGCACGTCGATCTCGCCGTCGACCAGACCGACCAGCATCTCCAGGCGTTCGCCCACGGCCAGCGTTTCCAGCAGGCGCTGCTTGTCCGACAACCGCACGCTGATATGCGCGGCGATGGTGTCGGCCAGGCGGGTCGGCTCATCGATGCCGGCCAGGGTCTGCAGCAGCTCCGGCGGCAGCTTGCGGTTGGTCTTGACGTACTGCTCGAACAGCGACATCAGCGAGCGGGCGATGGCCTCGATCTCGCGCGGCTCGCGTGCATCGGTGGCGTCGATTTCGACGGCCTGGCCGTGCAGCGATCCATCGCGCTCGCTGACGCTGGTCACCTGCACGCGTGACAGGCCTTCGACCAGCACCTTGATGGTGCCGTCGGGCAGCTTCAGCAGCTGCAGCACCTGCGCCAGGGTGCCGACCTGGTAGAGGTCGGCGGCCTGCGGGTCATCGGTCTCGGCCGACTTCTGCGCCAGCAGCAGGATGCGCTTGTCCGCTTCCATTGCCTGTTCCAGCGCATGCATGGACTTGTCGCGGCCGACGAACAGCGGGATGACCATGTGCGGGAATACCACTACGTCGCGCAGCGGCAGGACCGGCAGGTCGAGGGTCTCACTTGGGGAACGGGCCATGGGGGCTCCAGGGAAGGGGAAAACCGTCTCCGGGAGGGCATCTTCCGGAGACAAAAAAAGCCGATGGCCCCGTTATGGGGCCATCGGCTTTCAGATGCAAGACGTTCCGAGAAAATTCTTTCTATTCAACAAGTTGAAAGAATCATTCGGCGCCAGCGGCCTTCTGTTCAGGGGCCGGCGGGGTCTGGTAGATCAGGTACGGCTCGGACTTGTGCTCGATCACCGATTCATCCACGACAACCTTGCTGACGTTTTCCTGCGACGGCAGGTCGTACATGGTGTCCAGCAGGACCGATTCGACGATGGTACGCAGGCCACGGGCACCGGTCTTGCGCTTGAGCGCCTTCTTGGCGATGGCCGACAACGCGTCCGGACGGAACTCCAGTTCGACGTTTTCCATCTCGAACAGTTTCTTGAACTGCTTGGTGATGGCGTTCTTCGGCTCGGTCAGGATGCGGATCAGGGCCGGCTCGTCCAGCTCCTCCAGGGTCGCGACCACCGGCAGGCGGCCCACGAACTCGGGAATCAGGCCGAACTTGATCAGGTCTTCCGGCTCGACTTCGGCCAGCACCTTGCCCACTTCCTGCTTGCGCTCGCTGCTCTTCACCTTGGCACCGAAGCCAATGCCGCCGGAGTCGTTGGAACGCTGCTGGATCACCTTGTCCAGACCAGCGAACGCGCCGCCGCAGATGAACAGGATGTTCTTGGTGTCCACCTGCAGGAATTCCTGCTGCGGGTGCTTGCGGCCACCCTGCGGCGGAACGCTGGCCACGGTGCCTTCGATCAGCTTCAACAGGGCCTGCTGCACGCCTTCGCCGGACACATCGCGGGTGATCGACGGGTTCTCGCTCTTGCGCGAGATCTTGTCGATTTCATCGATGTAGACGATGCCCTGCTGTGCCTTCTCGACGTCGTAGTCGCACTTCTGCAGCAGCTTCTGGATGATGTTCTCCACGTCCTCGCCCACGTAACCGGCTTCGGTCAGCGTGGTGGCGTCGGCCATGGTGAACGGCACGTTGAGCAGGCGGGCCAGGGTCTCGGCCAGCAGGGTCTTGCCCGAACCGGTCGGACCGACCAGCAGGATGTTCGACTTCGCCAGCTCGACTTCGTCGTTCTTCTGGCGGCTCTCGATGCGCTTGTAGTGGTTGTACACGGCCACGGCCAACGTCCGCTTCGCGCGGTTCTGGCCGATCACGTACTGGTCGAGCACCTCGAGGATCTCGCGCGGCTTGGGCAGCGAACTGCGTGCCGACTGCGCCTTTTCCTCAAGCTCTTCACGGATGATGTCGTTGCACAGCTCCACGCACTCATCACAGATGAACACGCTCGGACCGGCAATCAGCTTGCGCACTTCATGCTGGCTCTTGCCGCAGAAAGAGCAGTAGAGGATCTTGCCGGTGTCCGTGGAACGACCTTGGCGGTCTTCGCTCATGCTTCGCTTACCCAGTTACGCCACCCGCTGAACGGGGGTTCGATTCGAGAATAACACAGGGCCGGAGGGACATCAGTCCACCCGACCCTGCAGGAACGGGGCCTGCCATGGCCCCGTGAGTGCCGGTCAGCCGGCCTGGATCGACTCTTCCGGACGACGCTCCAGGACCTGGTCGACCAGGCCGTAGGCGACCGCATCGACCGCGCTCTTGAAGTTGTCGCGCTCGGTATCACGCGCGATGGTCTCCAGCGACTGCCCGGTGTGCTTGGCCAGCACTTCGTTCAGGCGCGCACGCAGGGTCAGGATCTCGCGAGCGTGGATGTCGATGTCGGTGGCCTGGCCCTGGAAGCCGCCCAGCGGCTGGTGGATCATCACCCGCGAGTTCGGCAGCGCATAGCGCTTGCCCGCCGCACCGGAAGCCAGCAGCAGCGCGCCCATCGAGGCGGCCTGGCCGACGCAGATGGTGCTCACGTCCGGCTTGATGTACTGCATGGTGTCGTAGATCGCCATACCGGCGGTGACCACGCCACCCGGCGAGTTGATGTAGATGCTGATGTCCTTTTCCGGGTTTTCCGCTTCCAGGAACAGCAGCTGCGCCACCACCACGTTGGCCATGTGATCGTCGATCGGGCCAACCAGGAAGATCAGGCGCTCCTTCAACAGGCGCGAATAGATGTCGTAGGCACGCTCGCCGCGGCTGGTCTGCTCGACCACCATGGGAACCATGTTCAGGGCTTTGGTTCGGTTGTCCATTTCGTGAGGTACCTATCTTGGGGGGAAACAACCCCGCGCCAGGGCTGGCGCGGGGTATCCGGCAATCCGCCAGGGATTACTGGCGGATCGCGTCCTGGAACGACAGCTTTTCTTCAGTGTGCTGGGCGCGCTCGGCGATCCAGTCGATCACCTGCTCTTCCATCACGCGGTTCTGCAGGCCAGACATCAGCTGGGGGTCGTTGCGGTACATCTCAATGACCTGCTCCGGCTCTTCGTAGGTCGAGGCGATCAGACGCATCGTTTCATTCAGACGCTTCGGCTCCAGGCGCAGGTCATTGCTGCGGGCCACTTCGCCGACCACCAGGCCGACCAGCACGCGCTTGGCAGCAGCGTCCTTGAAGCCTTCGTGGGCGTCGGCCGGGATCTCGCCCGGGTTGCGGCCGCTGCGGCGGATCTGCTCGACCTGCTGGGCCAGCATGGCGCGGGCTTCGTTCTCGACCAGGCGCGGCGGCATTTCCACCGATGCGTAGGCCGCGATCAGCTGCTCGCCGACTTCACGACGCAGGCGGTTCATCAGCGCGCCCTTCAGCTCGCGCTCGAGGTTCGCACGGATGTCGCTGCGGAACTGCTCGACGTCGCCGCCCTTCACGCCGAAGCTCTTGATGAAGGCTTCATCGACCGCCGGCACGACCGGCTCGGAGATGTCGGTGACCTTGACGGTGACCTGCACGGTCTTGCCCGCCAGCGCCGGCACGCGCCAGTCAGCCGGGAACTCGACGTCCAGGGTCTTCTCTTCGTCCTTGGTCATGCCGACCAGGCCCTGCTCGATGGTCTCGAACATCATGCCCTGACCGAGCACGATGCTGCCCTTCTCGGTGCCTTCCGCCGGCAGGCGCTCGTCACCGGCCTGCGACCAGGTTTCCAGTGCGACCAGGTCGCCGTCCTGCGCGGCACGGGTGACCGGCGACCAGCTGCGACGCTGGGTCTGCAGGTTTTCGATCATCTGGTCGATGTCGGCATCGGTGATCTCGGCGGTGTGGCGCACGACGGTCAGCTTGCTGACGTCGATGTCACCGAAGTCCGGCACCACTTCGACGGTGGCCACGAAGGAGAACTCGCCCTCGTCACCCTTGTCGATGCGCGGGCTGCCAACGATGCGCAGGTCGTGCTCGCGCACGGCGGCGTCGAAGGTTTCGCGCAGCAGGCCGTCCAGCGCCTCGCCACGGACCTGCGCGCCGAAGCGCTGCTCGATCACCTTGGCCGGCACTTTGCCCGGACGGAAACCCTTGATGCGGGTGGTGCGGGCGATTTCGCCCAGGCGGCCGTTGATGTGGCTCTGCAGACGGTCTTCCGGCAGCGAGAAGCTCAGGCGGCGTTCCAGGTTGCCGATGGTTTCGATCGAAGCTTGCATGTTGACTCCTGCCACCGGTGGCGCCCTGGCCCCCGGCTCGATGATGGATGAAACGGTTGTAAGGACACGACGTCGATGACGCGCCTGCTTGCCGCAGCCCTTTAGTTTCGCCCAATTCGGGCGGCGCCGCCAGCATGGCGGGGCGCAGGGGTTGACGCGGAATGCCCGACTGGGCGGGGGACGGGCCGGCCTGGTGCGAAAGGGGGGACTCGAACCCCCACGCCTTGCGGCACTGGAACCTAAATCCAGGGCGTCTACCAATTCCGCCACTTTCGCGTGGCCGGCTCAGGCGTTCATTGTTGCAGGCGGGGGCGGAAAGCGGAAGGCTTCCACAAAACTGAATACGCCATTTGATGGAGAAAGCGGCCCGGGCGGCGGGTGCCGAGCCGGGCCAGCGGATCAATGCGCGGGCTGCACCTGCCCCGACGCCGCACCATCGCTACTCACCGCAGCATCGCGCTGGCGGGCCTCAAGCGTCGCGCCGTCTTCAGAGCGCTTCATTTCAACAGCATCCGCAGGCACCCCCTCCCCCGTCGCCTGGGCCGGACGCATTGCCATCGCCGTGTCGACCGGTTGCGCGGGCACATGCTCGACATCCGCAGCGCGCTCCACCGTCTGCGCGTGATCCGGCGCTGCCCCGGCAGTGGCGGCGTCGTCCGCCCTGCAACCTGACAGCACGATCACCGCCAGGCCGGACAGCATCAGACCCATAGTCCTGTTAATGGCCATCAAAGCATTCCTCATGCATGCGCCTTCGGCGCGGAACACCTATTGGGAGCGATGCCGATGGCAATCGGTGAGAAGCAGCTCACAGCATTGAACATGCCGATGACGCATTTGACGCTGATTTCAGCCGTGCTTCAGTAGATCCACGCCATGCGTGGATTGCGCGCTTCGTACAGCCTTCATCCACGCAGGGCGCGGACCTACCAATGCTGTCGAAGGCAAGAAAAAAGCCACTTGGCGGACCAAGTGGCTTTCGTCTGGTGGGCTGTCAAGGATTCGAACCTTGGACCTATTGATTAAGAGTCAACTGCTCTACCAACTGAGCTAACAGCCCGAAATCGGGGGGCGAATTATGACCCGATCCGCGAGGGCGTTGCAAGTACTTTCTTCAACCTGGTTGAAACAAGCACTGCAACCGGCGATCCATCGCGAAGGGTTACATCTGAAGAAAAAAGCCACCGGGCGGACCCGATGGCTTCTGTCTTGGTGGGCTGTCAAGGATTCGAACCTTGGACCTATTGATTAAGAGTCAACTGCTCTACCAACTGAGCTAACAGCCCTTGAAACTCAGACGCACATTGTAGCGTGCACTCTGTTTATTGCAATACCGTTTCGGCGCTGCCGACGCGGTTGAATCAGTGGGGTGGCTGAGGGGATTCGAACCCCCGACCACCGGAATCACAATCCGGTACTCTAACCAACTGAGCTACAGCCACCACTGAAACTTTCGCTTCACCGTCGATGCTGCCGACGTTGACGCTTGATACGTTGCCCGAGGACTGTCACCGAAGTTCCGGTCCGCCGAAGCGAGTCCGACATTCTGGTGGAGTCGCCAGGGTTTTGCAAGCACTTCTTCACATCCGCCAGCTACGTTCCGGTGCCGCACCAATGGCGCGCCCGACAGGAATCGAACCTGTAACCGCCGGCTTAGAAGGCCGGTGCTCTATCCAGTTGAGCTACGGGCGCCCGAACCGGAACGGCGTCCAATCCGACGTGATGTGGATTGGTCGGGGTAGAGGGATTCGAACCCCCGACATCCTGCTCCCAAAGCAGGCGCGCTACCAGACTGCGCTATACCCCGGTGTTGCAATCCCCTCGGGCGTGGACCCGGGGAGCTGACCATTGTGGCCAAGCGCCGTGCGAACTGTCAACGCGCAATCCCTGCCCCGCCCCGCCATGACCACAGCTTACGCAGCCATCGGCTATGCTCGCAGCCATCGGCCGGATGGCCGAATCGCCCCCCTTTTCGCACGGAGACCTCGCATGCGCAGCGGCAACCCGGCTCTTTCCGAGTCGACCTTCCTCGATCTGGCCAGTGGCTCGGTGGTGACCAGCCCCGACCAGGCCATGACCATCAACGGCACCGTCAACAAGACCGGCCTCCTGCTGCTGTTGACCGTGCTGACCGCCGCCTTCGCCTGGAACCAGAGCGTGGACGACTATGGCCAGGTGATGGCCGGCGCCAAGCTGTACGCCATGGGCGGCGCGATCGGCGGCCTGGTCCTGGCCCTGATCACCATCTTCAAGAAGGAGTGGTCGCCAGTCACCGCGCCGATGTATGCGCTGATCGAAGGCCTGTTCCTGGGTGCGATTTCCGCGCTGTTCGAACTGCGCTTCCCGGGTATCGTTTTCCAGGCTGTGCTGCTGACCTTCGGCACCCTGTTCGCATTGCTGATTGCCTACCGCAGCGGCGTGATCAAGGCCACCGAGAACTTCAAGCTCGGCGTGGTCGCTGCCACAGGCGGCATCGCCCTGCTGTACCTGGCTTCGTTCGTGTTGTCGTTCTTCAACATCCAGGTGCCGCTGATCCATTCCTCAAGCGGCTGGGGCATCGCCTTCAGCCTGTTCGTGGTGGTGGTTGCTGCGCTGAACCTTGTGCTGGACTTCGATTTCATCGAAACCGGCGCAGCCCAGCGCGCACCGAAGTACATGGAATGGTATGGCGCATTCGGCCTGATGGTGACCCTGGTCTGGCTGTATGTGGAGTTCCTGCGCCTGCTGTCGAAGATCCAGCAACGCTGATCCTGGTCATGCCGTAAACGACAAGGCCGCGATCCGTCGGGATCGCGGCCTTTTTTGTAGCGTCGAGCACGCTCGACTCCCCCGGAAACACACCCATGGCAGACACCCTCCCTCCCCGCTTCCACAGCTATCGCCCGGCCGACGGCCATCGCCTGCCGCACGATCCGTTCAACGCCATCATCGGCCCGCGCCCCATCGGCTGGATCTCCAGTCGTGATGCCGACAGCAATGTGAACCTGGCGCCCTACAGCTTCTTCAACGCCTTCAACTACACGCCGCCGATCATTGGTTTCAGCAGCCAGGGGCGCAAGGATTCGCTGCGCAACATCGAAGCCACCGGCGAGTTTGTCTGGAACCTCGCCACATTCGATCTGGCCCAGGCAATGAACGAAAGCTGCCGCGCAGTCGCGCCCGAAGTGGACGAGTTCGCATTGGCGGGGCTGACACCACTGCCATCGGAGCAGGTTGCACCGCCGCGCGTGGCGCAGAGCCCGGTAAGCATGGAGTGCCGCTGCACGCAGATCGTGCGCCTGCGTGATGCGGCCGGTAACGACACCAATGGCTGGCTGGTACTGGGAGAAGTGGTCGCCGTGCATATCGATACGCGGTTGCTCGTCGACGGCATCTACGACACTGCAGCAAGCGACACCATCCTGCGCGGCGGCGGACCGGCCGACTATTTCCGGATCACTGCCGAGCAACGCTTCCGCATGCTGCGGCCCGCCTGAGGCCTCATCCCGCCGCCCCACGGGACAGCAGCAACGGCAACGACGAGGCCAGCATGGCAACGCCGGAGGCCGTCAACAGCCCCAGCACGATCTGCCGGAAACGCGCTTCACTGATACCGACATACAGCCTCGCCCCCAGCAGCGTTGGCACCAGCATCGCCGGCGCGACGATGGCGAAGTACGGCAGCATCTGCCGGGTGACCATGCCGGTACCGACATAGGTGGCCATGGTCACCGCCAGCATCGCCAGGTTGAAGTTCTGGATGACCGCGCGCTGCTCGTCCTTGCCGAAGCCACGCAGCGTGCTCCACAGCGTCGGCACCGGCCCGGCGAAGCCGCCGATGCCACTGAGCACGCCGCCAGCCATGCCGGCCAATGCGTCGCCAACCCGGCCGCCCACGGTGACCGGCGGCAGGGAACGCGCCATCAGCATTACCGGGCACCACAGCGCGAGGAATCCTCCCAGCAGCGCCTTGAACCAGACCATGTCCAGCTGTGGCAGCACCAGCACGCCCAGCGGAATGCCCGCCAATCCGCCGAGCACAAACGGCAGCAGCAGGCGCAGATTGAAGCCACGGCGCACGGTGAACACCGCCAGCAACTGGCCGACCAGCGCGCCGAACACCGACAGCGTCGCCGCAAGCCGGGGATCCAGCCCCCACGCCCAGAACGACATCGCGACCATGCCGAACGCGAAACCCGACAGGCCCTGTACGAACCCCGCGACGATCGCACCCAGCGCGACCAGCAGATACACCGACTCCATCCCCACTCCTCACCGCTGCCGTGCGACTACCCTGCCGCACCCGACGCTGCAGCGTAATGCGCGGCCAGGTGATCGACCAGCGCGCGCACCTTCGGCGCCAGCGCACGCGCATGGGGATACAGCGCGAAATAGCAGCGCGTGCCACCGTGCCAGCTGGGCAGCACGCGGATCAACCGGCCAGCGCGCAGGTCTTCCTGCACGGTGAGCGCGGTGAACAGACTGATGCCCATGCCGGCCAGCACGGCCGCATACAGTGCCGGCGTAGCGTCCACGCGCAGTCGTTGACCGGCTTCCACGCTGACCATGGCACCGCGCGGCCCGTGCAGCTGCCACGGCGTGATCGCAGCAACCGGGTTGAATGCCAACAACGTGTGGTTCTGCAGATCGGCCACCTGTCGAGGCAGCCCATGCCGGGCCAGATAGGCTGGCGCCGCAACCAGGATGCGTGGGCAGCGCGCGAGTTCACGGGCGACCAGTTGGCTGTCAGGCAAGGACGGCGCGATGCGCAGGGCGAGATCGAAGCCACCGCCGACCACATCGACCAGCTGATCGTCGGCCGACAGTTCCAGCGCCACCTGCGGATAGCGCGCCAGGAAGCCAGGCAGCCAATGCGGCAATTCCTGGCTGGCGACCACCTGCGGCACGCTGACCCGCACGCGCCCGCTGGGCTGGGCCTGGCCGGCCCGCGCGCGGTCATCGGCAGCCTCCAGCCGGTCAAGCAGCGCCACCGCCTCGCGGTAGTAGTCGCGCCCGGCCTCGGTCAGCGACAACCGCCGGCTGTTGCGATCCAGCAGCCGCACCTGCAGGTGCTCTTCAAGTTGACGCAACTGCCGCGACATCGCCGAATGAGTAGTATCCAGCCGCTCGGCGGCGGCAGTGAAACTGCCTGCATCGACGATCGCGCGCAAAGCTCGCAGGGCGGCGAAATGATCCATCGGGAGGTGACTCCAGTCGGCGGGGCCCGCTGGCTGCGGACCCCGCCAGCTTATCAAGCGTCGCCGCCGGCCTTGCGCACCGGCAGGGCCAGGATCGCCGAGGTGCTCATGACATCGCCAAAGGCATCCTCGATCTGCGCCAGCGACGCTTCATGCAATGCGCGATGGCCGATGCTCCCGCCATTGGCCAGATCCAGATCACGGCTGGCAGAGGCATCGGAGGCCACGATCACCCGATAGCCGCGCGGCGCCGCAGCGGCATCACGTGCAGCACCGGCAACGCAGGCATGGGTCTGCAGGCCGGTGACGATCAGGGTGTCGATACCGGCGTCCTTCAGCGCCTTGTCCAGCACCGCTGCCGAGGCACCGGCGAACACGCTGACGTTGTCCTTCTGCACCACGGTCTCGCCCTTGCGCGGCTGCATGTCACGATGGAACGCCGCGTTGACGCTGCCCTCGGCGAACAGCGGCGCGCCAGCCGGCAGCACGTGCTGCACATGGATCACGCGGATGCCGTTGGCATCAGCGAAGTCGACCACGCGGCGCGTCTGCCGCAGGGCTGCCACGCCATCGGGAATGACCATGCGACCACCGGCGAAACCGGCTGCGGCGCTGGCATCGAAATACTCGTTCTGGAAGTCGATCACCAGCACGGCCGTCTTCGCTGCGTCGAGCGAGGTGGCAGCCGGGGCGCCGGCCATATGTCGGATGGTGGGATGGGACGACCCGGCGGCGGCCGCCGGAGTGGTGGCGGCCATGCCGATCAGGCTGGCCAGGCCGAAAGCAGCGAGGTTCATGGTCAAGCTCCTGTGCGAGGGAAAGTCGGCACAGGATGAGGAGCGTTGAACGCACGAACCAGCCGCATCCGAGCACACGATCTGTGCGAAACGTGCACAGATCAGTTTTTGTGGAGGTGGTGAAACGCAACGGGGCGCCCGAAGGCGCCCCGCTGTGGATCCGACCGAGGTCGAGCCGCTGCTTACAGGCGGCTGGCGATCGCCTTGGCGAAGCCCATCGTGTTGCCGGTGCCGCCGAGGTCGCCGGTCAGCGAATCCTTGGCTTCCAGCGTGGCCACGATGGCCTTGCGCAGGCGCTCGGCATTTTCCGGCTGGCCGACATGGTCCAGCATCTGTGCCGCTGCCAGCAGCAGGGCGCACGGATTGGCCTTGCCCTGGCCGGCGATGTCCGGCGCGGTGCCGTGCACGGCTTCGAAGATCGCCGCGTTCTCACCGATGTTGGCACCCGGGGCCAGGCCCAGGCCGCCGACCAGACCGGCACACAGGTCGGAAATGATGTCGCCGAACAGGTTGGTGGTGACGATGATGTCGAACTGTTCCGGACGCATCACCAGCTGCATGCAGCAGTTGTCGACGATCATTTCCTGGAACTCGATGTCCGGGTACTTGGCCGCCACTTCGCGTGCCACGGCCAGGAACAGGCCCGAGGTCGACTTGATGATGTTGGCCTTGTGCACGGCGGTGACCTTCTTGCGGCCGGTGCTGCGGGCCAGCTCGAAGGCGTAACGCACGATGCGCTCGGAGCCCTTGCGGGTGATGCGGGTGCCGGAGAAAGCGGTCTCGCCGTCGGCCGACACTTCCTGGCCTTCGGCCAGGTACGCACCTTCGGTGTTCTCACGAACGGTGATCAGGTCGACGTTGTCGAAACGCGACTTGGTGTTCGGGAAGGTGTGGGCCGGACGCACGTTGGCGTACAGGTCGAAGTGACGGCGCAGGCTGACGTTGATCGAGGTGAAGCCACCACCGACCGGCGTGGTCAGCGGGCTCTTCAGCGCGACCTTGTTGCGCGCGATCGATTCCAGGGTCACCGCCGGCATCAGATCGCCGTGCTTCTCCAGGGCCACCAGGCCGGCGTCGGCGTCTTCGTACTCCAGGCCAGTCTTGAGCTGGTCGAGCACGAACAGGGTGGCGTCCATGATTTCCGGGCCAATGCCGTCGCCGCGGATGACCGTAATTTTCTGCGTCATTGATCGATGTTCCGAACAGGGGGAAAAACGCCGTCCGGACGTGCCCGGAAACGCCGGCGCAAAGGAAGTTTCACCCGCAATTATGCCTGAGCCGGGGCCGAGGTCCCAAATAGACCATGGTCCCAGTCCCGGCTCAGGCAGAATTGCCCGCGCATCCCACCTTATCCCCACGCCTTTGGCGCGCCCCCTTGAACAACAAGGGGGCTCCTGGGCTGTTGGATCGCGGGGAAGGCCCCGATGTACGTCATCGGTAGCGCCGGGCCGTGCCCGGCGGCCTTTCGTACAGGTGCCCGCCGGGCATGGCCCGGCGCTACCTCAGTGCTCGTGCGCTTCCGGGGCGGCGGCGCCGCCTTCCAGCTGGTCGAGGAAGTCCACGGCCCGGCGCAGGTGCGGGATCACGATCGAGCCGCCGACCACGAGGCCGACCGAGAAGGTCTCGAAGAACTCTTCACGGGTCACCCCGGCGTCCTTGCACTGGGCCACGTGGTAGCTGATGCAGTCGTCGCAGCGCAGCACCATCGAGGCCACCAGGCCCAGCAGCTCCTTGGTCTTCACGTCCAGCGCACCGGCCTGGTAGGTCTGCGTGTCCAGCGCGAAGAAGCGGCGCACCACCTGGTTCGGCTCGCCCAGAATGCGTTCATTCATGCGCTTGCGGAAATCGGTGAACTCGGCGATCCGGTCCTTGCTGCCGTCGTCGGCCGCGCTCATGCCTGGCCCTGCCCGGCCAGCAGCGGCTCGAGCTTGCCTTCACGATGCAGGGCCATCATGTCGTCGTAGCCGCCAACGTGGACGTCGCCCACGAAGATCTGCGGGACGCTGGTACGGCGGGTCTTGGCCATCATCTTCTCGCGCTCGACCGGATCCAGGTCGATGCGGACCTCGGTCCATTGCTGGCCCTTGCTCTTGAGGAAGTTCTTGGCGGCCACGCAGTAAGGGCAGACGGCGGTGGAATAGATGGTGATGGCGGGGGTAGCGCCGGCGGACTGGGCTGTCACGGGAAACTCCACGATGGATCGACGGTCCATATATGGTACCGGTGCGCTGGAATTTCCACGCCACGCCCGCAACACTGTGGATTGATTAACGAATGGTTGCCCCTTGCCCTGCCACGCTGGACAGACTCTGCCCGAGGATCGACCGCTTGCGACCCCTGCTGCTCACCGCTGCCCTCACCCTGGCCCTGGCTGCCCCGCTGGCGCAGGCCCAGGAGAAGCTGCCGGACATCGGTTCCTCGGCGGGCGAACTGCTGACCCCGGCCCGCCAGGCCGAGTACGGCGCGATGATGCTGCGCGAGCTGCGCAACTACGGCTACCTGCTGGACGATCCGCTGGTCAACGACTGGCTGCAGACCATGGGCACCCGCCTCGGTTCCAACAGCGACCAGCCGCGCCAGCCCTACACGTTCTTCGTGATGAAGGACCGCCAGATCAATGCCTTCGCCACCCTCGGCGGTTACATCGGCGTCAATGCCGGCCTGGTGCTGACGGCCGAACGCGAGGATGAGGTGGCGGCGGTGCTGTCGCACGAAATCGCCCACGTCACCCAGCAGCACGTGCTGCGCGGGGTGGAGCGTGCCCAGCGCGACCAGATTCCGATCCTGCTGGGCATGCTGGCGGCGGTGGTTGCCGCCCAGGCCAGCAACAGCTCCTCCTCGGGCAACGCCACCATGGCTGCGATCAGCTCGGGCATGGGCCTGATGCAGCAACGGCAGATCGACTACACCCGCTCCAATGAATCCGAGGCCGACCGGCTGGGCATTCGCACGCTGTCGCGCAGCGGCTACGACGTGGATGCGATGGCCGGCTTCTTCGAGCGCATGTCCTCGGCGATGCGCGGCAACGACGGCGGTTACAGCGTTCCTGACTTCCTGCGCACCCACCCGGTCAACACCACCCGCATCAGCGAGGCCAAGGCCCGCGCCGAACAGATGAAGAAGGACACGGTGCTGCTGACCACGCGCACGCCCAGCGGCGAGCGCAGGGAACGGGTGGATCCGGCCGACCCGACCCTGGGCGATCCACTGCTGCGTGGCATCAACCCGCTGCTGCCCAGCAGCGTGCTGCGGGTTCCGATCGGGCAGCTCAGCCGCGGCGCCAGTGGCGATTTCAACTGGGCCCGTGAACGCCTGCGCGTACTCAGCGCCGACAGCCCGGCCGAACTGCAACGCGAGTACGCCGATCTTGCGCGGCGGCAGAAGGATGGCCTGGACGATGCCCAGCGTTACGGCCAGGCACTGGCCACGATGCGCGGTGGCCGCAGCGGTGCCAGCGAGGCCCGACAGACGTTGACCGACCTGCTGAAGACCCACCCGGACAGCCTGTGGGTCGCCCTGGCCCTGGCCGAGGCGGAATCGCGCACCGGCCAATCCACCCAGGCCAATGCACGCTTCGAGCAGCTGCTGCATGAGCACCCCAACAGCCGGCCGGTGGCCTTGACCTATGCCGAAATCCTGAACGAGCAGGGCGGCCAGGCCGCGGGACAGCGCGCGCAGGCGATGCTGCGTCCGCTGCTGTCGCAAAGCGGTAACGATCCGGTCTTCCAGCAGCGCTACGCCCGCGCCAGTGAACTGGCCGGTGACAGTGTCCGCGCCAGCGAGGCCTATGCCGAGGCGGCGTTCCTGGGCGGGCGCCCGGAACAGGCCCTGATGCAGCTGCAGGCACTCAAGCGCAACCCCGCCCTGGATTACGTCGGTCGGGCCCGGGTGGATGCGCGGATCGAGTCGATCACGCCCACCGTGCTCGAGCTGCGCCGGCAGGGTGTACAGGACCCGGACCTGGACCGCCGCTGAGTACGGCATGACCGGCAGATGGCAGGAATGCCAGATGCCGGCCAGGTAGTCACAAACATGTCATCAAACCGTAGTCTACTGGCACCACTCCAGTAACTGAGCCCTACGGTGCCCTCGTGCAGAAACGCATCCTGATCGTCGATGACGAGCCCGCGATCCGCGAAATGGTCGCCTTCGCCCTTCGCAAGGGCGATTACGAACCTGTCCACGCCGGTGACGCCCGCGAGGCCCAGACCGCCATCGCCGACCGCGTCCCCGACCTGATCCTGCTGGACTGGATGCTGCCCGGCACCAGCGGCCTGGACCTGGCACGGCGCTGGCGCAAGGAAACCCTGACCCGCGAAGTGCCGATCATCATGCTGACCGCGCGCGGCGAAGAGAACGACCGTGTCGGCGGCCTCGAAGCCGGTGTGGACGACTACGTGGTCAAGCCGTTCTCGGCGCGCGAACTGCTGGCCCGGATCCGCGCGGTCATGCGCCGCGCCCGCGACGATGACGAGGACGGCAGCGTGGCCGTGGGCTCGATCCGCATCGACGGCGCCGCCCATCGCGTGTTCGCCAACGACCAGCCGGTGCCGATCGGCCCGACCGAATACCGCCTGCTGCACTTCTTCATGACCCATCCTGAGCGCGTGTACACCCGTGCGCAGCTGCTGGACCACGTGTGGGGCGGCAGCGTGTATGTGGAAGAACGCACCATCGACGTGCACATCCGACGACTGCGCAAGACGCTGGAACCGTTCAACGCCGAGAACATGGTGCAGACCGTGCGCGGTGCCGGTTACCGCTTCTCCACCGCAACCTGAGCCTCGTCGTGCCGGCGCCGTGCACCCCACGGTGCCGGCGTCGGCAACTCTGCTATAACCCTCGGTTCACCTGCGTGAACCGCCGCAACCCACGACGAGACCGCAATGCCCCGCCACATCCGCTCTGCCTGGTTGAAGACACTGGCCACCGTGGCCATCGTGTTGCTGTTGGCCGGTGTGGTCGGATGGTTCACTGGCCACCTGTGGCTGTGCATCGCGCTGGCGGCACTGGCGACGCTGGTCTGGCATTACTGGCGGCTGCGCCGCGTGCTGCGCCGGCTGACCGCGCGCCAGCGCTGGGACACCGCCGCCGAAGGCAGCGGCGTCTGGAACGAGCTGGACCGCCTGCTGTACCGCAACCAGGTGGAGATGCGCGTGCGCAAGCGACGCCTGCTGGACATGCTGCGCAGCTATCGCGCTGCAGCGGCCGCGCTGCCCGACGCCGTGGTGGTGCTGGACCGCAACAGCCAGCGCGTACAGTGGTTCAACGAAGCGGCCACGGCGCTGCTCGGCCTGCACCATCCTGGCGATCTGGGTGAAGCCCTGGTCGAACGCCTGCAGCCGATGCCGCTTGCCCACTGGCTGGCCGGTGGCCGCAATGCCGAACCGATCCTGGACGTGCCCTCGCCGGTCGATCCTGCGATCCGCCTGAACCTGCGCCTGATTCCCTATTCGTCCGACTACTGGCTGCTGATCGCCCGCGACGTCAGCAAGCTGCTGCGCCTGGAACAGGTACGCCGCGACTTCGTGGCCAACGTTTCACACGAACTGCGCACCCCGCTCACCGTGGTCCACGGCTACCTGGACATGATGGACCCGGAGGATTTCCCGGGAACCGGACCGATGCTGGAAGAGATGCGCAAGCAGAGCCAGCGCATGGCCCAGCTGGTGGAGGACCTGTTGACCCTGTCGCGGCTGGAATCGCAGGAACACAGCGAAGCCGAGACGGTGGCCATGCAGCCCATGCTGGCCACGCTGCGCCGCGAAGCCGAGGCGCACAGCCAGGGCCGCCACCAGATCAGCATCGACGACCTGGCCGGCGTGGACCTGCAGGGTTCGACCAAGGAACTGCACAGCGCCTTCTCCAACCTGGTCACCAACGCGGTGCGCTACACCCCGGCCGGTGGCCGCATCGCGGTGGAGTTCCGCCGCGAGGGCGACGGCGTGGTGCTGGCGGTGCGTGACACCGGCTACGGCATTCCTGCCACCCACCTGCCGCGCCTGACCGAACGTTTCTACCGTGTCTCCAGCAGCCGCTCACGCGAAAGCGGCGGCACCGGCCTGGGCTTGTCGATCGTCAAGCACATCCTCGGTCTGCACCACGCACGCCTGGAAATCGACAGCGAGGTCGGCAAGGGCTCGGTGTTCGCCTGCCATTTCGATGCCGACCACGTGCGACCGCGTGAGTCCGCCCCCCTGACCTCCTTCGAAGAATGACGCCATGAGCAGCCTCGGATCCCTCCCCCTCCCCGTGAGCACGGACAGCGATCCGTTGCGCGACCCGGCGCTGTACATCAACCGCGAACTGTCGCAGCTGGATTTCAACTTCCGCGTGCTGGCGCAGGCGATGGACCCACAGGTGCCGCTGCTGGAGCGCCTGCGCTTCATGTGCATCTCCTGCACCAACCTGGACGAATTCTTCGAGATCCGTGCCGCTGCGGTCCGTCATGCGCAGGAGTTCGGCCTGCCGCCGGCACCGGACGGCATGAGCCCGCAGGCCATTCTCAATGCCATCCACGAGCGCGCCGCCGAGCTGGTGGACCAGCAGTACCGCTGCTGGAACCAGACGCTGCGTCCGGCGCTGATGGAGGCCGGCATCGGTGTGCTCGGCCGCAATTCCTGGACCCACCGCCAGAAGCGCTGGCTGCGTGCCTACTTCCGCAACGAGATCATGCCGGTGCTGTCGCCGCTCGGCCTGGATCCGGTGCATCCGTTCCCGAAGATCCTCAACAAATCGCTGAACATCGTGGTGGTGCTGAAGGGCACCGACGCGTTCGGCCGCACCGGCCACCTGGCCATCGTGCGCGCACCGCGTTCGCTGCCGCGGATCATCCAGCTGCCGGAAAAACTCGGCGGCCCGCAGAACTTCGTGTTCCTGTCCTCGGTGCTGTCCACCTTCGTGGACGAGTTGTTCCCGGGCCTGGAAGTGCTGGGCGCCTATCAGTTCCGTGTCACCCGCAACTCCGAGCTGGTGGTGGACGAGGAGGAAGTGGAAAACCTGGCGCTGGCGCTGCGCGACGAGCTGGTGGACCGTGGCTATCGTCCTGCGGTGCGCCTGGAAATCGCCCACGACATGCCGCGCGACATCGTCCGCACCCTGCTGCAGAACTTCGGCCTGACCGAGAACGCGGTGTACCGCATCGATGGACCGGTCAACCTCAACCGCATCATCCAGCTGTACGACCTGATCGCGCAGCCGGACCTCAAGTATCCGCCGATGACCCCGCGCACCCTGCGCGACAGCGACGGCATCTTCGAGACCACCGCACGCAAGGACCTGCTGCTGCACCACCCTTTCGACGCGTTCGCTGCAGTGCTCGACCTGATCCGCCAGGCCGCGCTCGATCCAAACGTGCTGGCGATCAAGCAGACCCTGTACCGCACCGGCAAGGACTCGTTGATCGTCGATGCGTTGATCCAGGCCGCACGTGCCGGCAAGGACGTGACCGTGGTGGTCGAGCTGCGCGCGCGGTTCGATGAAGAAGCCAACCTGGGCCTGGCCGATCGGCTGCAGGAAGCCGGCGTGCAGGTGGTGTACGGCGTGGTCGGCTACAAGACCCACGCCAAGATGCTGCTGATCGTGCGCCGCGAAGGCCGCAAGCTGCGCCGCTACGTGCACCTGGGCACGGGCAATTACCACAGTGGTACCGCACGCGCGTACACCGACCTGAGCCTGATCACCGCCGATGCCGACATCGGCAACGACGTGCACCTGCTGTTCCAGCAGTTGTCCGGGCTGGCCTCGAAGATGAAGCTCAAGCGCCTGCTGCAGTCTCCCTTCACCCTGCATACCGGGATCCTGGCGAGGATCGAGCGCGAGACACGCGTCGCTGCCGCCGGGCGACCAGCGCGGATCATCGCCAAGATGAACGCACTCAACGAAGCGCAGGTGATCCGTGCGCTGTACGCCGCCTCGCAGGCGGGGGTGCAGATCGACCTGATCATCCGCGGCGCCTGCACCCTGCGCCCGGGCGTACCCGGCGTGTCGGACAACATCCGCGTGCGCTCGATCGTCGGCCGCTTCCTGGAACACAGCCGGGTCTACTGGTTCGGCAACGACGGCGCACCGGAGCTGTACTGCGCCAGCGCCGACTGGCTGGAACGCAACCTGCTGCGCCGGGTGGAGACCTGCTTCCCGATCCTCGACCCGGCACTGGCCAAGCGGGTCTATCGCGAAGTGCTGCAGAACTATCTGGACGACAACCTCAACGCCTGGGAGCTGGATGCCGAGGGCATCTACCACAAGCGCGCCCCGGCCCACGACGAAGCCCCGCATTCGGCACAGATGGCGTTGATGCAGGGACTCTGACCGGTAGGTGCCGACCTTGGTCGGCACGTTTGGATGCATCCACGCATGGCGTGGATCTACCGTGTCGCCCAAGGTCGACACCTACCAACAGCCGCGGCGATCTGTCGAAGGTCGACACATGCAGGGTCTTTGATCCGGTAGATGCCAACCTTGGTCGGCACGTTTGGATGCATCCACGCGTGGCGTGGATCTACCGTGTCGACCAAGGTCGACACCTACCAAGAGCAGGCAATGCCATTCCGACAGATCGCGGAAAACTGTCGAAGGCGAGGTGGGTCCGGTTGCGGGGGTGTCCGCGGCATGGATGCCGCGGCCAAGCCCCCAAGGATGGGTTCACGGCGTCCCCCGCAACCGGACCCACCCCGCCTTCCCACGGATACCCCGCTTTTGACGTTGACGTTGACTCTGCGGGTGCAGGGCGCAGCCCTGCCGCCGCCCCCCCACCACAAAATGTGAAGGCCGCGCGGTGACGAGTTCACCGCCCCTTCGGCTAACATTCGCCCATGCCGCATACCACCACGACTCCGCCCGCATTGCAGGATGGCGACCTGCTGGCCGCCATCGACCTTGGCTCCAATAGTTTCCACATGGTCATCGCGCGTTACACGCTTGGCCAGCTGCGGGTGATCGACCGCCTGCGCGAGACCGTGCGCATGGCCGACGGCCTGGACGGCAAGGGCGGACTCTCCGCAGCAGCGCGGCAGCGCGCGCTGGAGTGCCTGGCACGGTTCGGCCAGCGCATCCGCAACGTCCCGCCACATCGCGTGCGTGCACTGGCCACCAATACCGTGCGCCAGCTGCGTTCGCCGCAGGCCTTCCTGATGCCGGCCGAAACCGCGCTCGGGCATGCCATCGAAGTGGTCAGTGGCCGCGAAGAGGCGCGACTGATCTACCTGGGCGTGGCCCATGCGCAACCGCCCAAGCCCGACCAGCACCGCCTGGTCATCGACATCGGCGGCGGCTCGACCGAGTTCATCATCGGCAAGGGCATGCAGACCCTGGAACGCGAGAGCCTGCAGGCCGGCTGCATCGCCAGCACCCGTCGCTTTTTCCCGGGCGGCAAACTCAGCAAGAAGCGCTGGAAGGATGCCCTGGCCGAGATCGGCCGGGAGTTCCAGCCCTTCGCCAGCAAATACCGCGCGCTGGGCTGGCAGGAAGCCCTTGGCTCGTCCGGCACCCACAAGGCCATCAGCGAAATCTGCGCGACGATGAAGCTGAGCAAGGGTGCGATCACCGCCGAGGCGTTGCCGCAGCTCCGCGATGAGCTGCTGAAGGCCAAGAAGATCGACGACATCGTGCTGCCCGGCCTGTCCAGCGATCGCCGCCCGATCATCGCCGGCGGCATCCTGGTGCTGGAGGCCGCCTTCCAGGCACTGGGCCTGCAGAAGCTGCTGGTCAGCAAGGCCGCGATGCGCGAGGGCATCCTCTATGACATCCTCGGCCGTGCCGGTGACAACGACCCGCGCGATGAATCGGTGGCCGCCCTCACCCATCGCTATGGCATCGACACGGTGCAGGCCGGCCGCGTACAGGACACCGCACTGTCGTTGCTGGAGCAGGTGCAGGAACGCTGGAAGCTGGATGCCGATGATGCACGCATGCTCGGCTGGGCCGCGCGCCTGCATGAACTGGGCTTGATGATCGCCCACAGCGGTTACCACGTGCATGGCAGCTACGTGCTGGAGAACTCGGACATCGCCGGCTTCTCGCGGCAGGAACAGCAGATGCTGGCGACGCTGGTGCGCAATCACCGCCGCGGCATCAGCAAGACCGCCTTCGATGCCATCCCCGAACGCCTGCTGCTGACGGCACGACGCCTGGTTGCCCTGCTGCGCCTGGCGGTACTGCTCAACCGCGCGCATGAAGACGCACCGCTGCCGGTGCTGGAGCTGACCGCCGACGACAGCCGCCTGTCGCTGATCGTGCCGCAGGCCTTCATCGATGCGCGGCCGCTGCTGCGCGCCGACCTGATCGGCGAGACCGAAGGCATCGCCGGGCTGGGCATCCAGTTCCGTCCGTTCGTGGTCTGAGCAGGACGCCGAGGGCGCCCACGCATCACCCGTCGGCGCCCGATTACATTTCGTTACAGTTCGCGCAATCGACCGCCAATTCCTGCTGCAACGCAGCAGCTGGCGGCGCTTGCGCGTGCCGAGCCTTCACGTAAACCCCTGCTTTTGTTCACGTTTGGTGAAAACAGGTGATGCGTAACGACACAAACCGACATGCGCTCTTTACAGAGCATTAACCAACGAGACTACTATCGGGTCATCGGCTCGGTCTTGGACCTGCCGATTCCTTCGACGCCCGTTTTGGCGTCCTTTGCACGACCCGAGAGAGAGAGCTCGTCATGACTTCACGCACCACCGCACTGGGGCAGGCCATCCGCTACGCCCTGGCAACCACTGCGACGCTGGCTGCGCTGCCGGCGTTCGCCCAGAGCAGCAGCACCGCATCGCCGACCAACCTGGACCGCATCGAGATCACCGGTTCGCGCATCCGCCAGGTGGACGTTGAAACGGCGCAGCCGGTGCTGGCCCTGAGCCGTACCGATATCGAACGCCAGGGCTTCAGCTCCGTTGCCGACATCCTGCAGAACGTGACGGCGATGGGCAGCCCGGCGATCAGCCGCGCAAACGCGCTGAGCTCGGGCGAAAACACCGGCGGCACCTACATCGACATGCGCAACCTGGGCGCGCAGCGCACCCTGGTGCTGGTCAACGGCAAGCGCCTGGGCATCAGCACCTCGGGCCTGCAGGACGTGTCCTCGCTGCCGGTGTCGGCGGTGGAGCGTATCGAAGTGCTGAAGGATGGCGCTTCGGCCATCTACGGTTCCGATGCGATGGCCGGCGTGGTCAACATCATCACCCGTTCCAACGTCAACGGCGTGACCGCCAACGTCTACCACGGCCAGTACAGCGAAGGTGACGGCGCGCGCGACCGCTTCGACGTGGTGGGCGGCTGGAGCAACGACCGCGTGTCGCTGACGCTGGCGCTGGAACACTCCGAAGAAAAGAGCGTGTGGGCACGTGACCGCTGGTTCAGCAAGTACGGTACCAGCGACCACAACCCCAATGACCCCTCCAACTGGACCACGCTGAGCCAGTACGGCCAGATCACCGGCCTGAAGGGCCGCCCGGGCTGTACCGATACCCGCCTGGGCTGCGGCTACTCGCTCAACCGTGGTGCCGACCCGACCAACCCGGCCAATTACCACCTGACCGATGCGACGCCGTTCACCGGTGACGTCAGCAATGCCAACGACCAGATGCACGTCATGTACCCGATCAAGCGTGATTCGGTGTACTTCGATGGCCGCTTCAAGCTGACCGATGACATCAACCTGCGCACGGAGTTCGGCTACAACAAGCGTTCTTCCGAGCGCCAGATCGCCGGCTACCCGACCCAGTCCAGCTCGGTGTCCATTCCCAATGACCCGAACGCCACGGGCCAGATGTCCAGGGACAGCTACTTCAACCCGTTCGGCAGCCAGCACGGTTACGCCAACCCGACCGCAGTGTCCTGGAACCGCCGCACCTGGGAAGTGCCGCGCGTGAGCACCAGCGAACTGAAGACCTATCGTGCGGTGGTGTCGCTGGATGGTGCCTTCGAGATCGGCCAGCGCTACTTCGACTGGGACGTGGGCTACCAGTACAACCGCAACGAGCTGACCGCCACCGCCACCGGCAACCTGCACAAGAAGCGCGTGCGCGATGCCGTGGGCCCTTCGTTCCTCGACGCGGCCACCGGCAAGGTGATGTGCGGCCGCCAGGGCGCGGTCATCGATGGCTGCAAGCCGTGGAACCCGCTGGTGCCGTTTGGCAAGAATGACCCGAACGGCCTGACCGGCAACGAAGAACTGCTGTCCTGGCTGTTCCCGTCCGAAAAAACCACCGGCCGCACCACCACCAAGAATGCGTTCGCCAATCTGTCGGGCAGCATCATGACCCTGCCGGCCGGCGACCTGGGCTTTGCCTTCGGCGTCGAAAGCCGCAAGGAAGATGGCAAGTACACGCCTGACGCGCTGGCCCAGACCGGTGCCACCACCAACCTGGCCGCTGGCCCGACCGGTGGCAGCTACACGGTGAAGGAAGCGTACCTGGAGCTCAACGTGCCGATCCTGGCCGACCTGCCGGGTGCCAAGGAACTGAGCTTCAGCGCCGCAACGCGTTTCTCCGAGTACAACACCTTCGGCAACACCCTCAACAGCAAGTTCGGCTTCAAGTGGAAGCCGATCGACCAGCTGCTGGTCCGCGGCACCTGGGCCGAAGGTTTCCGTGCACCGACCATCAGTGACCTGTACGGTGGCGGTTCGGAAACCTTCGCGCAGTTCAGCGATCCCTGCGACACCGTGTTCGGCGCTTCCAAGAACAGTGCTGAAGTCCGCGGACGTTGCGCACGCGATATCGCCGATGCGGGCAGCTTCCGTCAGCTGCGCCAGGGCAATACGCCGGTGACCACCGCGCAGGACGCAACGCCGACGCCGTTCGTATCCGGTTCCAACCCGCAGCTGACCCCGGAAACCTCGACCAGCAAGACGCTGGGCCTGGTGTGGAGCCCGACCTTCGTAAGCAACCTCAACGTTGCGCTGGACTGGTGGAAGATCCGCATCGACAACACCATTGTCGATGACAGCCCGAACCAGATCCTCACCGACTGCTACGAGCAGGGTATCGAAGCGCGTTGCAGCCGCTTCACCCGTGATGCCGCCACCGGCATCGTCACCGGCCTGAAGTTCGGCAACCGTAACGCAGGCTTCGCAGAGACCGAAGGCTACGACCTGGACGTCAGCTACCGCGTGGATACCAGCTACGGCAAGCTGAGCGCTGGCTGGACCAGCACCTACGTCAGCAAGAACGTGTACCGTTCGACCAACGATGCCGGCGTGGTGCCTACCCCGATCAACGGCGTGGCCAACACCATCGGCACCAGCACCAGCCTGGCATTCCGGGTGCGTTCGAACCTGGTGCTGGGTTGGGATATCGGTGACTTCGGCGTCAGCTGGACCGCGCGTTACTACTCCGGCGTGAAGGAGCGTTGCCTCAACGCCACCCGCTACGCGGATGAGTGCTCCGATCCGGGCTTCATGGCACCGTGGATCAAGGGCACCCGCGATTACAACCAGCGTGGCGCGGTCACCTTCCACGACGTGCAGTTCCGTTACAACCTGCCGTGGGATGCCACCGTGTCGGTTGGCGCCAACAACGTGTTCGGCAAGGAAGGCCCGGTGATGTACAGCAAGCCGAATTCGTCGTTCTCCTACTACGGTGGCTACGACATCGGTCGTTTCATGTACATGAAGTACCAGCAGCGCTTCTGATCCACACGCTGGCGCAACACCACGACCACGGCCCTTCGGGGCCGTGGTTTTTTTGTCCCCCTGAATTACGCAGGCATCGCCTTGCCCGGCCGTCATCGCGCTGTCGCAAAGCGGTCATGTCCGCTACATCGCCAAGCCCGAGCATGCGTAAAACCGGAGGCCCGCCATGCGCTATGCCATCGTCACCGAAACCTACCCGCCGGAGATCAACGGCGTCGCACTGACCGTGCAGGGCCTGGAGCAGGGATTGCGCGCCGCCGGCCACGAGGTCGACCTGATCCGCCCGCGACAGGCCAGTGAAGCGCTGGAGGCGGTACCGGGCACCCTGCTGGTTCCGGGCGCGGCCTTGCCGCGCTATCCCGGCCTGCGCTTCGGCCTGCCCGCACCGATCCGGCTGGGCCGGCACTGGCGGCAGCAGCGCCCGGACGCGATCTACGTGGCGACCGAGGGCCCATTGGGCTGGTCGGCACTGCGCACCGCGCGCCGCCTGGGCATTCCGGTGGCTACCGGGTTCCACACCCGCTTCGACGAATACCTGCCCGACTACGGCGTGGCGTGGCTGCAGTCGGCGGCAATGCGCTGGATGCGCCGCTTCCACAACCAGGCCGATGCGACCCTGGTGCCCACCCGCGAACTGCAGGAATTTCTCACCGAACAGGGTTTCGAGCGTGTGCGCCTGCTCGCGCGCGCGGTCGACAACCAGCAGTTCGACCCCGCACGCCGCGACCCGGCGCTGCGCGAAGAATGGGGCATCGATGGTACGGGGCTGGCAGCGATCTACGTCGGCCGCATCGCCGCCGAAAAGAATCTCGGCCTGGCGGTGAAAGCCTTCCGCAAGCTGCAGCAGGTGCGTCCGAAAGCACGCTTCATCTGGGTCGGCGATGGCCCGGCGCGCGAAAAACTGGCCCATGAGAATCCCGATTTCATCTTCTGCGGCATCCAGCGTGGCGATGCCCTCGCCCGCCATTTCGCCAGTGGCGACCTGTTCCTGTTCCCCAGCCGCAGCGAGACATTCGGCAACGTGACCCTGGAAAGCATGGCAAGCGGCCTGGCTACTGTCGCTTTCGACTACGGCGCGGCCCGCGAGTACCTGCGCAACGGCGAGAATGGTGCGGCAGTGGATGACGACGAGCAGTTCGTGCAGGCAGCAGTTCAACTGGCTGCCGATGACGCCCTGCGCCGCGAGTTGGGCGGCAACGCGGCACGGGCGATGAAGCGGCTGCACCCACAGCAGGTAGTGGCGGAGTTCGAAAACCTGCTGGCGGAACTGGCCAATGCGCGGAGGAGCGGACATGCGCACCACGCCGCTTGAGCTGCTGGCCGGCCGCGAAGCACGGTTGTGTCGGCGCGCCAACCACTACTGCCGACGTCGCCGCGTGCGCCGCGTCTTCTCGATCATCAGCCGGCTCGGCGATGGCGTGTTCTGGTACGTGTTGATGGGCGCGCTGGTGCTCATTGATGGCTTCGATGGCCTGCGTGCATCGGTGCACATGGCCGCCACCGGGCTGGCCGCACTGCTGCTGTACAAGGGGCTGAAACGTTGGACCAGGCGACCACGACCGTACGCGGCCGACCTGCGTATCCGTGCCTGGGTGGCGCCGCTGGATGAGTTCAGCTTCCCGTCCGGGCATACCCTGCACGCGGTGTCGTTCACCATCGTCGCGCTGGCCTACTACCCCTGGCTGGCACCGCTGCTGGTGCCGTTCACCTTCGGCGTGGGCCTGTCGCGCGTAGTACTGGGCCTGCACTACCCGAGCGACGTTCTGGCGGCCACCGGCATCGCTGCACTGCTGGCCTCGGCCAGCCTGGCCTGGCTGCCGTTGCCGGTGTGATGCCCGGCGACTGCGCAGGGCCCTGCGCTACCGGCGAAGCGATGCCCTAGAATATCCGCATGACCACGCTGTTCATCTCCGATCTGCATCTGGACCCCAGCCGTCCGGCCATCACCGACCTGTTCCTGCGCTTCCTGCGCGAGGAGGCGCCCGGCGCCGACGCGCTGTACATCCTCGGCGATCTGTTCGAAGCCTGGATCGGCGATGACACCCCATCGGCCGCAGCCGATGCGGTGGCCGATGCACTGAAGGTACTGTCCGACAGCGGCGTGCCGGTGTTCTTCATCCGCGGCAACCGTGACTTCCTGCTCGGCGAAGACTATGCCCGCCGCGCCGGCCTGCGCATCCTGCCGGACCCGTGCATGATCGAGCTGTACGGCCGCCCGGTGCTGCTGCAGCACGGCGATCTGCTATGCACCGATGACATCCCCTACCAGCAGTTCCGCGCCCAGACCCGCGATCCTGTCTTCCAGGCGCAGTTCCTGTCGCAGCCGCTGGAAGCGCGCATCGCCTTCGCGCAGAAAGCGCGCGATGCGAGCCAGGCGCGCCAGTCGGAAATGAAGCAGGGCGACCGTGCGCAGTTCGAAACCGTCACCGACGTGGCCCCGGCCGAAGTGGAAGCCACTTACGCGCGCCATGGCGTGGACACGATGATCCATGGCCATACCCATCGCCCGGCGATCCACACCCTGCAGGCCGGCGGACGCAGCTGCACCCGCATCGTGCTGGGCGACTGGTACGAACAGGGCTCGGTGCTGCGCGTGGATGCCAACGGCTGGACCCTGGATACGCTCGCGCGCGTCTGATGGGTCGCAGGGTGCCAACCAAGGTTGGCATCTACCAGAGCAGGTGCACGCGCTCTGGTAGACGCCGCCCCTGGTCGGCGCTTGGCCTCAGCGGAAGGCCGCGATGGTGGCCTTGGTATTGACCAGCACGCGCTGGTTGTCGGCACTGCTGGCGATGCCCATCGGCACGCCGTTGTAGCTGATGTTCGGATTGGACCAGTAGTTCAGCCGCGGACAGCCGGCCGAGCAGTCGTAGGCCATGATCGTGCGCCAGCGCGACCCGCTGGCCGGCTCATAACGATAGCCATGGCCATAGGCATACGGTGACGTGCTCGGATCACTGGCGATATCGTGCCGTGCGCTCTGCAGATGGCCGATTTCATGGGCGAACGAGTAGTAGCCGGTGGCGCAATCCCAGTACACCGCGGCAAACGCCGTCGACGCCGTGGAGCCGATGCCCGAGGCCAGCCCGCAGTAACTGGTGTTGTTGATCAGCAGAACGCCGACGTCGGCGGCCGTGTTGTTGCGGCTGGTGTGGATGCTGTCCATGTAGCCGTCGCTGGTGCCACGGAAGCGCGACAGGTCGGTGGTGAAATTGCCGGACTCGGTGTAGCTGGTGGTTTCATAACCGGCCAGCTGCAGGGTCAGGCCCACGTTGCTGTTGGTATACCCCTGGTTGGACTCGGCAACGGCCAGCTGCACCAGCGACTGCATGTTGCCGCCGTAGGCGGTCACTGCAGCGTTGGTCGCCACCACCAGCACGCGGATGGTCGCCGGGCTTCCCGACGAGGCCTGCGCGGTGCCAAGGCGATCATTGGCCGGCATGGCGATCTTCGGCAACTGGTTGTAGTCGGCCGGATGGTCGGCCGGCATCCGCGACTCATCCACCTCGACCAGCACGTGGCGATTGCCCAGCGGACGCAGGCGATACAGCTTGCCGTCCTTGCGGATCGAGCCGGTGAGGGTGTTGCCCGAGCGCACCAGGATCAGCGAGTTGCCCGGATCGTCCTGGCCATTGGACGTGGCCGCCTGCAGGCGATCGGACGGCGCGCGCAGCTGGCCATACCAGACGCTGCCACCATCCGGCAGCGCCTCGACCTTGCTGCGCACAGCCTGCACCTTCTGCCCGAGCAGCTCGAATTCCAGCTGCGGCTGCGCGGTGGCGGCAGCATCGACACGCACTTCCTGTACGGCGGCGGTGGACGGGGTGGCCAGCAATCGCCCCAGTGCCGGCTCGCTGGTGGCCGATGCACGGCTGAGCACGGTGACCGGCTCGAACAACGGCGCCGCACTCGCGGCCGCCGCTACCGACAATCCCAACAACAGACCACCTGTCGCTTTACCTATCGATCTGGACATCATCTTGTCGCTCCTTGGAGTGAAGTGGACAGCGTTGATGCAGCACGACCCGGAGTGCCGGGTTCGGCCATCAGGCCTGCGCAGGGCGTGTGAATTCAATAGATGAGGGGAATGGAAATCGCGATCTGTGATCGACCGCATCTGCGTTCAGTGAGGTCAAAAGCGTCAGTACACTTCGCCAACACACAGCTTTCGCGCTACCGTGACGTGGCCACGACGGGAAATGCACATGGCACCAGGACAGCACAGCAGTGACATGACGGCTGATCCGGGCCTGCTGCGGATCGGCCTGTTCTTCGATGGCACCCGCAACAACGCGCACAACCTGGCGCAGGGTCACCGGCAGGTGCCGCGACCGCGCCCTGCCCTGCTCCGCGCCGATGACGATTCGACCTACCAGAGCCGGCTCACCAGCAGCTACGACAACGGCGCCACCAACATCGCGCGCCTGCACCAGCTGTATCCGGACAGCCGACGCACACCGGGCAGCGCACCTTCGCTGGCGATCTATGTTGAAGGTGTCGGCACCCGCGACGATGCCGAAGACGACCTGATCGGCCTGGCCTTCGGGATTGGCGCCAGTGGCGTGCAGGCGAAGGTGCAGCGTGCATTGCAGGTGTTGCTGCCGGCCGCACTGTCGGCACTTGCCTCGCAGTGGCGCGCGCCGCTGCACAGCGTGCAGCTGGATCTGTTCGGCTATTCGCGGGGCGCGGCCGCCACACGCGATGTGGCCAACCACCTGCGCGGGTGGGATGCCGAGCGCTGGCGGCAGCTCCTGCTGCAGGCAGGGCTTTCGTGCAGCACCGGCTTCGCCCTGCCGCGGCCGACACTGCGCTTCATCGGCCTGTTCGACACGGTGGTCGCCGTCAACGGCGGTCGCGCCGACGAGCACCCCCGCATCGCCCTGCCCGCGGGCATCGCCGAGGCTGTGTTGCAGCTCAGCGCGCGCGATGAGCATCGCCAGCACTATGCGTTGACCACGGTGGCACCGACCCATCCCGAAATCGCACTGCCCGGTGTGCACGCCAACATCGGTGGAGGCTACGACCAGGTGGAGGAAGGGCCCAAGCTGCTCAGCCGGCCCCGACGGCAGCAGCTGCGCCGGCCCGGCGTGGAGGACTACCAGACACCGCCACTGGCACTGCTGCAGGCGACGACCGCCTACGCTGAAGCACAGGCCGACGCCGAGCGCTGGCGGCAGCAGCTGGGGTTGAACCCGAAGGAAGTGTGGGTCGATGTCTGGCACCAGTGGCAGCAGCAACGACGCGCCGGCAGCCGCAGCGTGCTGATGTCGCCGGTGCTGTACGTCACCGCTGCGGTGGTGCTGCACCGGCGCATCGATTGGCGCTATCAGCTGGTGGCGCTGCAGGTGATGCAGAAGCACGCCGTCGATGCCGGCGTGACCTGGACCGCCGACGCCGCCGAGGTGGCGGGTTGGGAGCTGCCTGGTGCACTGCAGCCGATCGCGCGCCGTCTGATCGCCGGCCAGTCGCTGACCCCGACGCAGGAAGCGTTGTTGCGCCGCCGTTACCTGATGCAGTCCGCACACTGGAATTTCGATGCGCTGGGCGATACCGCCCTGACCTACACCGCCGATGCCGGTGTCAGCGAGCTGCCGTACCGCCCCGGGCCGGGGTTGTTCTACATCAACCGGCCGACGGTGGATGGCAGGCGCGTGGTGTTGCCGAACGGGTGAACGAGCGAACGGCATCCACGCATGGCGTGGATCTACTGGGGTGGCGGGTGGACCTCATCCACCGGGGTACCGGCCTTGCAGTAGATCCACGCCATGCGTGGATGATGGATCAACCGACGCCGGTCAACCCGCCTGCTCGATCAGATTGGCGAGCTCATCCGCATCGAACCCCGCCAGCAGGCGCGCTTCCATATTGAACGGCCCGTGCAGGTAGCCACCGGCATACTCGACCAGCAGTTCCTTGAAACGTGCACGCGGTTCGACGCCGGCGCGATCGCAGTACCAGCGGAACCAGCGCGACCCAGCGGCAACGTGTGCAACCTCCTCGCGCAGGATCACTTCCAGCACATCAGCGGTTTCACCGTCGCCGACATTGCGCAGCTTGTCGATCATGCCAGGCGTCACGTCCAGCCCACGCGCTTCCAGCACGCGCGGCACCAGCGCCATGCGCGCGAGGCCGTCGTGCGCGGTCTTCTCGCACATTTCCCACAGGCCGTTGTGCGCAGGGAAATCGGCGTACTCATGGCCGTGTGCCAGCAGGCGCTCGCGCAGCAGCATGAAGTGGCGCGATTCGTCGTCGGCGCAGCTCACCCAGTCGGCGTGGAACGCTGCCGGCAGACCGCGGAAGCGGTATACCGCGTCCCAGGCCAGGTCGATCGCATTGAGCTCGATATGGGCGATGGCATGGATGAACGCCGCGCGCCCCTCCACCCCGCCCAGGCCGCGCCGGGGCACTTCACGCGGATGCACCATCAGCAGCTGCGGCGGTCGGCCCGGCATGCGGATCGGTTCGGCTGGCGGCGCATCGGCCGGTACGTTCAACCGGCTGGCGCGGAACGCCGCCGCGTAGGCCTGGGTCAGTGCGACCTTGTGCAGGGGATCGGCTTCGGCCAGGCACTGCTGCGCAGCGCGCAGCAGATTGCCGCCGACGTCAGGCACGTCGATCACCGCCTGGACCTCAGGCGCGGCGCTTGTGCTTGGCGTCGTCCGAACGCAGCTGCTGGATGCGCTCGAAGTAGCCCGGTTCGATGCCCGTCGGGTAATGCCCGTTGAAGCACGACGAATCGAAGTTGCGCAGCGCCGGATTGCCTTCGCTCACCGCCGCTTCCATGTCTTCGATGTCCTGGTAGATCAGCCAGTCGCAGCCCAGGTGGGCTTCGATTTCCTCGATGCTGCGGTTGTGCGCGACCAGTTCTTCAGCGGCCGGCATGTCGATGCCGTAGATGTTCGGGTAACGCACCGGCGGTGCGGCGCTGGCCAGGTAGACCTTGCGCGCGCCGGCATCTCGCGCCATCTGCACGATCTGCTGGCTGGTGGTGCCGCGCACGATCGAGTCGTCCACCAGCAGCACCACGCGGTTGCGGAACTCCAGGTGGATCGGGTTGAGCTTGCGGCGCACCGACTTCACCCGCTCGCCCTGGCCCGGCATGATGAACGTGCGGCCGATGTAACGGTTCTTGATGAAGCCTTCGCGGTATTTCACCCCGAGCACGTTGGAGATCTCCAGCGCAGCATCGCGCGAGGTGTCCGGGATCGGGATGATGGTGTCGATGTCGTGGTCCGGGCGCAGGCGCAGGATCTTCTCGCCCAGCTTGATGCCCATGCGCATGCGCGCCTTGTGCACCGACACGTTGTCGATCATCGAATCGGGGCGTGCGAAGTACACGTACTCGAAGATGCACGGGGTGTGTTCGGCCGGCTCGGCGCAGATTTCCGAGAACAGTTCACCGCGCGCGGTGATCACCAGCGCTTCGCCCGGCTGCACGTCACGCACGCGCTGGAAGCCCAGCACGTCCAGCGCGGCCGACTCGGAGGCAACGATGTACTCGTCACCCTCGGCGTGGCTGCGCTTGCCCAGCACCAGCGGGCGGATGCCATGCGGATCGCGGAAAGCGACCAGGCCCAGGCCCAGCACCACGCTGACCACCGCATAGCCGCCCTTGCAGCGACGGTGCACGCCGGCCACCGCGCGGATGGCGGCTTCCGGGCTGAGCTGGCGCTGCTGTTCCAGTTCGTAGGCGAACACGTTCAACAGCACTTCGCTGTCCGAATCGGTATTGACGTTGCGGCGGTCCTGCTCGAACACCTGCTGGCGCAGGTCCTCGGTGTTGATCAGGTTGCCGTTGTGGGCCAGCGCGATGCCGTACGGCGAATTGACGTAGAACGGCTGCGCCTCGTCCATGCCTTCGGAACCCGCGGTCGGGTAGCGCACATGGGCGATACCGACGCTGCCTTCCAGGGTGGACATGGTGCGTGCATCGAAGACATCGCGGACCAGGCCGGTGGCCTTCTGCACCCGCAGGCGGCTGCCGTTGACGGTGGCGATGCCCGCCGCGTCCTGGCCGCGATGCTGGAGGACGGTCAAGCCGTCATACAACTGCCCGGCGACGTTCTGGTTGCCGACGATTCCGACGATGCCACACATGATGCGAGGTCTCCGCTGGGCTGTGCCCAGTTACAAGGAAGGTGGCCGTACCTGGCCAGAGTTGTCGCCGCGTCTGCGGTCGACATTGGCCGGGTCGCCCGGCTCGATGCTGCCCGGTAGTGCTGGGGCGTCCGGGCGCACTTCGGCCGGATCATATGCCTCGCCCTGTTCCGCCTTCGCAGGCCGCAGCCATCCGCTGCCCGCCACTATCTGACCGAGTACGCCATTATCGCCTGTCGCCCCCGGCTTGCCCACTCCGGCGCCGGCGCTTTTGCCCAGCTCCATCAACGCAGATGGGGACAGTGCGTCCATCGGCAAGGCCTTGGGCAGCAGGTCGGCCCCCGGCACCTGCCAGTGCGGCAGCTTGCTGTTCATCCAGCCCACGGCCGGGTTCAGCACCGGACGCAGCGCCGAGCCGCGCCAGGAGGGTTCGGCGGTGAGCGGGGTGAAGCCGGCCAGCAGCAGCAGCACGGCCGCGATGAGGCCCCCACGCACGGCGCCAAGGATCCCACCCAGCAGGCGGTCCAGGCTGCCCAGCATGTTGCGGTGGACGATGGCCTTGATGACCATGCCGATCACGGCGACGACGACCATCACGCCGATGCCGACGCTGAGGTAACCGCCGATGAAATGCTCGCCGCCGGGCGCGGCCGGTGCCGCCCACCAGCGTGCGGCGTCATTGCCGAAGGCGAAAGCCGCCCAGGCAGCCACCAGCCACGATACGGTGCCGATGACGATGCCGACGAAGCCGCGCAGCAACCCGAGCAGGGTGGAGGCGGCGATCACGATCAGCAGCACCACGTCGATCATGGCGCCCCGCTCCTTCGGCGGCGCTGGCAACGGGGCTGCGTACAGGTCATGGGTGCGGTCGCACCATACCGGCCACGCCGACCTTGGCGGCGACCTGCGCCTTCAACTGTTCGGCATCGGCGCGGTTGGCGACCGGCCCGACGCGGACCCGGTGCAGGCTGCCCTTTTCGGTGCGCACCTGCTCGACGAAGGCGCTGAAGCCTGCCGCGCGGACCTTGTCGCGCAGGGCGTTGGCATCGTTGGCCTGGCCGAATGCACCGAGCTGCACGGCAAACCCCACGCCGCTCGCAGCCGGTGCGGCCGGCGTACTCGGCGGGGTGGCCGGCTTGCTGGCGGTCGCTTCCGGCTTGGGCTCGGGCTTTGGTTCCGGCTTGGCCACGGGCTTGGCCGGTTCCGGCTTGGTGGCCGGCGCTGTTGCTGCGGTTGGCGTGCTCGGCGGCAGGCTTTCACTGCGCACCGGGTTGCCGGTCGCCGACGGCGCAGTCGCCGCGACAGGGGTGCTGGCGCTCGGCGCGGGCGCCGGCGTGCTGGCCACCGGTGCGCTGGTCGAGGGCTTGGCATCGAGGGTGATGACTTCTGCCTTCACGTCGGCGCGGACCTTCACCGCCTGCAGCCGGCCCGCTTCGGCCTGCGCACGATCGGCATACGGTCCAACGCGCACGCGCCAGGCCGGGCGACCGTTGATCGATGCGGTCTCGATGAAGCCCGGAAGCTGCGAGCGCTTCAGGTAGGCGACCACCGCATCGGCATCGGCCTGGCTGCCGTAGGCGCCGAAGGTCACCGCGTAGTTGCCGGCGGCGACTGCTGGCGAGGTGTCCACGGTCGGCGGCGCAGCCGGCGCGGCGGCCTCCTCGACGGGACGGGCCTGGCCGCTCTGCAACCCGGTGGCGCCACCGGCAGGCGCGACCAGCGGCAGTTCGCGGGTTTCGAACTGGCCATCGGCCGGCGCATCGGGCGCGGCGATCGGCACATTGGCCACGCCGCTGTCCGGGGCCGGGCCCTTGACGAGCATCGGCAGGAAGATGACGGCCAAGGCCACCAGGACGATGGCACCAATCAGACGCTGTTTCAGGGGCGTATCCACGTAGGGCAGGCGGCAGGCTGGACGTTGCGGTCGATTATACGGGTGCGCGACCGGGCGGCGTCGGTAATGGCTGAACGGCGGTCAGGCAGGGGCCTGCAGCCATTGCAGCGCAGCGGCTGCGGTATGGAAGGAGCCGAACACCAGTACCCGGTCGCCGCGTTCGGCACGGGCCAGCACCTGCGCCAGCGCCTGTTCGACCGTATCGGCCAGCGCCGCAGTGGCTGCGGCGGTATCGGCCAGGCGTACCTGCAGTTGCGCCGCGCTCTGCCCACGCGGGCCATCCAGCCCGGCCAGGGTCCAGTCGCTCACCACGTCCTGCAGGGCCTGCACCACGCCCACGGCGTCCTTGTCCTGCAGCGCGGCGTACACCGCCAGGGTGCGCCCGGGGGCAGCCTCGGCCTTCAGCGCGCGCGCCAGCTGGCCGGCCGCCTGCGGGTTGTGGCCGACATCGACGCGGACCTGCACGCCATCGCGCTCGAACGCCTGCAGGCGCCCGGCGATGCGCGCCGCAGCCACGCCTGCGGCCCATGCGGCGCGCGGCACCGGCTTGTCCAGCGCACGCAGCGCAGCGATCGCCGCACCGGCGTTGGCCAGCTGGATCGGCCCGGCCAGCGCCGGGGTCGGCAGCTCCAGGCGGGTGCCCACATCGCGCCAACGCCAACGCTGCGCATCGATCGGTTCGTAGAAGTAGTCGCTGCCACCGCGGATCGCATTGGCACCTACCAGATAGGCGCGCGCCAGTACGCTCGACGGCGGATCGGTCTCGCCCAGGATCACCGGCTTCCAGCCGCGGATGATGCCGGCCTTCTCGGCACCGATGGCCTCGCGGTCCTCGCCCAGCCATTCGGCATGATCGATGTCCACGGTGGTGATCACCGACACGTCTGCGTCGACGATGTTGACCGCATCCAGGCGGCCGCCAAGGCCGACTTCCAGCACGGCCAGATCGAGATCGGCATCGGCGAACAACTGCAGCGCGGCCAGCGTTCCGTACTCGAAATAGGTCAGCGTCACATCACCGCGCGCGGCCTCGACCGTGTTGAACGCAGCGACCAGTGCGGCGTCATCGGCATCCTGGCCATCGATGCGCACGCGCTCGTTGTAGCGCAGCAGGTGCGGTGAGGTGTACGCACCGACCTTCCAGCCCGCAGCGCGCGCGATGGCTTCGATGAAGGCAACGGTGGAGCCCTTGCCGTTGGTACCACCGACCACGATGGTGTGCCTGGCCGGTGTGCCCAGGCCCATCGCGGTGGCCACTGTGCGCACGCGCTCCAGTCCCATGTCGATGGTGGCCGGGTGCTGGCGTTCAATGTAATCCAGCCAATCGGCCAGAGTGGTCGGGGTGTTCTTCACGGCAAGGCTTCCAACAGGTACAGGTGGTTCAGGACAGGAAATTCAGAGTGCGCGGTGCTTGGCTTCACCGAAGAACGGCGTGTGGTGGGCGCAGTCGTTCAGGCGCACCACTTCCAGGCTGTCCAGGTCGGGGCCTTCAAGCAGGTTGAGGGTTGTCGGTGCCTGGCGGAAGGTCCACAGCCGCGACAGCGGCAGGCCCAGCACCTTGCACAGGATCACCCGGTTGACCGCGTCGTGGGCGACCACCAGCAGCGTGTCGTGTTCGCCAAGGCCTTCAACGGCACGGGCGAGGCCGCGCCAGCTGCGCTCCAGCACCAGGCGCAGCGACTCGCCGCCCGGCATCAGCACGGTGTCGGGCTCATTGCGCCAGGCCTGCAGGCGCGACGGATCTTTTTCGTTGATTTCGCTGGCCAGCAGACCTTCCCACTCACCGTGGGCGATCTCCTGCAGTTCCGGCTCGGTCAGCAGCATGTCGGCGCGCTCAGCGCCAAGGGCCAGCTGCGCGGTGCGCTGGGCGCGCGACAGCGGCGAGGCCACCGCACGGGTGATGTCCACCGAAACCAGGCGGGCGCCAAGCGCCTGGGCCTGGGCCTCACCGATGGGCGAAAGCGGGATGTCGATCTGGCCTTGGTAGCGGCCTTCGGCGTTCCACGGCGTTTCGCCGTGACGGGCAAGCAGGATGCGCATGCGAACAAGGGGTCCTTGGGGGAGGAGTTCCGGCGCAGTGTTCACATCCTGTGAAGTACGCGGAACAGGGATGATACCTGTTCGGCGGACCGGGCCGGACGGGGCATGAAAAAACCCCGCGACAGACGTCGCGGGGTTTCAGGGGTTTCCTGGCCATTCCCGCCGAGCATGGCTCGGCGCTACAACCGGCGGTCCCCGCTCACGCGGGGACGGCGGATCTCATTTGGCCAGGTTCAGTTCCTTCAGCAGCTGCGGCGCCGGCGCCACTTCCTGCATGATCCACTGCATGTAGCGGCTGTCGACGGCGATCATGCGGGTCATCACCGGGTCGAACACCCAGTTGGAGCTGACCGATTCCCAGTTGCCGTCGAAGGCCAGGCCCACCAGCTTGCCGTTGGCATCGAGCACCGGCGAGCCGGAGTTGCCACCGGTGATGTCCAGGTTGGACAGGAAGTTCACCGGCACCGAACCAATGCGCTTGTCTTCCAGGCCACCGTAACGCTTGGCCTTGACCGCATCCAGCAGCGCCTTCGGCGAATCGAACGGATCTTCGCCGGTTTCCTTCGCCGCCACGCCTTCCAGGGTGGTGAACGGGGTGTACTTCACGCCGTCCTTGCCATAGCCCATGACGTTGCCGAAGGTGATGCGCAGCGACAGGTTGGCGTCCGGGTAGACGAACTCACCCTGGCTCTTCTTGTAGTCGGCCACGGCCTGCAGGTACAGCGGTCGGGCAGTCAGCGATTCGCCTTCGCGGATCTTCTTCTGCTCTTCCTGCTTCAGCAGCGCCGGCATGACGGCCACCGCGTACTGGATGGCCGGATCGGTGCTGGCTTCAAACGCCGCGCGATCGGCCTTGAACCACTTCAGGCGGTTGTCCAGGCTGCCCAGCTCGGTGCCGCCCAGCTTGGTCACCAGCGACTTCACCGCAGTGGCATCGCTGCCGGCCAGCCACTTGTTCAACACTTCGTTGTCGCGCTGCGCGGCCGGCAGGGCCACGTACTGGTCGAGCCAGTAAGCCTGCAGCTGCTGGTCCATCTTCGCCACGTAGCGGCGATCCATCTGCTTCAGGCCACCTTCGATGGTGGTCAGGTCACGTTCCTGGTAGCCGGCTTCGCGCTCGGCGTCCGGCTTGCTGCGCTCGATCGACAGGCGGTACAGGGTGATCGCCGCGCCAACGGCCGAGGTGTTGTTGAACTGGCCAACGAACAGGTCGCGCTCGCGCGTCGACTTGCTGGTGTCCAGGTGCTGCAGCAGCTGCGCGTGTGCGGCCAGCGCCGGCTTGCCGGCAGCGCCCTGCTTCTTCAGCCAGGCCAGCACGGCGGCTTCTTCGGCCTGCTTCTGGCCAGCGGCGTCGATGCGCTTGAAGCCTTCCAGCTGGCCCAGGTAGTTCTTGGCCACGTTGTTCATGCTGGCGGCGGTGGCGGCGTACTTCACCTTGACGTCGGCGTCGGCCTTGCCGGCGTCAGCGATCATCTTCAGCACCGCGTTGTAGTGGCGGGCGATGGTCGGGTAGGTGAAGCTGGCGGTCTCGTTGAACTCACCGGCCAGCGCGTAACGGTTGGTGCGGCCCGGGTAGCCGGCCACCATCACGAAGTCGTCGGCACCCAGCGGCGTATCGGCGAACTTCAGGAAGTGCTTGGGCTGGTACGGCACGTTGTCGGCCGAGAACGCCGCCGGCTTGCCGTCCTTGCCGACGTAGGCACGGTAGAACGAGAAATCACCGGTGTGGCGCGGCCACATCCAGTTGTCGACGTCGCCGCCGAACTTGCCGACGCTGCCCGGAGGTGCATAGACCAGGCGCACGTCCTTGATTTCCAGGTTGCGGAACAGGCGGTAGGCGTTGCCGCCGGAGAAGCTGTACAGGCGGCAGCGGAAACCGGCATCGGCTTCACAGGCGGCGACCTGGGCCTTGTCGAAGGCATCCAGCGCACGGCTGCGGGCCAGCGGGTCCTTGCCGGCGCCGGCGATGGCGGCCTTGGCCTGGGCGGTGACGTCGGTGATCTGGTCGAGCACGAACACGCGGGCGTTCGGGCCGGCACTCAGTTCGTCGCTGAGCTTGGGCGCGTTGAAGCCGTCCTTGATCAGGTTCTTCTGCGCGGTCGAATTCAGCTGGATCGCACCGTAGGCACAGTGGTGGTTGGTGACCACCAGGCCCTGCGGGGAGACGAAGCTGGCGGTGCAGCCGCCCAGCGCGACCACCGCGCCCATCGGGTCGCCGGTCAGGTTGGCCAGCTGTTCCGGGGACAGCTTGAGGCCGGCCTTCTGCAGCGGGCCGGCGATTTCCGGCAGCTGCTGCGGCACCCACATGCCTTCAGCGGCATGGGCGACCTGGACCAGCCCAAGGCTGGCGACGACGGAGAATGCAAGCAGGTTCGAGCGCATTGAGCGGCCCCTGGTAGTGGAACCTTCGATTGTAGCCCGCCACCCTGCCCCGCCCCGAACCCCGGAAGTCATGGGCCGGGCGCACCGATGCCCCGGTAGCAGCCAACCTCAGTTGGCACCCAAGCATCCGCCGGGCATGGCCCAGCGCTACCGGGGCAGCCGCCATGCGGGGTAGCGCCGGGCCATGCCCGGCGAGCGCAGCGGCAACGTTCGAAACGCCCGCCTGCGTGCATCTTTCGTTCCACCAATGCACCCGCAGCGCAACATGGGAAATCCGCGTGGCGCCCTATAATCCGCGCTTTCCCCCTGATGAGTTCCACCCCGATGGCGCAGCAAACGATGAAGGCCCTGGTCAAGCGCGAAGCGGCCAAGGGCATCTGGATGGAAGAGGTTCCGGTGCCGACCCCGGGCCCCAACCAGGTCCTGATCAAGCTGGAAAAGACCGCGATCTGCGGCACCGACCTGCACATCTACCTGTGGGACGAATGGAGCCAGCGCACGATCAAGCCGGGCCTGACCATCGGCCATGAGTTCGTCGGCCGCATCGCCGAGATCGGCCCGGGCGTGACCGGCTACGAGATCGGCCAGCGCGTGTCGGCCGAAGGCCACATCGTCTGCGGCCACTGCCGCAACTGCCGCGGCGGTCGTCCGCACCTGTGCCCGAACACCGTCGGCATCGGCGTCAACGTCAACGGCGCGTTCGCCGAATACATGGTGATGCCGGCCAGCAACCTGTGGCCGATCCCCGACCAGATCCCGTCCGAACTGGCCGCCTTCTTCGACCCGTACGGCAATGCCGCGCACTGCGCGCTGGAATTCAACGTCATCGGCGAAGACGTGCTGATCACCGGCGCCGGCCCGATCGGCATCATCGCGGCGGGCATCTGCAAGCACATCGGTGCACGCAACGTGGTGGTGACCGACGTCAACGACTTCCGCCTCAAGCTGGCCGCCGACATGGGCGCCACGCGAGTGGTCAACGTCGCCAACACGTCGCTGAAGGACGTGATGAAGGAACTGCACATGGAGGGCTTCGACGTGGGCCTGGAAATGAGCGGCAATCCGCGCGCGTTCAACGACATGCTCGACTGCATGTACCACGGCGGCAAGATCGCCATGCTCGGCATCATGCCCAAGGGCGCCGGCTGCGACTGGGACAAGATCATCTTCAAGGGCCTGACCGTGCAGGGCATCTACGGCCGCAAGATGTACGAGACCTGGTACAAGATGACCCAGCTGGTGCTGTCCGGCTTCCCGCTCGGCAAGGTGATGACCCACCAGCTGCCGATCGACGATTTCCAGAAGGGCTTCGACCTGATGGAAGAAGGCAAGGCAGGCAAGGTTGTTTTGAGCTGGAATTGATCCGGCCCACGGTAGCGCCGGGCCATGCCCGGCGTCGCCGGAGCTGAAAAAGGCGCCCATTGGGCGCCTTTTTCTTTGGTGCTGCCGGCCAGCGGCCGGCACTACCGTAACGCCTGCGGCGTTACTTTCCGACCGCCACGCTCAGCATCACCCGGCTGTGCGCCAGCTTGCCGGAGTTGTCGCGGCCATTGCCGTCGGTGCCGTAGTAGCCCAGGCCGACGTTGAACAGGCCGAACTGGCGGGCGACGCCGACGTTCCAGTCGGTGTAGTCCTTGGCGATCCCGTCCTCGAAGGTGCTGCGGCCGACGTTGGCGTTGAGCGTGAACTCCTTCGGCAAGCCCCAGCTGCCACCCAGGCCGAAGTACCAGCCATCGGTGCTGCTGTTCCACACGTCGTTGCTGTAGGCCACCGTCAGCTTGTAGGTGTCGTCCAGCGTGGTGGTGGTGATCAGCTCGTTGTAGTTCTGGTGGCTGGACTTGAGGTAGGTATAACGGTTCAACAGCACGTCGAAGTTGACGCGCTCGGTCACGTCCACGCCGTAGCCGATCAGGTAGTCGACCTCGGTCTTCGGATCGCCTGCGCCGAAGTCGACGCCCGAGCCCCAGACGCCGGCATACAGGCCGACCGGGCTGGTGTAGGTGAAGCCGGCCTGCAGGGTCGGATCCTCATCGGTCTGCGACACACCACGGAACAGGTAGTCCGAGACGGCGGTGACGTTCCAGCTGTACGGAGATTCGTTGTCCTGGGCGCTGGCGGCGAACGGCGCGAGGGTCAGGGCGGCGGCAATGGCGAGGCAGGCACGGGCGTGCTTCATGGGCGTCTCCGGTGGGGTCGGTGGCGTGGAAGGCGGGATCTGCAGCGGGCGCAGCGACCGGAGCCAGACAGCCCCGGTTCACGAATTTTTAACCCGTTTGCTATTGCGATGCAACATGTGCCGGCCATGGCGGTGCCCCATCCGGCCCGGTCCGCAGCCGTCGATGCCCGGTAGAATCAGTGGTTTCCCGTGCTGAGCCGTGCCCACGCCATGACCGACTCCTCCGCCCTGACCCGCCACTATGCTGAGGAACTGGACGCCATCCGCGCCCAGGGCCTGTTCAAGTCCGAGCGGATCATCACCAGCCCGCAGTCCGCCGAGATCACCCTCGAAGACGGCCGCAAGGTGCTGAACTTCTGCGCCAACAACTACCTTGGCCTGGCCGACCATCCGGACCTGATCCAGGCCGCGAAGGACGCGCTGGACAGCCATGGTTTCGGCATGGCATCGGTGCGCTTCATCTGCGGCACCCAGGACCTGCACAAGCAGCTGGAAGCACAGATCGCCGGCTTCTTCGGCAAGCAGGACACCATCCTGTACGCGGCCTGCTTCGACGCCAACGGCGGCCTGTTCGAGCCGCTGCTGGGCGAGAACGACGCGATCATCTCCGATGCGTTGAACCATGCTTCGATCATCGACGGTGTGCGCCTGTGCAAGGCCAAGCGCTTCCGCTACGCCAACTGCGACATGGCCGACCTGGAGGCGCAGCTGCAGGCCGCCGATGCTGCCGGCTGCAAGACCAAGCTGATCACCACCGACGGCGTGTTCTCGATGGACGGCTTCATCGCGCCGCTGGACGAAATCACCGCACTGGCGAAGAAGTACAACGCACTGGTGCACATCGACGAATGCCATGCCACCGGCTTCCTCGGCGCGACGGGCCGCGGCTCGGCCGAGGTCAAGGGCGTGCTGGAGAAGATCGACATCATCACCGGCACCCTGGGCAAGGCCATGGGCGGCGCACTGGGTGGCTTCACCTGCGCCAGCGCCGAAGTGATCGAGCTGCTGCGCCAGCGTTCGCGCCCGTACCTGTTCTCCAACTCGCTGCCGCCGCACGTGGTTGCCGCCGGCATCAAGGCGTTCGAGATGCTGGCCGCAGCCGATGACCTGCGCAGCACCCTGGCCGAGAACACCACCTACTTCCGCGAGAAGATGACCGCTGCCGGCTTCGACGTGAAGCCCGGCGTGCACCCGATCAGCCCGGTGATGCTGTACGACGCACCGCTGGCGCAGAAGTTCGCCGAGCGCCTGCTCGAAGAAGGCATCTACGCGATCGGCTTCTTCTTCCCGGTGGTACCCAAGGGCCAGGCGCGCATCCGCACCCAGATCAGCGCCGCGCACAGCCGTGAGCATCTGGACCGCGCGATCGATGCGTTCACCCGCATCGGCGTCGAGCTGGGCGTGATCAAGGGCTGATCACCGGCGGAGTCGGATCCCTTTCCTGCGGAAAGGGCTCTGACCCTTCAGGCCAAAGCGTGCCGACCAAGGTCGGCACCTACCGGAGTCTGATGACGTGCCGACCGAGGTCGGCACCCACCCGGCGCTACTTCTTCTTTTTCTTCTTGTCCTTGGGCTCGTCCTTGCTGGCGACCACCACCGGCTTGGCGGCAGCATCCTGCCCATTGCCCTTGGCAACGCGGATGCCATTGGCTTTCATCCAGGCATCGAACTGGTCGGCGGTCATCTTCTGGTCGCCGTTGCTCATCATGAAGCGATAGCTGCCGCGGCCATCCAGTTCCGGGGTCTTCACTTCAACCACCGGGGTCTCGGCCGGGCGATCGGCCTTGGCCGTTTTCTTGTGGCCGCCACACGCGGTCAACAGCACGATCGGCAACAACAGACTGGCGCAGCGCAGGGTTTGCTTGAGGGTCGGGTGATACATGGGCAGGCTCCGTTCTGGACATTCGACAACCAGGCGCCCCCTACGCCTGGAACGGTGGCCGGCAACTGCCGGCCGTGGGCATCACTCAGCCCGGTGCAGCGGCCCCCAGCCGCTGCTGGTCGCTGACCTCCAGCGCCCGCCACTGGCCCTTGCCGAGATCGCCGAGCGTGAGCTCTCCGATCGCAACGCGGACCAGGCGCAGCACCTGCAGGTCGAAGGCCGCCAGCAGGCGACGGATATGGCGGTTGCGGCCCTCGTCGAGGACCACCTCCAACCAGGCGGTCTTGTCGCCGCTGCGCAGCACGCGTACGGCCAGGGCGAGGAGGAATTCACCCTCGTCTTCGACACCGGCGCGCAGCGCCGCCAGGGTGTCGTCATCGGGCAGGCGATCCACCTGCACGTGATAGGTCTTCTGCGGGCCGGTCTCCGGATCGGTCAGGCGCGCGGCCCACTGCGGATCGTTGCTGAACAGCAACAGGCCTTCACTGGCCTTGTCCAGGCGACCGACCGGCGCGATCCACGGCAGGCCGGCGCCATCGAAGCAGCGGTACACCGTGTCGCGGCCACGCTCGTCCTGCACGGTGGTGACCACCCCGCGCGGCTTGTTGAGCATCAGGTACAGGCGTTGTGGTGCGCCCATCGGCTGGCCGTCGACCTCGATCGGCGGCGCCGGGCTGGCAATCGGAAATTCCGGATCACGGACGATGCGCCCGGCGACACGGACACGGCCATCGGCGATCCAGCGCGCGGCTTCGCTGCGCGAGCACACGCCGGCCTTGGACAGCACGCGCGCCAGGCCATGGCGCACGCCAGCGGAAACCGCAGGAGGATTCGCACGCCCACGCGCAGCGTGGGAGCGGGCAGCGGGGGCAGCAGGTGGGCGGCGCGTGCGCAAGCCTCTGCTCCCCGCCGCGCTTACTTCTTGTCGACCGGCTTGGTCTCAGCCGGTACTTCGGCTGCGGCCGGGGTGGCGGCCGGAACCGGACGCGCCTTGACCACGCGCACGCCGCGTGCCTTCATCCAGGCGTCGAACTCTTCGGCGGTCATGCGCTTGCCGTTCTGGCTCATGTCGAAGCGCCACGGCGTGTTGTCGAACTCGGTCTGCGGCTTGTACGCGGCAGGATCATTCGGCTTCACCGCCGGCGCGCTCGGAATCGCCTTGGCGATGTTCTGGCAGCCATCGATGCGCAACCGCTGCAGCACCTGGTCCAGCGACTGGGACGGATCGTAGCTGCTGCCCAGCACGCCGCTGGACATGCCCAGCTGGCTGCTGCGGATATACAGCTCATCAGCCACCGGGGCGATGGCCGTGGCCGGCAACGGCAGCGGCGAAGCGCTGGTGTTGACCGAGCAATCGACCGCAGCGTGAGCAGCAGGAACCAGGGCCAGCGCCAGAACGGCAGCCGATGCAGAGCGCAGCATGAGGGCATCCACGGAAGGAAGTGACGCGGCGAGTTTAGCAATGCCACGTCATCTTTCAAGCGCCACTTTCAATGAATACGGCAACTCATTGGTTTCATAAGCAAATTGCCGACGAACGGTCGCCACTAGAGCGCTGATTCATCATTCCGGACCGCACAAACAACAAGACCCGGCCGAAGCCGGGTCCTGCTGTGTCTTACTGGCAGAGCGTCAGAACTTAGTTCTGGACGTTCAGCTCGGTACGACGGTTCTTGGCGCGACCTTCCGGATTGTCCGAACCATCCGGGTTGGTGTTCGGCGCAATCGGACGGCTCTCGCCGTAGCCGATCGGACCGGCCAGACGGCCAGCGTCGACGCCGTTCTTGGTCAGGTAGTTATACACCGCGGTGGCGCGGCGCTCCGACAGCTTCTGGTTGTAAGCGTCGGTACCCTTCGAGTCGGTGTGACCGGCGACTTCAACGCGCAGATCCGGGTAACGCTTCAGGATCTCGGTGGCTTCGCTCAGGATGGCCACAGCGTCCGGACGCAGGTTCGACTTGTCGAAGTCGAAGTTCACGCCCTTCAGGTCGATCGAGACCGGCACCGGGCAACCGTCCGGACCGATGGTCTGACCCGGCTGCGAGTTCGGGCACTTGTCGTCGCAGTTGTTGACGCCGTCACCGTCGTCATCCAGGTCGGCGCAGCTCGGGGCAACCGGAGCCGGTGCCGGAACAGCAGCCACCGGGGCCGGGCCCAGCGGGATCACGACGCCGACCGAAGCCAGCACGTCGCCGAACCAGCTTTCGTCGCGCGCGGCGATGCTCTGGTCGTCGAAGTCAGCGCGGTAGGCCACTTCGGCGCGGACAGCAACGCGCTTGTCGAAGGTGGTCTGCAGGCCGACGCCGAGCTTGGCAGCCAGGTTGCCGTCCTTGCGGTCAGCCGGGCCGTTCGGGCCAGCTGCGTACTCTTCTTCAGACTTCTGGTAGCCCAGGCCGCCCACGATGTAGGGGTTCCAGCCGCGGCCTTCCTTGATGAAGTGGCGACGCAGATCGAACGACACGCCGTACTGCGACCAGTTCTGATCCTGGTTGGCGTCGAAGTTCGGGTTCTGGTAGTTCAGCTCACCATCCAGCGACCAGTTCGGGCTGATGAACTTGCCCAGACCCAGGGTCACGAACGGAGCGTCGTTGGTCAGACGGTCGTTATCCTGGAAGTTGAAGCCGGCCGAACCGGTCAGGTACCAGCGGTCATCGAACTCCTGCGCCGACGCAGCCTGGGCGAAAGCCAGACCGCCCAGCAGCGCGGCAGTAAGGATCTTCTTGTTCATTGAGTACAGCTCCTATTTCGGGGGTATGAAACCGGTAGAGGCATGGGCCAGCACTACTGCGTCGATGTTCAGACAGCCGATTCAGCACGCCACCGCCGCGAACATTATGCTCAGGCGGGTGAAGGTCATGTTAACAGTCCCGTAACATGTGAAGCGCTGCGCACGACCGGCCACCGGTCCGACGTTGAAACCCTATACAGGATGATGAAAATCCGCAAGACCCAGACACCACAAGGGTTTGGATGGGTTTAAGAGCCAGATGCGACAGTTTTGCCTCTGGTTTATCGCAAAGCGGTTCAGCGCGCGCCCATCGAGGTGAGGAACCTTATGATGCAGACAGGAACCGAGCTGGAGCTGCAATGAAAGCCGTCGCCCTGTGCCGTGAATCCGCCCCTGCCCTGCGCGATCTGGTGCTGCCACCACCGCAGCCGCCGCGGGGCCGTGACCTGCTGATCCGTGTCGAAGCACTTTCCGTCAATCCCGTGGATGGGAAGCTGCGTGCAGGCACGTCGGCCGCATCGCTGGATACTCCGCGCATTCTCGGCTGGGACGCGGCAGGCGTGGTCGAAGCCATGGGCGAGGAGGCCAGCCTGTTCGCCTCCGGTGACGAGGTCTACTACGCCGGTGATGTCACCCGCCCTGGCTGCAATGCGCAGTATCAGCTGGTGGATGAGCGACTGGTGGCGCGCAAACCGACCACCCTCGACTTCGCCGAAGCGGCCGCGCTGCCGCTGACCACCCTGACTGCGTGGGAACTGCTGTTCCAGCGCATGCCCCTGCTGCTTGATGACCGCCGCCACGCCGGCCAGCGCCTGCTGGTGATCGGTGGTGCCGGCGGCGTCGGCTCGATGGCGATCCAGCTGGCCCACCACGCCGGCTTCGAGGTCATTGCCACCGCCTCGCGTGAAGCCTCGATCGACTGGTGCCGGCGGATGGGCGCCCAGCATGTGATCGATCATCGCCAGCCGCTGCTGCCGCAGCTGCAGGCGCTTGGCATCGACGACGTGCAGGTGGCACTCAATCTGGCCGATACCGACCACTACTGGGACGAACTGGGCCATCTGCTGGCGCCGCAGGGACATGTCGGCCTGATCGTCGAACCGCGCGGCCCGCTGCGCATCGGCGATCCCTACAAGGCCAAGTGCATCGGCATCCATTGGGAATTCATGTTTGCCCGCGCGCGCTTTGCCACCGCCGACCGCATCGAGCAGCACCGCATCCTCAACCGCGCCGCCAGCATGATCGATGCGGGGCAGTTGCGCGGCACGCTGAGCGAAGTGCTGGGGCCGATCAATGCAGCCAACCTGGAAACCGCCCACCAGCGCCTGGCCAGCGGCCGCACCATCGGCAAGCTGGCGCTGGCCGGCTGGGACGACTGATTCACGATCCCCAGCCTGTCGCGGTGGATTGGCCGACATCTGTATCTATTGAACAGCCCGTTTCGGGGATAGGGTGGAAACAGATTCCCCTGCCCTGAGCCTGTCATGCCCACCGCCCTGCCCCTGCGCCTGCTGCAACTGATCATCGGCCTGTTCCTCTATGGCTTCGGCGCCTCGTTGATGATCCGCGCCGCGATCGGTGTCGCGCCGTGGGATGTGCTGTCGCAGGGCATTGCGGCACAGACCCCGTTGTCGTTCGGCCTGGCCACCAACGTGATCGGCGCGCTGGTACTGCTGCTGTGGTGGCCGCTGCGACAGAAGCCCGGCGTCGGCACCGTGCTCAACGTGATGCTGATCGGCCCCTCGGCCCAGTTCGGGCTGTGGCTGCTGCCCCCGGCCGTCGGCCTCGGCTGGCAGGTGGCGATGTTCTGCGCCGGCATGCTGCTGGTGGCGCTGGCCACCGGCCTGTACATCGGCGCGAAGCTGGGCCCTGGGCCGCGCGATGGCCTGATGACCGGCCTGCACGCGCGCACCGGCTGGCCGATCTGGAAGGTGCGGAGCCTGATTGAAGGCAGCGTGCTGCTGCTGGGCTGGTGGCTGGGCGGCAACGTCGGCGTCGGCACGCTCGCCTTCGCACTGCTGATCGGGCCGCTGTGCGGGATCACCCTCGGCTGGTTCGGGATCGGCCGGCCGGCGGTCGGTAGCGCCGGGCCACGCCCGGCGAGCGCGCAGCGCGGCCACGGGTAGTCGCGTCGCCGGGCATGGACCGGCGCTCCCCATCTGCCAGCCCTTGCCCCCGGCGCAGTTTCGCGGCACCCTTCGCGCTTCCGTACGCAAGCGTATCGACATGTCGCCAGCCAACGAAAGCGCCTATCCCCACCTGTTCGCCCCGCTGGACCTGGGCTTCACCCAGTTGCGCAACCGGGTGCTGATGGGCTCGATGCACACCGGCCTGGAAGACCGCGCACGCGACTTCCCGCGCTTGGCCGCTTATTTCGCAGAGCGCGCCGAAGGTGGCGTCGGCCTGATCGTCACCGGCGGTTTCGCGCCGAACGTGGTGGGCTGGCTCAAGCCGTTCGGCGGCAAGCTGTCCTGGCCATGGGAAGTGCGTCCGCATCGGCAGCTCACCGCCGCCGCGCACCAGCACGGCGCGAAGATCTGCCTGCAGCTGCTGCATGCCGGGCGCTATGCCTATCACCCGCTGTCGGTAGCGCCGTCGAAGCTGAAGGCGCCGATCAATCCGTTCACCCCGCGCGCCCTGTCGGCCAGCGGCGTCGAGCGGCACATCGCCGACTACGCACGCAGCGCGAAGCTGGCCCGCGAGGCCGGCTACGACGGCGTGGAAGTGATGGGCTCGGAGGGCTACCTCATCAACGAGTTCGTCGCCCCGCGCACCAACAAGCGCAACGACCGCTGGGGCGGTGATGCCGCGCAGCGCATGCGCTTCGCGGTGGAGATCGTGCGTCGCATCCGCGAGGCCTGCGGTCCGGATTTCATCATCATCTACCGCCTGTCGCTGGTCGACCTGGTCGAAGACGGCAGCAACTGGGAAGAGATCGTGCAGCAGGCCCAGGCCATCGAAGCCGCTGGCGCCACGATCATCAACTCAGGCATCGGCTGGCATGAAGCGCGCATTCCGACCATTGCCACGTCGGTACCGCGTGGCGCGTTCGCCGCGGTCACCGCCAAGCTCAAGCCGCACGTGACGTTGCCGCTGGTGGCGACCAACCGCATCAACATGCCCGATGTCGCCGAGCGCATCCTCGCCGATGGCGGGGCCGACATGGTGTCGCTGGCACGCCCGCTGCTGGCCGATCCGCAGTGGCCGAACAAGGCGCGCGCCGGCCGTGCCGAGGCCATCAACACCTGCATCGCCTGCAACCAGGCCTGCCTGGACCACGTGTTCGAGAACAAGCTGGCCAGTTGCCTGGTCAATCCGCGCGCTGCCCACGAGACCGAGCTGGTCTATACCCCGACCACCGCACCGAAGCGGGTGGCCGTGGTCGGCGCAGGGCCGGCCGGCCTGGCCTGCGCCACGGTCGCTGCCGAACGCGGCCACCAGGTCACCCTGTTCGACGCCAGCGAGGAGATCGGTGGCCAGTTCAACGTCGCCAAGCGCATTCCCGGCAAGGAAGAGTTCCACGAGACCCTGCGCTACTTCCGCCACAAGCTGGCCGAGACCGGCGTGCAGCTGCGCCTGGGCACCCGTGCCGACGCGGCCAGCCTGGCCGGTTTCGATGAGGTCGTGCTGGCCACCGGCATCGTGCCGCGCAAGGTCGACTTCCCCGGTGCCGACCACGCCAAGGTGGTGAACTACCTGGACGTGCTGCTGGGCCGGGTCGAGGTCGGTGCCAACGCCGCCATCATCGGCGCCGGCGGCATCGGCTTCGATGTCGGCGAGTTCCTTGCCCATGACGGCCCTTCTCCATCGCTGGACCCGCAGCGCTGGATGGCCGAATGGGGCGTGGATGCCTCCTTCGAGGCCCGCGGCGCACTGGCCCGGCCGGCCGTGGAAGCCTCGCCGCGCAGGCTGTGGCTGCTGCAGCGCAGCGCCGGCAAGCCCGGTGCGCGCCTGGGCAAGACCACCGGCTGGATCCACCGCGCCACGCTGAAGGCCAAGGGCGTGCGCATGCTGGGCGGTGTCGAGTACCTGGGCGTGGACGATGCGGGCCTGCGCATCCGCGTCGATGGCAGCGAACAGCTGCTGCCGGTCGACCACGTGGTGATCTGTGCCGGGCAGGAACCGCAGCGCGCGCTGCAGGCCGAACTGCAGGCAGCCGGCATCGCCGCACAGCTGATCGGCGGTGCCGATGTGGCCGCCGAACTCGATGCAAAACGTGCCATCGATCAGGGCAGCAGGGTCGCCGCCGCGCTCTGATCAAAATCTGAATGGGGGCCGGAATGTGATTTCCGTCACCGGCCCCCAAGCTGAATGTCAAGCGGGACGATTCAGGATGCGTTCGGCAATGCCCCCCTACCTTGCGCCATCTTTCCGCTCACCAGCCAGTTTCCGGTGAGCCGGTGCGGACCCCGCCGATCGATCCACGATCGTGTTCTTGGGGCCGCCCACGGGGCAGCCCCGATGGCCGCCTCCCCATGACGCCAAGTCGTACCCCGCCTCCAGCAGCCTGCGCTGCCGGAACCGCCAGGTGCGTCCCACACGGAGCAAGGAGTTATATGAAACTGGCCTGGATTCTCTGGCTGTCGCAGTTGTTGCCGCAGCCGGCCGCTGATTCATTGTGTTTGAGCACCACCGTCTACCTGGAAGCCCGCGACCAGACCCTGCGTGGCCAGCAGGCCGTGGCCGAGGTCGCTCTGCGTCGCCTCGACAGCGGCCTCTGGGGCGACTCGATGTGCCAGGTGGTGACCGCGCGCAAGCAGTTCGCCCCCACCATCGTCTCCCCCGGCACCCAGCTGGGCAACGATGCGGCCTGGAGTGAAGCGATGGACGTAGCCTTCGACGCCGAGCGCAACTGGGCGCTGCCGGCCGGCGAGCGCCGCGAGATCGTGCCCGGTGCCAGCCACTTCGCTGCGCTGGCGATTGCCAGCCCGAACTGGCGCAACGCCTACCAGGTGGCCACCATCGGCGATCACACCTTCTACAAAGTGCAGAACCTCAAGCCCCGGCAGTCGTAACGATCCGTTGCCGGCGGCAGCGTTGCCGCGCGCCGGTGGGCTCTGGGATAGTGGGGGTTTCCCGCCACACCCCGCCTGGAGTTCCCATGAAGCTGTACAGCAAGCCCGGTGCCTGTTCCACCGCCGACCACATCGCCCTGCAGTGGACCGGCCAGCCGTTCGAGGTCGAACTGCTGAACAAGGACACCCTGAAGGGTCCGGAATTCCTCAAGATCAATCCGGCCGGCGCCGTACCGGCGGTCGTCGATGGCGACTTCGTGCTGCTGCAGAACGCAGCGATCATGGGCTACATCGCCGACACCTACCCGCAGGCCGGTCTTGGCGGCGATGGCAGCCCGCGCCAGCGCGCTGAAGCCACCCGCTGGCTGGCCTTCGTCAACTCCGACGTGCACCCGGCGTTCTCGCCGCTGTTCTCGCCGGGCAAGTTCATCGCCGATGAAGGGCAGTACGACGCGATCCGCGCCGCTGCCCACAAGCGCCTGCGCGCGCTGTTCGAGACCGCCGACAAGCAGCTGGCCGACAAGCCGTGGCTGGCCGGCTTCCGCAGCTTCGCCGATCCCTACTTCTACATCACCCTGCGCTGGGCCGCTGGCACCAAGGTCGACCTGTCGGGCTTGGACAACCTGGCCGCCTACAAGGCGCGCATGGACGCCGATGCGGGCGTGCAGGCGGCGCTGAAGGCCGAAGGCCTGGCCTGATGGAACCGGGGTCGGATCCGTTCGCATCGCGAACGGCTCTAACCCCATCGGTCCGGGAGGCGGGGTCGGATCCGTCTGCGCAGCAGGCGGCTCTGACCCCATCGGTACCATCGACGCGGTCAGCCGATTTCGCGGATCACTTCGCCCTTCGCATCGCGCAGGAACGTCGGCACCACTTCAACCTGCAACGTGCTCGACACCGTGTAGGTTCCGCGTTCTGGCCGCACTTCATGCCAGGCCTGCAACGCCGCGTCGTCCAGTAGCCAGCGCACGTTGTCGCCCTCGACCGTGGCGGCGCCATCGGTGGCAGGCACGAACTCCCATTGCCGTTCGCGGCTGACCAGCGTCAGTGACTTGCCGTGGCGCACGCGCAGTGGCAGCAGTTCACCCACGCTGCCGACCTGCCCTGCCCCCAGCACCAGCGTGGTGATGCCCGCCGTCTGCCGCCAGTCCAGCGTTTCGATGAACAACATGCCCGTACTGGATCCCTCACGCTCGCTGCCGGCCTGCACCTGCGCGGCCAGCGCCGGATCGTCCAGCAGGTTGCCGCGATGCAGATCGGTGATCCACAACGGCATCGCCGGCTCGAGCACCTGCAGCACACCGCGCGTGGACCAGCGCTTGATCGCGTCCATTTCCTCATCGGTCAGCCCCACCACCTGCAGGAACTGCAGCTGCCCATTGGCGGTATCGCGCGCGGGCAACTGCGGATCGGCCACAAACGCCAGGTGGCAGAGATGGGTATCGGTCTCCAGCGCGATCGGGCCGTTGGCGTTGAGGTGGTGTCCATCCTCGAACACATTGCCGCTGCTGAACACATAGCGCGCCAGATTCTGCAGCAGGTTCATCGGCCACGCAGGCGGCGTGCTGTCGGCATGTTCACCCTTGTCCGCAGCCAGGCGGAACGTCAGCTCGAAGCCGTAGCCACTGGTGGCCGCATCGCTGCTCTCTTTTGCATACAGTTCGGACAGACCGTAGGTGACGTAGTGCCAATGCGGAACCGGTGCTTCCACCCAGTACACGCTGATGCCGTCGAGCGGATCCTGGCCACCCAGCGTGTACGGCAATGCGGTACCGAAGTGACGCGGCTCCTGGCCGGCGTACAGCGGCGCCAGTGCGGCATTGATCGCATCCCAACCGGGTGTATCGGTGTCGTCCTGCATGCGGGGCTCCTGGGCGGAAAAAGAGCGGACCACTTTACCCCGCGTGTCAGCCGGGCACGACCTCGGCGGTGACCGGTGCCAGCAACACCTGGACCTCCTGCCACCAGCGCTGTGCCAGCGCCGGGCTGCGCGCCTTGCCGATCGCGGTGATCATTTCCGGGCACAGCCGTTCCAGGGTGACCGCGTCGGTACAGCGCTCGATCTTCAACTGCATGAAGTAGCCTTTCAGGCCGAGATGGCGGCGCACGGCATCGCTCATCGCATCGTACAACTGCTGGTACAGCGCCGGATCCTGCTCGCGGCCGCTGCAGAGTCCGCGCTGCGGGGCAGGTTCGGCCCTGCCGCCGACCACTTCGATCAGGCCGAGTGCGGCCAACTGCTCCAGCGCATCCTGCGGTGCGCGCAGTCCTTCGAACAAGCCGCGCAGTTCGCTTTCATCGCGCTGACCGTCAACCATCAACAGGATCGAACGCAGCGCCGCCGGCAGGCGCCGGGCGCGGTCTTCGATCTCCTGGCGGCCAGCGGCCGTCTTGGCATGCAGCAGTGCCATAGCTCCCCCTTCCCTCGATGCGATACGCATGCGTGCCCTTGCGGGCACGCTCCCCAGGGCGAGCTTAGCGCACCGGTGGCGGCGAGGAAGCTGCGCTGCAGCACCGCTGGATCTCTGTAGAGCCGAGCCCATGCTCGGCTGCGTGTACCTGACCCGGGCAGCCGAGCATGGGCTCGGCTCTACAGGACCGGGTCAACGGCCCAGCGCGCGGCGGATCTCTTCCAGCGCGCCCGGGTCGTCCAGCGTCGACAGATCGCCGGGATCGCGCTGCTCGGCCAATGCCTGCAGCGAACGCCGCAGCAGCTTGCCCGAACGGGTCTTGGGCAGCGCGTTGACCACGTGCACATGCGCTGGCCGCGCCACCGCCCCCAGCGACGCGGTCACCGTGGCCATCATCTCGGCCACCACCGCCGCCGGGTCTTCGCCATCAAGACCCTGCTTGAGCGTCACGAACACCAGCGGCACCTGCCCCTTCAACTCGTCCTTCACCCCGATCACTGCGGCCTCGGCCACGCGCGGATGACTGGAGATCGCCTCTTCGATCTCACGCGTGCCCAGGCGGTGGCCGGCCACGTTGATCACATCGTCGGTGCGGCCCAGGATGAAGGTATAGCCATCGTCATCGCGGATGGCCCAGTCCAGCGAGCTGTACAGCAGTTCCTTGAAGTGGCTGAAGTAACTCTGCAGGAAGCGGCTGTCGTCATTCCAGACCGTGCTCATGCAGCCCGGCGGCAACGGCGGCGTCATCACCAGCACGCCCTTCTGCCCGGCAGCCACTTCTTCACCGGTGTTCTCGTCGATCACCTTCATCCGGTAGCCGAGATTGGGGAAACCCGGTGAGCCAAAACGCACCGGTTTCATGTCCAGGCCTGGCAGCAGGGTCAATGCCGGCCAGCCGGTTTCGGTCTGCCAGTAGTTGTCGATGATCGGCTTGCCCAGCGCGTCGCTGATCCAGTGTGCGGTCGGTTCGTCCAGCGGCTCGCCGGCCAGGAACAGATACTTCAGCGCATCCAGGTCGTGCCGGCGGATGAAATCGGCGTCGTGCTTCTTCAGCACGCGGATGGCGGTCGGCGAAGAGAACATCGTGCGTACGTTGTACTGCTCGCACAGCGCCCACCAGATACCCGGATCCGGGTTGGTCGGCAGCCCTTCGTACAGCAGCGAGGTGCAGCCGCCGATCAACGGGCCATACACGTTGTAGGAATGGCCCACGGCCCAGCCGACGTCGGAGGTGGAGAACATCACCTGCCCCGGCTTGCAGTCGAACACGGTCTGCATCGACTGCGCCATCGCCACCGCATAGCCACCGACATCGCGCTGCACGCCCTTCGGCTTGCCGGTGGTACCGGAGGTGTACAGCAGGTAGCTGGGCTCGCTCGATTCCAGCCATTGCACCGGCACATCGGTCTGCCCGATCTGCGCACGCAGGCTGGCGTACTCGACATCACGCCCTTCGATGCGGGGCTCGGCCGGGTCCAGCCCGCGCGACACGATCAGCACGTGCGGCGGCGGATTGCTGGCTTCGGCGCAGGCGGCATCGACCATCGCCTTGTACGGAATGAGCTTGCCGCCACGCATGCCGGCATCTGCAGCGATCAGCAGCTTCGGCTTGGCATCGTCGATGCGCAGCGCGAGGTTGTGTGCGGCGAAACCACCGAACACCACCGAGTGCACCGCACCGATACGTGCACAGGCAAGCATGGCGAACACGGCTTCGGCCATGTTCGGCATGTAGATCACCACGCGATCACCGTGGCCGACACCAAGATGTTTCAGCACGGCGGCGAAGTCGTTCACTTCGCGATACAGCTGGCGATAGGTGACTTCGCGGGTGCTGTTGGTTTCGGTGGAGATGGCGACCAGCGCGAGCTGGTCCGGGCGGTCGGCCAGATGCCGGTCGACGGCGTTGTAGCAGAGATTGGTTTCGCCACCGACGAACCAGCGCCGGAACGGCGGGTTGCTGTAGTCGAGCACCTGTTGCGGCGGCTTGTGCCAATGGATGCGCTTGGCCTCCTCGCCCCAGAATGCCTCCGGCTCGTCGATCGAACGGCGGTAGGTTTCCTCGTAGTTCATGACGCAGCCCTCCCAGACAAAGTCATGGTTCGAGCATAGTCCGGCGCTGGCGCGCGGGCCGCCCTACCTTGGTAGGGGGTGGGGTTTGTTCTGCAGGGCTTGCAGCCCTGCACCTGCAGAATCAACGTCAACGTCAACGTCAACGTCAAAAGCTGGGCTACTGAGGGATGGCGGGGCGGGTCCGGTTGCGGGGGACCCCGTGAATACGTCCCTGTAGGCTCGGTCGCGCCATCCATGGCGCTCACGCCCCCGCAACCGGACCCACCCCGCCTCCGACAATTTCCCGCTGCTGTTGGGCTGCTGTTGGTAGCTGTCGACCTCGGTCGACACATAGACCCACGCCATGCGTAGATGCTTTTCGATCACTTATCGAAATATTCGATTCCGATGGAGATTCATCCACGCATGGCGTGGGCCCATCGGCCATCGGAAATCTGTCGAAGGCGGGGCGGTGTCGGATTGCGGGGTGTCAGCCGCATGGATGCGGCTGCCAAGCCTACAGGGACGTACTTGCGGCGTCCCCGCAATCCGACACCGCCCCGCCAACCCAAGGAATGCCGCTGTTGCTGTTGCTGTTGCTTCGGCAGGTGCAGGGCGCAGCCCTGCCGATACACCTACTCTCTAGAACGGAGTCGCAGACTCGAACGCGAGCGCCTCGCCTGTCACCGGATGGGTGAACCGCAGCTCCCGTGCATGCAGGTGCACGCGCTGCGCCGCGTCCGCGCCGTACAGCACGTCGCCGACGATGGGATGACCGAGGCTGGCCATGTGCAGGCGCAACTGGTGGCTGCGGCCGGTGACCGGCTCCAGTTCAACACGCGTGCGTTGCGCCGCGACGTCACGCGCCAGCACGCGCCACCGGGTCAGTGCCGGCTTGCCGCGTTCGTGGTCGACCATCTGCCGCGGCCGGTTCGGCCAATCGACGATCAGCGGCAGATCCACTTCACCCGCATCTCCTTCAAGCAGCCCCTGCACGATGGCTTCGTAGCGCTTGCACACCTCGCGCTTCTCGAACTGCATCGACAGCGCCACCTGCACGTCCTTGCCACGCGCGTGCAGCAGCAGGCCGGAGGTGACCTGGTCCAGGCGATGCACGGTCAGCGCATCGGGATACACCGCCTGCAACCGCGCGACCACGCAGTCCTGGTTCTCCGCCGAGCGGCCGGGCACGGACAGCAGGCCGGCAGGCTTCTCGGCCACCAGCAGCGCGTTGTCGATGTAATGCAGATGGATCATCGGTTTCCTTGCCCCTCAAACGAAAACGGGGAAGCCGAAGCTTCCCCGTTTTCTGCGTACCGACCAACGGTCGGTACCTACCTCACTGGAAAAGCACCAACAACGGTTGGTACCTACCGTGATGGAAGACGTGCCGGCAAGCTGCCGGCACAGACCGCATCAGCCCAGCAGGTGGGCGACGCCGGCGCGCTCTTCTTCCAGCTCGGCCAGGGTCTTGTCGATGTACTTCTGGCTGAAGTCGTCGACCGGCAGATCCTTGACCAGGGTGTACTCGCCGTTCTCGGTGGTGACCGCGAAGCCGAAGATCACGCCTTCCGGAATCCCGTAGGAACCGTCGGACGGCACGCCCATGGTGACCCACTTGCCGTTGCTGCCCAGCACCCAGTCACGCACGTGGTCGATCGCGGCGTTGGCGGCCGAAGCAGCCGAGGACGAGCCACGGGCTTCGATGATCGCCGCGCCGCGCTTGCCGACGGTCGGGATGAAGGTGTTGGCGTTCCACTCCTGGTCATTGATCGCATCGGCGATCGACGCACCATCGGCGGTGGCGAAACGGTAGTCCGGGTACATGGTCGGGCTGTGGTTGCCCCACACCACCAGCTTCTCCATGCCGGCGACCGGCTTGCCGAGCTTGGTCGACAGCTGGCTCAGCGCGCGGTTGTGGTCCAGGCGCAGCATGGCGGTGAAGTTGCGCGGGTTCAGGTCCGGCGCCGACTTCATCGCGATGTAGGCGTTGGTGTTGGCCGGGTTGCCGACCACCAGCACCTTCACGTCACGCTTGGCGACCTTGTTCAGTGCGGCGCCCTGGGCGGTGAAGATCTTCGCGTTTTCCAGCAGCAGATCCTTGCGCTCCATGCCCGGGCCGCGCGGACGCGCGCCGACCAGCAGGGCGATGTCGGCGTCCTTGAAGGCGACTTCAGCGTCGTCGGTGCCGACCATGCCGGCCAGCAGCGGGAACGCGCAGTCTTCCAGTTCCATCATCACGCCCTTCAGGGCGGCCTGGGCCTTGTCGACCGGCAGTTCCAGCAGCTGCAGGATGACCGGCTGGTCCTTGCCCAGCATTTCACCGGAGGCGATACGGAACAGCAGGGCGTAGCCGATCTGGCCGGCGGCGCCGGTCACGGCAACACGAACAGGTGCTTTCATGGGGATTTCCTCTGCTAAGAAGCTAAATAGCGTTGTAGAAGATGGCCGCACGGGCGGGGATGGGCCTGGCGAGGCGGCCGCAACATGGAAACGGCCCCCTTCGCAGGGGGCCGTCCGGGTATTGGATCAGGCGGGAATGAGCTTGTTCCACTCACCCACGCGCTCAGCCTGGGCGGCGAGCAGAGCGTCGGTGTCGCCTTCCAGGGTGATCGAATGGATCACGTCGCCCTGCTTGACCGAATCGACGATCGCCTGGCCTTCCAGCACCTGGCCGAACACGGTGTGCTTGCCGTCCAGCCAATCGGTCTTGATGTGGGTGATGAAGAACTGGCTGCCATTGGTGTTCGGGCCGGCGTTGGCCATCGACAGCGAGCCGATCTGGTGCTTCACACCATTCTTCTCGTCTTCGAACTTGTAGCCCGGGCCGCCGGTGCCACGACCCTGCGGGCAACCGCCCTGGATCATGAAATCGGGGATCACGCGGTGGAAGATCAGGCCATCATAGAAGCCGCGCTTGACCAGGTTCACGAAGTTGGCGACCGTCAGCGGCGCCTTGTCGGCGAACAGCTCGACCTTGATCGGGCCCTGGGTGGTGTCGAAAGTGGCGATGAGGGACATGCAGATCCTTGGGATGCGGGGTGTGTAATCAGCCCCATAAGGATACACCTCCCCCGTGACATGGGCTGCCTCGACCATCGGCGCAGGCAGGGTCTTCAGCCCGCGGACGGACAGCGCCGGGGGCCAGGCTGAATGGGGACCTCAGCCGTCCTGAAATCCAGGTTTTCGCCAATCGTCAAGTTCGACGTATAATGTTGGACTTCTTTTTCCAAATCCGGCGCCGACTGGCCCCCTTTCGTATGTCCATCGAAAATCTTCGCAACATCGCCATCGTCGCCCACGTCGACCATGGCAAGACCACCCTGGTCGACCAGCTGCTGAAGCAGTCCGGCACCCTGTCCGAGCGTACCGTCCTCGCCGAGCGCGTGATGGACAGCAACGACCAGGAAAAGGAACGCGGCATCACCATCCTGGCCAAGAACACCGCCATCACCTGGGAAGACAAGAAGACCGGTATCAAGAACCGGATCAACATCGTCGACACCCCCGGACATGCCGACTTCGGCGGCGAGGTCGAGCGCGTGCTGTCGATGGTCGACACCGTGCTGATCCTGGTCGACGCGATGGACGGCCCGATGCCGCAGACCCGCTTCGTCACCCAGAAGGCCTTCGCGATGGGCTTCAAGCCGATCGTCGTGGTCAACAAGGTCGACCGTCCGGGCTCGCGTCCGGAGTGGGTGATCGACCAGGTCTTCGACCTGTTCGACAAGCTCGGCGCCACCAATGAGCAGCTCGACTTCCCGATCGTCTACGCCTCGGCCCTGAACGGCTACGCCGGCCTGGAAGACACCGTGCGCGACGGCGACATGACCCCGCTGTACGAAGCGATCATGCAGCACGCACCGAAGCCGGAAGTGGACCCGGAAGGTCCGTTCCAGATGCGCATCAGCCAGCTGGACTACAACAACTTCGTGGGCGTGATCGGCATCGGCCGCATCCAGCGCGGCACCCTGAAGAAGAACATGCAGGTCGCGGTGATCGACCGTGAAGGCAAGAAGCGCAACGGCAAGGTCGCGCAGGTGCTGGGCTTCCTGGGCCTGGAGCGCATCGAGCAGGACACCGCCGAAGCCGGCGACATCGTCGCCATCTCCGGTATTCCGGAACTGACCATCTCCGACACGCTGTGCCATCCGGAAACCCCGGAAGCGCTGCCGGCACTGACCGTCGACGAGCCGACCATCTCGATGACCTTCCAGGTCAACAACTCGCCGTTCGCCGGCAACAAGGACCTGTCCGGTGGCAAGTTCCTGACCAGCCGCCAGATCAAGGACCGTCTGGATCGCGAGCAGGTCCACAACGTGGCCCTGAAGGTCGAACAGCTGGAAGACGCCGACAAGTTCCTGGTCTCCGGCCGTGGCGAACTGCACCTGTCGGTGCTGATCGAGAACATGCGTCGTGAAGGCTACGAACTGGCAGTGTCGCGCCCGGAAGTGATCATCAAGCAGATCGACGGCCAGGCCATGGAGCCGATCGAGCAGCTGGTGGTGGATATCGAAGAAGTCCACCAGGGCGGCGTGATGGAAAAGCTGGGCACCCGCAAGGGCCAGCTGAAGAACATGGAATCGGACGGCAAGGGCCGTGTGCGCCTGGAATACCAGATCCCGGCCCGTGGCCTGATCGGCTTCCAGAACGAGTTCAAGACCCTCACCCAGGGTTCGGGCCTGCTGTTCCACGTGTTCGACCATTACGGCCCGAAGGAACAGGGCGCCATCGCCAAGCGCATCAACGGTGTGATGATCGCCAATGCCCCGGGTACCACCCCGGCGTACTCGCTCGGCCCGCTGCAGGAACGCGGCAAGCTGTTCGCTGCTGAAGGCGACAACGTGTATGAAGGTCAGCTGGTCGGCATCCACTCCAAGGACAACGACCTGACCGTCAACGCGATCAAGACCAAGCCGCTGACCAACATGCGCGCTTCGGGCAAGGACGATGCGATCCAGCTGACCCCGGCGATCAAGTACTCGCTGGAACAGGCCCTGGACTTCATCGAAGACGACGAGCTGGTCGAGATCACCCCGAAGGAGATCCGTCTGCGCAAGAAGTTCCTGACCGAAAGCGACCGCAAGAAGAACTCGCGCGGCGGCTGATCCAGCGAACCGTGAGCCAGAACGGCTACAACCCGGATCCGCATCGGCATCCGGGCCTCCACGTCATCGCCTTGCTCGAAGCGAGCAAGGCGATGCTGGCGTTGTTGGCGGCTACCGGGCTGGAAATCCTCGGTCCGCAGCCGCTTCGCGACGGCGTCAATGCCCTGATCCGGCGTTTCAGCCTGGACCCGGATCACGGCACCCTGCCCTCGCTGTTGAATGCAATCAGTCCCGACGCGGTGCACCTGGCCGCAGCGGCGATGATCGGCTACGGCCTGCTGCACCTGGTCGAAGCCTGGGGTCTGTGGAAAGCCAAGGCATGGGCCTCCTGGCTGGGCTGCCTGACCGCCTCCATCTACCTGCCCTTCGATATCTACGCGATCGTCCGCCATCCCGGCTGGGCCTCGTGGACCGTGCTGGCGATCAACCTGATCGTCGTCTACGTGCTGGCGCGCGACCTGCGCAAGCGCCGCCGCTGAGCAGCCGCTACACTGGGGATCGGAGCCGTCGAAGCTGCCCCATGCGCCTGTCCTTGCCGCCCCTCCTTTCCTGTCTGATCGCCGCACTGCCTGCGGTGTTTGCTGCTGGCTGCAGCCCGGCCACGTCCAGCGCCCACGCTGCCGAACCGGGTAGCAGCAACGTGCCCTTCCCCTACGCCGAGACCGAAGTCTCCGACCTGCAGGCACGCATGGTCGCCGGCGAACTGGACAGCACCACCCTCACTCACGCTTACCTCAAGCGCATCGCCACACTGGACCGCGCCGGCCCGCGCCTGCGCGCGGTGATCGAGCTCAATCCGGATGCCCTGAAGGAAGCTGCAGAGCGTGATCGCGAGCGCCGTAACGGCCGCCTGCGCGGACCGCTGCATGGCATCCCGATCCTGCTGAAGGACAACATCAACGCCGCGCCAATGGCCACCAGTGCCGGCTCCCTCGCCCTGCAGAGCTTCCGCCCCGACGATGCCTACCTGGTGCGACGCCTGCGCGAAGCGGGCGCGGTGGTACTGGGCAAGACCAACCTCAGCGAGTGGGCCAACTTCCGTGGCAACGACTCGATCTCTGGCTGGAGCGCGCGCGGGGGGCAGACCCGCAATCCCTACCGCCTCAGTCATTCGCCCTGTGGCTCCAGCAGCGGCAGCGCGGTGGCCGTGGCCGCCAACCTGGCCAGCGTGGCCATCGGCACCGAAACCGATGGCAGCATCGTCTGCCCCGCGGCGGTCAACGGCGTGGTCGGCCTGAAACCGACCGTCGGCCTGGTCAGCCGCGAAGGCATCATCCCGATCTCCTTCAGCCAGGACACTGCGGGCCCGATGACCCGCAGCGTCGCGGACGCCGCCGCCGTGCTGACCGCCATCGCCGGCCGCGATGATGCCGATCCCGCCACCGCGACCATGCCCGGCCGCGCCGTCTACGACTACACCGCACGACTGGATCCGCAGGGACTGCGTGGCAAGCGCATCGGCCTGCTGCAGACACCACTGCTGAAGTATCGCGGGATGCCGCCGCTGGTTGAGCAGGCGGTCGCCGAGCTGCGCCGCGCCGGCGCCGTGGTGGTGCCGGTGGAACTGCCCAACCAGGGCGCCTGGGCCGATGCCGAGCGCATCGTCCTGCTGTACGAATTCAAGGCCGGACTGGAGCGCTACCTCAACACCTACCAGGCACCACTGCGCAGCCTGGCCGGGCTGATCGCCTTCAACGAGGCACACAAGGGCCAGGAACTGGGCCTGTTCGGCCAGGAGCTGCTGCAGGAGGCCGAGGCGACCCCTGGCCTGGGCGATCCCGTGTACATCCGCGCGCGCAGCGATGCGCGGCGACTGGCGGGCCCGGAAGGCATCGACGCCGTATTGGCATCGCAGAAGCTGGATGCGCTGGTCGCACCGACAACCGGCGTGGCCTGGCCCCTGCGCAGCACGGGGGATGACTTCCCCGGCGAGAGCTACAGTGTCGCCGCCGTCGCCGGCTACCCCAGCCTGAGCGTGCCGATGGGCCAGATCGATGGCCTGCCCGCGGGGCTGTTGTTCATGGGCACGGCGTGGAGCGAACCGAAGTTGATCGAGATGGCCTACGCGTATGAGCAGCGCACGCGCGCCAGGCGTCCGCCGCACTTCGATACCGATGCATTGATCGAATCCGGCGATCCCTGATCGTGTTTCTGTAGAGCCGAGCCCACGCTCGGCTTCACCGGAAAATCGAAAGCAGCCGAGCATGGCTCGGCTCTACAGAGGCTGGCCCGGCTCCACCGGCGCGATCGCCGCCTCACCATCCTCCGCACCCGGCGAGCGCACATCGGCGCTGCCTGCACCCCGCATCCGCGGCATATCCAGCTCATCGTCCCGCTGCAGGCGCGCGCGCACCTGCGGCAGCGATTGCGGATGCTCGCGCGCGAGGAAATCCAGCATGCGCTCGCGCACCAGGCAGCGCAGATCGAACGCATCACCGGAACTGCGCGCACTGACCAGCAGCCGTACCTGGATCGCGCGCTCGCTGGTTTCGGTCACTTGGGTCACGCACACCCGTCCATCCCACAGCGGCTGGCCCTGGCAGATGCGTTCCAGCTCGGCACGTATCGCCGCGATCGGCGCACGGTAGTCCAGCCACAGGAAAGCCGTTCCCAGCAGGTCGGCACTGCGTCGCGTCCAGTTCTGGAATGGATGCTCGATGAACCATGTCAGCGGCACCACCATCCGCCGCTCATCCCAGATGCGCACCACCACATAGCTGCTGCCGATTTCCTCGACGCGCCCCCATTCGCCTTCGACGATCACCACGTCATCGAGCCGGATCGGCTGTGTCACCGCGATCTGCAGGCCGGCGATCAGATTGCCGAACACCGGTTTGGCAGCGATACCCGCCACCAGGCCGATCAGGCCCGCCGACGCCAGCAGTGCGGTGCCGATCTTCTGCACCATCGGGAAGGTCAGCAGCACCAGCGACGCGCCGAGCACGATGATGCCGCCCATCAGCACGCGGCTGAGCACCCGCGTCTGGGTCTGGATGCGGCGCGCTTCGAGGTTGTCCGAGACATCAATCGGATGGCTGCGCAGGATCGCGCGCTCGCCCGCAGCAACGCCGCGCACCAGCAGCCAGATGAAGCAGGCGGTCAGAGCAATGTGCAGCACGCGCAGCAGTTGATCGAGCGTGTGTTCCGGCAATGGCGTGGACTGCAGCGCGGGAATCAGCAGCAGCAACGGCCATGCGGTGGCCATCGGCAGCCCGAGCACACGACCGATGCGCGCGCGGCGACGATCACGTCCTTTCAGCCGATGGTAGATCCACAGGATCAACCACGCGCCGATGCCACCCACCAACACTGCCAATCCCAACGGCCATGCATAGGCCTGTGCGCTTTCCCAGTGCACCGTTGCCACCTCCACTCGAACACCAAGCGGACAGCCTCGCGCATAGCGCATGAGCGTCACGTCAGTCGTTCGTAAGGAGGGTGTTGGTCGGCAGGGCTTGCAGCCCTGCACCTGCTGCAAGCTGGAGCAACAACAGCCGAAGCAGAAGCGGATTTCCTGCGGGATGGCGGGGTGGGTCCGGTTGCGGGAGACGCCGTAAACCCATCCCTGGGGGCTTGGCCGCGGCATCC